>NZ_BJWF01000008.1 GCF_007990225.1 Enterococcus villorum | reverse complement strand
GAATAACGGTTCTGATTCTTCTGGAGGACCAGATGCGGTAATTCCAACGAATACATCTGGAGGATCAGGGATGAATACGCCAAAATTACCGTCAAGCTATGGTAGTAGTTATAGTGGAACAAAACCAATGAATTACCAGGCTGGAACAACACCAAAAATGTATCCTAAAACAGATGACACATTAAATGTATCTGCCTCTTGGTTAGGTGGATTAATCTCCTTAATCTCGGGCTTAGGTATTTGGAAATTGCGAAAAAATAAAAAAAATAACTAATAATTAAGGAAGCGGTCATAACTATTGAAATAGACTAAGTGCTGATAGTTGCTGATATAGTTATGACCACTTCATTATTGATAGAGGTGAGTAGATGCCAGTTCAAACATACAAAAACGATGTATCAATAATCAAAGATACACTTGAAAAAGTTGAGATGAATGTTGCAAAAAAATTATTAATTGTCACAGTTGGAAATTTCGATGAACGTGGAAGAACTTATGAATTTTACGGAAATAATTTTAAAACAATTTGGAATAATTTTTTAACGGCTTATCGGACAAATAAATTTGAATCCGCAGCGTATTTGAGGTTAGATATCGTTATCAATGAAGAACAAGCTAACTTTTCTCAAGTAAACGAGCGTTTGAAAAAAATCAAACGAAATAACTATATCGATTTTAATTTGCGGATAGATGGAATACGTAAAAGAAGTTTTTTAAAAGAAGAATTAGTCGCCAATGCAATCATTAAGCCAAGTAAAGCACATATAGTTGGGAAAAATCATCCTGATTTACACATTGATTCTCAAAACTATCGTGGATATGTGAAACGCAAATATGGACGAGAAGAAAATGATTTAAGTTACTTACAGCGCTCAAAATTTTACTTTTTTGAAACAGCGTCCTTTTATTTTGAAAATGGTGAAGTATTTTTGTTAAAAGATTATGGAAACGGCAATCACGTAAGAGAAGTGACTGATGAAAATCTTGAAGAAATCACAGAATTAGTTATTGAACAAGGGAGTAACTATTTGAAAAATCAATTAACTTCGAGTGGTAAGTTCATTTACGGCTATTATCCGTGTTATGACCAATTATTAAAAGGTTATAATTCTGTTCGTCACTTTTCTTCTTTATATGCCTTGGCAGAATCAGCTGAATATTTTTCAGATTATTCAATGATGCAAGATATCAAAGAAGGATTAGAGTGGGGCTTAAGCAATCTGACTTCTGAAGTCGATGGGCATTTACTAATCAAAGACTATTTGAATAAAGAAATCGAGTATAAATTAGGGGCCCAAGCGACAGCTATTCTTGCTTTAGCTAAGTATTCTGAAGTAACAAAAGAACCACACTTTCACAATCAGCTTACCCGGTTAATTGAATCTGTATCAAAAAAATTTATCACATCAGATTATAAAACGATCCACGTTCTTGACGCAGAATTAAATACAAAAGAACAGTTCAGAATTATTTACTATGATGGGGAAATTCTATTTTCTTTACTAAGAGCCTATGAAATTATAAAACACATTGAAGTTTTTGAAATTTGTGAAGGCTTGATGGAACGATTTGTCGCTGATAATTATCAAAAGTATCACGATCATTGGTTAAGTTATGCAACCAATGAAATGCTTAAATATCAGGAAAAAGATACGTATTACGAATTTGGTATTAAAAATGCGATGGTAAACATCAACTTTATTGATCAACGAGACACTGCCTATCCTACGATGCTTGAATTATTAGTAGCGGCTTCTAAAATGATAAGTAAACTTGAAGTAAGTCCACTAAGAAAAAAAATATTTCCAGTTGATGAAGAGTTTATAAAAACAAAAACACGAATCAATACAGTGATGAAAAAAAGAGTATTACATGAAATCACAACCGGGGTCATGTTCCCTGAATTTGCACAATTTTTTAAAAATCCTCAAGCAATAAAATATGGATTTTTTGCACGTCATGATCGTTTTCGAATGAGGATAGATGATGCAGAACACTTTTTATCTGGTTTGATTAATTACTCGATCCATTATAAAGAAGAGGAGTGAAAAAAATGGTCGGTTATATTCGGTTTACCGCATTAGCTTTAATTGGTTTCTCTTATTTGGTTTTTCGAATTAAAAAGAAAAAAGAACACCAATCGACTTCGATTGAAAATGATTGGAGCCAATACCAAAAAAATGCCGATGGTTTGTATCCTTGGGAAGTCGATCAAGATGATTCTCCCCAAAGAATTGAAAAAACAGCGACAAGATATGTCAATCAAGCACGACCAAGACGAGGCAAATGGTAGTCCTAAACAATAGTAAAGTAGGTGCAAGAAGATGTGGAAGATTCAAGGATTATTAGCAGATATTGAAGGTGCATATTTTAAAAACTATGATCATCTTGATCAAAAAATTGATAATTTTGAATACTTTTCTGGACATTTAAATAGACGAACAGATTATTCAACCACCTTATTTGTTTGTATTACTCCTGAAAGAAGAAGCTATATAAATCGTAAGAAAGTAAGTTGGCGAGATGGAAACGAACAAATCAGAGGAAGAGAAAATGATTTTGGTTTAATTGTCACCGAAAAACCAATCGAAGATCTTTCAGTTAATACGCCCCAATTTATTGTAAAAAATAGTTGGGAATTTTTAATAAATATTTCAAAAAAAATAAGAAATTCCTATGAAAAACCAGTCATAGCGATTACGGGTTCGGCTGGAAAAACGTCTACTCGGATGATGATTTCACATGTATTTGAAAAAGAAACGGTATTGGAAAATAGAGGGAATCATAATGTACGATTTGCCATTCCTCTTTATCTAAGCAAGCTAGTCAGTGATCCAGATATTTTAAATTTAGAAGTCTCTGTCAATGCATTGAATTCTCATGATACAGGTTCGATGTCCCTTTTGATTCAACCAGATATTGCCATTGTCACTTCGATTGGTGAAGCACATCTTAGCTCATTAAAAGATACGATAGGAGTGGCTAGGCATAAAGCTAAAATATTTGAAGGATTAAAAAGAAATGGAACAGCGATTATCAATACAGATATCGGTGAAAAAGAATTAGAAATTTTAATGAATGCTGCACGAAAAAGAACTACTGATATTTTGACTTATTCGTTGATTGATCCAACAAATGATGTCTTTTTAATCCAAACGAAACAAAAAAGAGATTTTTGTGAAGTTGTCTTTTCTTTTTTCGGACAAAAACGAACAATGAATTTAGCTGTTGCTTCAGCAGGGATGATTTCTAATGCTTTTGCTACCTTATTAGCTATTTGGAAAATAAAAGGAGAAATTGATAGCTATTTAACTGCTTTTGAAACGTTTAAACCATTAACAAAAATCCTTGATAAAACAATTTATTCTTCTCCTAGTGGTGCTAATTTTACTTTCATTGATGATACACACAATGCCTCTTTACCTGCAATGAAAAATGCGATTGCCTATTTTGATGAAATACAACCGTTTTATCAAGGAACAAGTATTTTGGTTCTGGGACAAATTGCCGATTTAGGAAATACAGCAAAAAAAATTCATGAATCATTGAAAGAACCGATAGAAAATTCCAACGCAGATTACATCTTGGGATATGGTGAACATTTTAAAGCGATATTTCAGGAGGAGCAAATGCTTCATGACAATTTTCAATGGTTTGCTACGCTACAAGAATTAACGGATCGACTGGAAGAACTATTGAATGAAGATAGTCTCATTTTAGCAAAAGGTTCTGTTACGGGCAGTGATTTCCATGAAATTGATCGGTACATTCGTAAAATGGCTAATAAAAAGAGTTTAACTGTAGGATAAACCTGTTAATCCTATTTTTAGTAAAAAAGAGACAATGTCTAATAGGTGACATCGTTTCTTTTTTTGTGAAATAAGACAAGTGGTGAACATTGAAGAGATGATAAAAATAGAGTATATAGAAATAGCTAGATTCATACTTTTCTCTTAAAAGATGCTATGGTATGATAGTTAAGAATTTTAAGAAAATTACATATATATAATCAGTAGTTGAATATTTCTATTTTTTTTAAAGTTTTATTATGTTTAAAGAGGGAAATTGCTGAAACATTACTTGTATGAGAAAATATTTTAAGAAAATGTAAGATAGAGGTGCATTATGAAGCGGTGGCAAAAAGTTGTAATAGCTTTATTGGGAATTCTTGTTATTTTAATTGGGGGGATTTCAGCTTATGGAATCAAACTCATGGGAGAAGCAAATCGAACAGTTAATCAAATATCTAAAGAATCCAATCGAGTATCATCGAAACGCTCGGGGAAAGTGAGTATTGATGATAAAGAACCATTTTCAGTCTTATTATTGGGTTTAGATACCGGTGGATTAGGTAGAACAGAACAAGGAAGATCAGATACAATGATGGTAGTGACTGTCAATCCACAACAAAAAAAATCGACAATCATTAGTTTAGATCGTGATATTTATACCAATATTGTGGGTTATGGAACAGTAGATAAGTTAAATCATGCCTATGCCTTTGGTGGTGTGGAAATGGCAATGGACTCAATTGAGCAACTTTTAGATATCCCTATTGATCATTATGTGACAATCAACTTAGATGGGATGGAAGATTTAATCGATGCAGTCGGTGGCATTGAAGTCAATAATAAGATTGATTTTACACTTGATGGTGTCCATGTTCCTGTTGGTAAACAAGTTCTGGATGGAGAAACTGGATTGGCTTATTCAAGAATGAGACACGAAGATCCATTAGGAGACATTGGTCGTCAAGCACGTCAACGAGAAGTTGTAACGAAAATTGTCAATAAAGTATTGAGTTTAGATGGCGTCAGCAACTATCGGAAAATTTTAAAAGCTGTTGAAAAAAATGTAACAACTGATTTGGATTGGGATGACATGCTAGATGTAGCGACAAATTACACATCGGCTTTTGAAACCATTAAACAAGATCAATTAAAAGGAAAAGATGCAACCATTGATAGTATCTATTATCAGATCTTAGGGAAAAATGATTTATTAGGGATTCAAAACGAATTGAAAAAACAATTAGGGATCAAAACCAGTAAAACGCTCCCTAATTTAAATAATGCGAATGCCTCAGTCATGTTTTATGATGATTCAGACTCAAATGAAAATTCGTCAGAAACAGTAACAGATAGCAATGATTCAACTTATTCTAATTATTCACAAGAGACCAATCAGTATGACTACTCGACTCCAGAAACAACGCAAAATTACGATCAGGGTTATGATCCGAACTATAATCAAAACAATGATCAAACCTATCAACAAGAAACCTATAACCAAGAATACAACTATGGGAATGGTTATTAATAAAAAAGCACTCGGAACTGTCACCTTTGACGGTTCCGAGTGCTTTTTTACGGTCGCTTAATTTAAAAAATAAATAGAATAGTTAAGCACTGTAGCAAATAATACCCAGAGATAATAAGGAATCATCAACCACATCACTAAACGATAATGTAGCCAGAGTTGATAAAGTAAAATGGATAAGACAATCACTAATAAAGAAATATCAAGAGCAGCAATAAAAATATTTTTTAAATTAAAAAATAATGCTGACCAAAGAAAATTACAGATAAATTGAACAACAAATAACGAAATTAATTTCTGTTTGATGCGTTTATTTTTCAATGTTAGTAATAAATATAAGGAAATCCCCATCAAAATATACAACAATGTCCACATTGGGCCAAATATCCAACTAGGTGGAGCAAATGGAGGTAGTTCAAGAGAATAATAATAACTACCTGGATTACCACTAAGTAGCCCTGATAAAAATCCTAAAACAACTATTCCAACCGTACAAATCCAAAAACGATAATCTTTCAGTATAGCCATATTCATTTAACTCCTTTCTATATTTCTAGTGTACCATGAACAAATTAAACATACCTGAATTTAGTTTGTTACACGTATTTTTTTTGGTTTATTCGTTATTTTAAAAACGCGTATATTTATTATGGTTAAACTTTTTAATTAATGTATTTGTTTTTTTGCAATACCGAACATTATTAGAAGGGATGGTAGATGAAATTAAATAACATTAATTATGGATTTAAAATGTTATTTTTATCCTGTTTGTTTGTTAATATATTAATTGTAATCGATTACGCAAGCAATTTTAATAAATGATTTTATTATAAAAGGAGAAATAACAATGAATAATAAAAGAAATATCAAAAAAATATTAGCAGGAGCAGCACTTTGTAGCTTGATGATTGCTCCACTTATTTTAAACATGGAGGATGCATTTGCTACCGAACAAACTAGTGTTAAAAAAGCCGACTTTGGTGTAGGTCAAGGAATTCAATGGGCAGACCAAGTAGTTGCGCCATTTGTAGATATGACCGCATATGTTAGCGGAGAAAGTTTAGGAAATAACGGTGCACTTAATCTTGCAGCAGTAGCAAAAAGCACTGGGCAAAAATTCTTTAATTTAGGATTTATGCAATCAAAAGGGCTTAAAGACGGTAAAATTGATTGGGCATGGGGAGGATTTCCTACATTAAATGAAAACGAAAGTGATGGCTGGCAGTATGAGGGAATCAAAAAATCCATTCGTGAATTAAGAGAAGTTGGCGGGGATGTGGCGATATCCTTTGGTGGTTTAAATGCTGGTGCTTTCTGGGAAACAACTCAAAATACAACGATTTTAGCAGATGCTTATAAAGAGATAATTGAAGGGTATGGACTCACTCGTGTGGACTTTGACGTTGAAGCTGGCGCAATGGATTATGCTCACAATTTAGCAAATGCGAAAGCGGTTAAACAAGTCCAAGATCAGACAGGAGTAAGTGTGACTCTTACTTTACCAGTTATGGATACAGGATTAATTTCAACAGGTTTATCTGTATTACAAGCTTACCTTGAAGCAGGCGTTGACCTTACTACAGTTAACATTATGACTATGTGTTATGGAAGTGTTGTACCAGATTATGCACAAGGTTCTTTAGATGCTGTAGATAATACCAAGAATCAATTACAAGATTATTACAAACGATATGCGAATACAACATTGACTGATGCGCAAGCTTATGCAAAATTAGGGACTACACCATCTATTGGTTTTGAAAGTTCAGCACATCCTTACTTTACAACAGATATGTTTAATAAAGTCGTACAACATGCGAAATCACGAAAACTAGGTATGGTTTCATACTGGTCTATGAATCGTGATGCTATGGTAGATAGCGGCCAAGGCCAAGTGAAAAACCAATATGAATTTTTGACTGTTGCACAACAATTTACGGATGATTCTGAAGGACCAGTGGAAAACTTAGCAAAACCATCTATTCCAGTAAATTTAAATGCGAGTGCTATCACGCAAGATTCAATTACATTAAACTGGGCAAACAATGATTCAAAAGAAAAAGTGACTCATTATGAAATTTATCGAAATAATACGCAAATTGCTACAACTACTACAAACACATTCAAAGATCAGAAGCTTACAGCCAATACTACTTATAGCTATCAAATAAAAGCGGTAAATGCTACTGGCGCTTCTGATTTGAGTCAAGCAATTTCAGTAAAAACATCAAATGAAAGTGAAAGTACACCTGGAAATACATGGACTGTAGGAACTTTATATGAAGCTGGAGATATCGTAACATACAAAGGACTTCAGTATCGTTGCATACAGGGACACCGAGCAATGTCACATTGGGCACCAGATCTTGCTCCAACTTTGTGGATAAGAGTATTGTAAAAAATATAAAAGCATAATGTTTGATTGCTTTTTAGAAATCGATTACAATGAACGCATCAACTAATGGGAGGTTTATCATGAAAAAGGTTAATGTCTTATTGTTTGTTGGGGTTGTTGTATTAGGGTTATTTGGATTTGGTGCTGCTGGATTTGCTCATGGTTACATCACGTCACCTGGAAGTCGTGCGTATTTTGGGACAGCCGCAGCAGGAAATTTAAATCAAAATGTCGGACGTGCACAGTGGGAGCCACAAAGTATTGAAGCACCCAAGAATACATTTATTGATGGGAAATTAGCAAGTGCAGGAGTAAGTGGATTTGAGCCTTTAGACGAACAAACAGCAACAAGATGGCATAAAAATATCATTAATAGTGGAAATTTGAATATTACATGGAATTTAACGGCACAACATCGTACAAGTACGTGGGATTACTATATCACAAAAACAGGTTGGAATCCTAATGCGCCACTAAAAATCAGTGATTTCGAATTAGTTACAAAAATTGATGATAAAGGAACTATACCTTCAAAAACCGTAAACCAAACCATTACTATTCCTCAAGATCGTAAAGGATATCATGTGATCTTAGCGGTTTGGAATATTAGTGATACAACGAATGCTTTTTATCAAGCAATTGATGTGAACATTCAATAGAAATTAAAATGGAACTGCTGAGTCTTTTTGAGACTTAGCAGTTTTTTTGAGTGAATAATTTTAGTTAAATAAAGAATTACTGTATGATAGGATAAAAGAAAGAGTTGTCTAAATTTTGCTTAGGAGGAAAAGGATAATGGGATTTTTAAAGAAAAAAAGTAAAACAAAAATAGATAATAAGAGTAAATTAACTCCTTCGCCTGAACAAGAGTTGGATCAACAAGAATTTAATACTTTTTTTTCAGAAGTAGTCAAAAAATTACCTCAAAAATCAGCAAGAGCACTTCTCAACACTTACGACAAATCAAAAATAGTTGCGGAAAAAATTCTCGAAAAAAATCAAGTGAGATTCGATCAAGTATTTAAAGATTTTCTAAAAGGAGTGGATGAAGATACTCGTAAAAAATGCCATAAGATTATTCATGCTGCGACATTGACGGCAGCAATCATTGGTTGTTCGCCGATTCCTTTTTCTGATGCTTTTTTACTAGTACCAGTCCAATTAACGATGATGGCACGTTTACATAAACTTTTTGGTCAGCGGTGGTCAGAAAGTTTAGGAAAAAGCCTATCAAAAGAGCTAGTTGTGGTAAGTTTAGGCAGAAGTGCAGTGGGAAATATCGTGAAATTTGTACCAGCTGTGGGAACAGTGACGGGAGCTACTATTAATGCCACGGTAGCCAGTGCGATCACTGAATCACTAGGATGGGTAACCGTTAAAATGTTAAACAATGGAGAAGATGTTTTCGAACAAGTCACGTCGTTTAAAGGACAATACCAAACATTGTTTCGGGCATTAAAAAGTTTAAAGAAATAATGATTTATCAGTAGAAATAGATAAAAATAGCCTAACAGGCATACTCTTTTTTTATTTTAAAAAATGTAAAAGGAAATAAGTTGCAAAAAAATTTTTGAAAAGTATGCATCAATTCTAGTCTTAAAAAACTTTTGGGTATCCAAATATTTCACAGTGTTCAAAGAGCTGATCTTCAACACTAAAGACAAAAAACTCAAAACATGAAAAGCTGTTTCGAGTTTTTTGTCTTAGTGCTCAGATTAAAGAGCTCTTTTCTGGCTCAGTTAGTTGTTTTTTTGTCAGTTTTACGACAACTTCACAACGTGCTGTTTGTGGAAACATGTCAACAGATTGTAAATAATCGACATTGAATTTTTTACTTAATTGTACTAGATCACGTGCTAATGTTGAAACATTGCATGAAATATAAACTAGTTTCGTTGGTGGATAGTTGAGAATTGCCTGGATTAGCTGTGGATCGAGGCCGGTTCTTGGAGGATCAACAATGATCCCATCTGGGTTAAACCCTTCACTCAGCCATTTTGGTAGTAATTCTTCAGCGGTACCTACTTCATAACGGGTATTCGTATACCCTAAACGGTGAGCATTTTTGCGAGCATCATCGATTGCTTGGGAAATAACATCCATGCCACGAACTTCTTTTGCTTGTTTTGCGACGCTCAATCCAATCGTTCCCACACCGCAATAAGCATCGACAATTGTTTCATTGGATTGAATAGCTAACGCTTTGATTCCTTCTTTGTAAAGGATCTCTGTTTGCTGTGGATTCAACTGAAAGAATGCTCGTGGTGATAGATCAAACGTTACTTCATTCAGATGTTCCTCAATCGCTTCTTTGCCCCAGAGGTGTAAAGTTTCATTTCCCATCACTAGCGAAGTTCTATTTGGTTGGACATTTTGCATGATCGATACCACTTCTGGTAGTTTTTGATTGATTTCTCGTATCATAGCATTTTTTTGCGGAAATTTCTGGCTGCGAGTAATAAACACTACTTGTAACTCCCCAGTTTTTATCCCTACTCTGACCATGATCGTACGAAAAATGCCACTGTTACTTCGTTCATCATAAATAGGTAAATCATATTTATTTAAAAGCTCTACCACTGTGTTCATGACTTTTTGTGTCTGTGGCTCTTGGACTAAGCAGTCTGTTAACGAAACAAGTTCGTGGGAGTTGGCTTGGTAAAGGCCAGCTTCGATTTTTTGTGTTTTTTTATTTTTTCTTAATTGAAATTGCGCTTTATTGCGATAATGCCAAGGATTATCCATGCCGATGGTTGGAAGCAAATAGTAAGAACGGAATCCCTCTGGCTTAAATTTTTCGAGCGCCTGCATAAGCAAGTCCTTTTTGAAATCAAGTTGTGATTGATAAGCTAAATGCTGAAGCTGGCAACCGCCACATTCATAATAAACTGGACATGGTGGAACGACACGGTCTTTGCTCGATTTTTTGATTTTAGTTAGTTGACCTTCGGCATAGCGCGGTGTTGCTTTGGTAATTTTAACAAGGACTTCTTCTTTTGGAAGGGCATAAGGGACAAAAACGATTAAACGTTTGAAGTAACCTATCCCTTCGCCATTAATGCCAAGTCTTTTGATTTTTAAAGGGATAGTTTGTCCACTTTTGACAATGGTTTCTGTCATAGATATCTTCCTTTTTCTTATAGTATGGTTGTATTTTAACATATAATTAATAGTGATGGGGATTTTCTATGGTATGATAGGAATATATGTTCGAGGAGGAATCTCAATGGTGACAATCATGAGAATCAGTAAAGGAAAAGGTCCCTTTTATCAAGTTGATTTATCGAATGGAGATTCTTTAAAAGTTTCAGAAGATCTGTTGGTACGTTATCGCTTATTAAAAGGGCAAGAATTAACTGAAGAAATAATGGAAGAAATCAAGAAAAGTAGTGGTTTTGACTTTGGTTTCCAACAAGCACTTAACTATCTAAGCTATCAATTGCGTTCTGAAAAAGAAATCAGAACTTATTTAAAAGAAAAAGAAATCGAACTTGATGATCGCCACAAAATTGTGGATCGGTTAAAGGAGCTAGATTTGATTAACGACTTAGTTTATGGCGAAAGCTTTGTTCGTACGCACATGCGGCTAAGTGACAAAGGACCTAAAAAGTTGGCCCAACAACTACAACAAAAAGGATTGAAGCCAGAAATAATTGAACAAGCACTATTACAATATCCCGAAGAAGAACAAGTGGTGATGGCTTGTCAAGTGGCAGAAAAACTATTTCATAAAAACCATGGCAAAAGTCAAAAAGAACTCTTTAGAAAAATCCAGCAGAATTTAATGACAAAAGGTTTTTCACCAGATACGATTCAGCGAGCGATAGCAAACTTGCCACAAGAGAAAAATCCAGTATCAGAATACGAGTATCTAATCACTCAAGGAGAAAAATTATGGCGAAAAAATGCTCGGTTTGAACCACAAAAAAGAAATTTAAAAATAAAGCAAAGTTTGTATCAAAAAGGGTTTGATTTAGATATGATTCAACGATTCATCACAGAAAAGGAAGAAGAATCCAGTGAATAAAGAATGGGAAAAATGGACGGAAAATGAATTAGAACAGTTTCAGAAATTATTTATTGAATGGTACGAAAAAGAAAAAAGAAATTTACCTTGGCGCTATGATCAAGATCCTTACCGCATCTGGATTTCAGAAATTATGCTCCAACAAACACGAGTAGACACGGTTATTGATTATTTTTACCGCTTTATGGAATGGTTTCCGACGATCAAAGCCTTAGCTGATGCCCCAGAAGAAAAACTATTAAAAGCTTGGGAAGGATTAGGCTACTATTCACGAGTACGAAACATTCAAGCCGCAGCAAGGCAAATTATGTCAGAATTTGGTGGAGAAATGCCAAGGACACCAAAAGCTATTAGCACGTTAAAAGGTATTGGGCCATATACAACAGGAGCGATTGCAAGTATTGCTTTTGGGCTTCCTGAACCTGCCATTGATGGCAATGTGATGCGGGTTGTTAGCCGTTTGTTTTGTATTGAAGCAGATATCGCTAAAGCCTCTAGTAGAAAAATTTTTGATGAAGCGATGCGTAAAATTATTGATAAACAATATCCCGGCGAATTTAATCAAGCGTTGATGGATCTAGGTTCAGCAATTTGCACACCGACTTCGCCTTCTTGTGATCAATGCCCCATCCAATCATTTTGTTTAGCCTATAAAAAGCAAGAGCAAACTTTGTTTCCGGTAAAAACAAAAAAGGCAAAACCAAAAGATGTCTACTATGTATGTGCCGCCCTTCAAAATAAGGAAGGAGCCTATTATTTCAAAGAACGGCATAATCAAAAGTTATTAGCAAATATGTGGACGTTTCCTATGATGGAAGTGTCAAAGGAAAAATATGAATGGCTGAAAATAGAGTGGGCGCAAGCTTATGAACCAAATTTATTCGATCAAGAAAAAGTCGCAGAAGAAGAAACAGCCCTACCTTTTGACTTTAAAGATCAAGTAATTTGGCAAAAGCGTCATTTAGGAGAAGTATCGCATATCTTTAGTCATTTAAAGTGGCACGTATTGCTGTTTTATGGTCGAGTTCCTTCTTTATTAAGTGAAAGTTTTCAAGAAACAAAAATAACTCGTTGGTTAATGCCAGATGATTTTGATCATGTCACTTTTCCAAAAGTACAAGTGAAAGTAAATGAACAATTAGAGAAAAATCGAAACAATAGTAATCCTTTCTAGGCAAAGCTCTTTTTTATTGATATAATAATTACGATGTCGGTGTAATGAACACCCAAACACAAAGCATGAGATGCTGCGTAAGGAAGGGTTGCTATGGGAGTCCCAAAAGAAGGTGAGTTTGTAACGATTCAAAGTTACAAACATGACGGCAAATTGCATCGAACGTGGCGTGATACCATGGTATTAAAAACAAGTGAGCATTCAATGATCGGTGTCAATGATCATACATTGGTCACGGAGTCTGATGGACGCCGTTGGGTGACTCGAGAACCAGCAATTGTGTATTTTCACAAGAAATACTGGTTTAATGTAATAGCAATGATTAGAGAAAAGGGGGTTTCCTATTATTGTAATCTAGCTTCACCTTTTTTGTTGGACGATGAGGCATTGAAGTATATTGATTATGATTTAGATATCAAAGTGTTTCCTGATGGTGAGAAACGTTTACTAGATGTCGATGAATATGAGATGCATAGCCAAATGATGAACTATCCAAATGATATCGACTTCATCCTGAAAGAAAATGTGAAGATCTTGGTTGACTGGATCAATAATGGTGAGGGCCCTTTCTCCGAAGGCTATATTGATATTTGGTATAACCGTTACAAGCAATTGTCGCGCAAGTAAAAGTAAAAAGCAGTAAGCCAAAAACATTTTTTGTGCTTGCTGCTTTTTTATGAGTACAATCCAGAAAAATGAATTGAATTAAAGTTCTTTCTTCATAGAGATATGGGTAATTCCTGCATCTTCAAAAAGTTCGCCATAAGCTTTATAACCAAGCTTCTCATAAAAGTGTTTCGCTGTTGATTGCGCCCCTAATAAAATGGTGTTATAGCCTTGACGTTTGGCGAAAGATTCTGCTTCAGCGACTAAAATCTTCCCAAGCCCTTGGTGACGATAATTTAAAAGAATTGCCATGCGTTGCAATTTCATTTTTCCGTTTTCTAGTGGAAGTAGTCGAACAGTTCCTAACGGTTGTTTTTTTTCTGAATAAAGAACAAAATGGACACAATGTGCTTCGTCTTTATCAATTTCTCTTGTTAAAGGAACGTCTTGTTCCACGACAAAAACTTGGTTTCTGATTCGAACGGCATCAAGGTAGATGTCATTTAATGTATCTTTTGTTTGTACTACTCTCATCTGAAGGCCACCTTTCATCTATCTAGTATACTGTATAGAAAAATGAATGAAAAGTAGCTAAAAAAACAAATATCGATAAGAATAAAAGAATTTTTTTTATAAATAATATATACTAGTAAAAGAGACGAAAGGAGGAAAAAAATTGTTTGAAAAATTAAAACAATCAAAATTAATGTTTTGGTCGTGTGAATTACTCATTCTGGCAACCTTGATTTTTGTTTCTTCAAAAATCAATTTTATCTTTCGACCAATTGGAACATTTTTCTCAACATTGTTTGCACCAGTCTTAATTGCTGGTTTTTTATATTATTTGTTGAATCCTATAGTGAAGTTATTGATGAAAGTTAAAATTAAACGTATTTGGGCAGTTGCGATTGTCCTGCTTTTACTTGTTGCGGCGATTATTTGGATTTTGTTAAGTGTCATTCCTAGTCTGATCCAACAAATTTCATCGATTGCCTCAAATATTCCTGACTTTATCACACGAGTTGAGAGTTGGTTAAGAGAGATGGCTGAGTTACCGATATTTAAAGAAGTAAATATTAATAAATATCTGGAACAACTTGATATATCTTATGGTAGTATCATTCAACAGTCTTTAAGCGGGATATCAAATAGTTTAGGCTCATTAGTAGGAACGATCGCTTCTGCCACGATAGTAATCATTACAGCACCATTTATCTTGTTCTATATGTTGAAAGATGGAGAAAAAATGGTACCTACGATCAAAAAATTCTTTCCTGAAAAAAGAAGAGAACAGATCGTGGAATTACTTGGACAATTAAATCAAACCTTAGCCAGTTATATTAGTGGACAAGCCATTGAATGTCTTTTTGTTGGAACGTTTACTTTTTTAGGGTACCTTATTTTAGGCGTGAATTATGCTTTTTTATTTGGCGTTATCGCTGGATTAACTAATTTAATTCCTTATTTAGGTCCTTATTTAGGTCTAGCGCCTGCATTTTTAGTCACCGTATTCAATGATCCTTTTAAAGCATTACTTTGCTGTATCGTCGTCTTGATTGTGCAACAATTAGACGGAAATATCATTTACCCAAATGTGATTGGGAAATCTTTGAAGATTCATCCCCTAACAATCATCATTGTTTTGTTAGTCGCAGGAAATATTGCTGGCTTGATCGGTATTTTCTTAGGAGTGCCATTTTATGCGATTTGTAAAGCAATCATTTCTTTTATCATTAAAATTGTGAAAGAAGACAAGCAAAATGAAAATAAGAAAAAAATCGCCACAACTTTGTAAAGATGGTTATCTAAGTTGGAGTGTTTTTTACTAAATAAGTATTTCTATTGCAAAGAAAATTTCTTTGTGATAACATTTTAGCGTGGCTATTTTTATAGTCACGCTTTTTTTCTATCTACAAACTAAAAAATTAACGAATATAAGGAGAGAATGCGATTATGAATGCTGACCCTGAGAGTCAGTCGCTGTTAGCGCAAATTTTATTACTGATCATTTTAACTTTGATCAATGCTTTTTTAGCTGCTTCCGAGATTGCTGTTGTTTCGATCAACAAAAGTCGAGTCGAGCAAAAAGCGGAAGAAGGAGACAATAAATCTCAAAAGCTTTTAAAAATATTGCAGAACCCAACGAACTTTCTATCAACTATTCAAGTAGGAATTACGTTAGTGAATATCCTATCAGGTGCTTCATTAGCAAATACATTATCAGAAAAATTAGCCCCCCTATTAGGTGGTGGAGCAGCAGCAAAAAATATTGCAAATATTATCGTTTTAGCTATTTTAACTTATGTATCCATCGTTTTTGGTGAATTATATCCTAAACGGATTGCTTTGAATAAATCAGAAGAAGTAGCAAGTTTTACTTCTGGTATTATTCGTTTGATCGGTGTAGTAGCTAAACCATTCGTTTGGTTTTTATCTGCTTCAACTAGTCTATTGGCCAGAATTACCCCAATGACATTTGATGATGAAGATTCAAAAATGACGAGAGATGAAATGCGATACATGCTGGAAACTGAAGGTGTACTTGACAATGAAGAATTAGAAATGCTACAAGGTGTTTTTTCTTTAGATACCAAAGTAGCACGGGAAGTAATGGTTCCTCGAACAGATGCTTTTATGATCGATATCAATGACTCCGTTGAAGAAAATGTCAATGAAGTACTATCAGAAAATTATTCAAGAATTCCTGTATATAATGAAGATAAAGATAAAGTGGTAGGAATTCTTCATACAAAAAATTTATTGAAAGCTGCGCATAAATTTGGTTTTCAACATTTAGATATTCGAAAGATCATGCAAGAACCCTTGTTTGTGCCAGAGACGATTTTTATTGATGATCTGTTATATGAGATGAAAAAAACGCAAAACCAAATGGCTATTTTACTTGATGAATACGGTGGAGTTGTTGGTTTAGCGACATTAGAAGACTTACTTGAAGAAATCGTTGGTGAGATTGACGATGAATCAGATGAAGTCGAAAAATTGTATGAACAAATCGCTGAACATGAATACATTGTTCAAGGTCGTATGTTGATCGATGAATTTAATGAAGCATTTGATAGCGATTTGCATATGAGTGATGTGGATACAATGGCGGGGTATCTGATTACTGCTTTAGGGATGATTCCTGATGAAGGAGAAAAATTATCTTTTGACGTAGATAACATCACATTGATCTCTGAAGAAATGGAAGGTTCAAGAATACTCAAAATTCGTGTGATCTTCCATGATCCAGAAGAAACAGAAGCAGAACCAGAAGAAGATCGTCGTTATTTTAGAAAAGAATTTGAAGAAGACGAACCAAGAAGATAATGAAGGATAGATGTGTTGTTTGTAAAATAAGCAACACATCTATTTTTTTGAAAGACATTAAGAATTATGATTGATGTGCTTTTTCAAATGGCTAATCCATGCTATACTAATCTAGTTGTGAGAAGAAGAGATGAGAAAGTAAATTTTTTCTCATCTGGATAGATAAGCATAGAACAAAACAAGTAAGGAATGGAGTTAATTTATGAATAACCCAGATTTAAAAAAACAAGTAGATAATCGGCGTACTTTTGCTATTATTTCCCATCCAGATGCTGGTAAAACAACGATTACGGAACAATTACTTTTATTTGGTGGTGCCATTCGCCAAGCTGGAACAGTGAAGGGTAAAAAGACTGGCAACTTTGCAAAATCTGACTGGATGGAAATTGAAAAACAACGTGGGATCTCTGTGACGAGTTCAGTTATGCAATTTGATTATCATGGAAAAAGAGTCAATATTTTGGATACACCTGGACATGAAGATTTTTCAGAAGATACTTATCGGACTTTAATGGCAGTGGATAGTGCTGTGATGGTGATAGATAGTGCCAAAGGGATTGAAGCACAGACAAAAAAACTATTTAAAGTAGTTAAAAAAAGAGGAATCCCTATTTTCACTTTTATCAATAAATTGGACCGTGATGGACGAGAACCTTTAGAGTTATTAGAAGAACTGGAAGAGTTACTGGATATTGAATCTTACCCAATGAATTGGCCAATTGGGATGGGAAAAGGCTTAGAAGGATTATATGACATCCACCATAATCGAATTGAATTTTATCGCCCAGAAAACTACAACGATGAGCGCTTGATTACATTAGATGAAGATGGATTGCTTCCAGATGGGCATCCTCTGACTGCCAATTCATTATATGAACAAGTACTTGAAGAAGTGGAATTGATCAAAGAAGCTGGCGATTCTTTTAATGAAGAAAAAATAGCTCATGGTGATCAAACGCCAGTTTTCTTTGGCTCGGCACTCACAAACTTTGGTGTTCAAACGTTTTTAGAAACATTTGTTGAATTGGCTCCTTCGCCTTATGGTCATCAAACGCAAGATGAGCAAGTGGTCAGCCCTTATGAAGAAGAATTTTCAGGATTTGTTTTTAAAATTCAAGCAAACATGAATCCAGCTCACCGTGATCGAATTGCATTTGTTCGTATTTGTTCGGGCACATTCGAACGTGGAATGGATGTTTCCTTGGAAAGAACAGGGAAAAAATTGAAGTTAAGCAATGTTACGCAATTTATGGCTGATTCAAGGGAAAATGTGGAAAAAGCAGTAGCAGGAGATATTATCGGCGTTTATGACACCGGTAATTACCAAATTGGAGATACATTGTATGAAGGTAAATTAAAGGTCGCTTATGAAGAGCTCCCATCATTCACTCCTGAATTATTTATGAAAGTGACTGCCAAAAATGTCATGAAGCAAAAATCTTTTCATAAGGGAATTTACCAACTTGTACAAGAAGGTGCCATCCAGTTATATAAAACTTATTTGACGGAAGAATATATTATCGGTGCAGTCGGTCAATTGCAATTTGAAGTTTTCCAATATCGAATGTTAAATGAATATAACGCAGAAGTGATTATGTCTCCGATGGGTCATAAAATTGCTCGATGGATTGATCCAGAAGATTTAGATGAAAAAATGAGTTCAAGTCGAAATATTTTAGCGCGTGATCGATTTGATCAACCATTATTCTTATTTGAAAATCAATTTGCTGAACGTTGGTTTGCGGATAAGTACCCGAATGTTAAACTAAAAAGTTTGATGTAAAGCATCGAATAGAAGTACGATACATGATTTTTTTTGTTAAAACAACTAACAAAAGAGAAGTATATTTAAGAAAATAAAAGCTTGCTGACTTTTATCAAATTTTATGAATAAATGATTCAAGAAATCCATTCCAACTAACTAGTTGAAATGGATTTTTCTATTTTAAAGAAAAAGTTGGTGAAGATTAAAAAAAAAATGAATTACAATCTAATTACGTATATATAGAGAGAATTAAAAAGAAAGGATGAGATCTTATGGAAACAGAAGAACAAAAAAAAGCACGAAAAGCGCGGAAAAAAATCGAAATGCAACGGTTGTGTCGAATGCTAGATATTGAAGGTTGGGAGCAAAACGAATCCATTGTTAAAGAGGTAAGAGCAATCGTTCAGCTAGGAAAAACACAAAAAAAGAAACCAATTAATCTTAGCAAAAACTAAAATTCATTGGTTTTTGATCAAGTGGTTTCTTTCTTCTAGCATCACTCTTACATAGCCACTTTTGCATTTGGATAATGTTTGGGAATAGATATTTCAACTAAATCGGCTAATTCGATTACTTGGATTTCTTCTTCATGGTATAGGGCGTCATGGATCTTATTCAAGAAGTATTTTTTGACTTCTTCGATCTCTTTTGGCTGTATTTTCCGTTTTTCATTGATTAGTAAAATCTCGTTGTGTTGGGGTGCTTCAGTATAAATGACCATCGTATTTCCTGCGGTATAGACCTTTACCATATTAGCATCTGTATTTTCTAATTGATTTAAGACTAAACGAGAATGACTATTGGTTACATTAACGAATTTCATGGCGCTCACCTCTTTTATGTATATTTTTGAATACAACCTAATACTATTATAATTTTTTTTTAATAAAAAGAACAGTATTTTGCTTTTGGTTAAAAAATAGAAGAACTCGCTTTGCGCCAATATGATCGGTACAAAGCGAGTTTTAAAAGCAAGTTTATTCGTTTGAGTTTAGTGCTTCTTTTACTAAACGTTCTGGCTTAGAAGTGATGACAATTTTATCTTCTTTATCTAATTTTGCCTTTAGTTCATGAATCGAAGGATGATCTAAATAAAATTCGGCAATGCCATCTTCGATTTGTTCCTGAATCGTTCGACGAAGAGGTCTAGCACCCATTGCTGGATCATAGCCTAAGTCAACAAGCTTTTCTTTGACATTTGTTGGGACTTCAATGTGTAGTTGTTGTGGCGCTAGCATCTCATTCACATCATTTAACATCAAACTAACAATGGTCATTAAGTTTTCTTTTGACAAAGCGCTAAATTCGATGATCCCATCAAAACGATTCAAAAATTCAGGGGTAAAATAATTGTTGAGCTGGTTCAATACCGAACGAGTAACTCCTTCACGAGCAGCTCCAAAACCTACATTGGCTTCAATTTTACCTGTACCAGCGTTACTTGTCATAATGATAATGGTATCTTTAAAGCTTACTGTGCGCCCTTGTGCATCAGTTAAACGTCCATCATCTAGTATTTGTAGGAACATGTGCAAAACATCTGGATGAGCTTTTTCAACTTCATCTAGCAAAATTAAGCTATAAGGGTTACGACGGACTTTTTCAGTTAGTTGTCCCGCTTCTTCATAACCAACATAACCAGGAGGAGAACCAATTAACTTAGATACGCTATGTTTTTCCATATATTCAGACATATCAAAGCGAATCATTGAATCCTCAGAACCAAATAATTCAAAAGCAAGTTGCTTAGCTAATTCGGTCTTCCCAACACCTGTTGGACCAACAAATAAGAAAGATCCAATCGGACGATTTTTCTTATTTAGACCGACACGGTTACGACGAATTGCTTTAGCTACTCGATCCACTGCATCATCTTGTCCGATCACATGCGCTTTTAAATCAGTGGCAAGATTCTTTAATTGTGTTTGTTCTTTTTCTTTTAATTCGCCAACTGGAATACCAGTACGCTCTTCTACAATTCTTTCCATATCTTTTTCAGTAATGACAGGTGTTTCCTCATCAGTTATTTGACGATCTTTCATTTTTTGTAACTTATTGATTTGGTCGCGATAATAAGCAGCTTTTTCAAAATCTTCTTCTTTAGAAGCTTGAATTTTTTGTTCTTGTGCTTCTTGAAGCTTTTTGTCAATTGTTTTTGGATCAACGATTTGAATAGTTAAGTTTTTCTTTGAACCAGTTTCATCAAGCAAATCGATTGCTTTATCTGGTAAAAAGCGATCTTGAACATAGCGATTAGATAAAATTGCTGCAGCTTCAATCGCTTCATCTGTATATTTTACATGATGATAATCTTCATAACGTTTTTGTAATCCCTTTAAGATACTGATCGTTTCTTCAACAGAAGGTTCAACGACTCGTACAGGTTGCATACGACGTTCTAAAGCAGCATCTTTTTCAATAATACGATACTCATTCAATGTTGTTGCGCCCACCATTTGTAGTTCACCACGTGCTAATGCAGGTTTTAAAATATTTCCTGCATCCATGTTGCCATCCCCCGCAGAACCAGCGCCTACAATTTCGTGAACTTCATCAATGAACAAGATCACGTTTTCAGCTTGTTTGATTTCTTCAATCAGTTTTTGCATTCGTTCTTCAAATTGACCGCGGATACCTGTTCCTTGGACTAACGAAACAACATCTAAACGAATTACTTCTTTATCCATTAATTTTTGAGGAACATCGCCATCCACGATTTTTTGTGCGAGACCTTCAACCACTGCAGTTTTACCCACACCAGGCTCGCCAATCAATACCGGATTATTTTTGGTTCGGCGATTTAAAATCTCAATCACGCGTTTGATTTCTTCATCACGTCCGATCACAGGATCGATATCTCCTTGACGTGCTTGTTCAGTAATATTGATACCGTATTCTCCAAGAAGTCCTTCTGAACTTCCTCGAGGCGGTTGACCACCGTTAAAATTATTATTTCCACCGAATTGAGTAGGTGGGGTTTGTTCATAATTACCTTGTTGTTGCATTTGACGAGACATGGAACGAAATAGATCGTCCAAGCTACCAAATCCAAATGGATCATTTTGGGCCATACTTGTTAGACCTCCATTTTGTTGATTTTTGATTTTCTGATAGCAACTTTGGCAATAGTCAAGTTGTGTCCGTTGCCCGTTTACGGTTGCGTATAAGTGGATGGTTGCTTCATTTTTACCACAATTTTGACAAAGCATAAATGATTCACGTCCTTTCACAGGATTCATATAATTATAGTTATATTTTACAACTCGTTTTTATGAAGGTAAAAGAATAACCCTCATTTGAGACAGAAAGTAAAAGAAAGGTAAAAATATCATTGACCATTTTTGACCTTTGATTTTAATTATACTAATTTTTATAAGCTGTGCAAGTATTTAGTTTTCAAAATAGGTAGAAAAAGTAAAAGGAGACATTCCTATCATTTGTCTGATAGATAGATGATAGTCAGTTAATGAAGGATGTATAGGTAAAATGATGGCTTCTAGGGTTAATGATTTATTGTTGCGAGAATGAAAGGAAGTAAAAAGAGTACGGTTGTTATCATATCTATTGTCATTAAAAAAGTAGCAACCAACATTTTCTATACTTTATGATCGAATTTAAATGAAAACTGTTGTATCTGTCGAAAAAAAATGGTAATCTTTACAGATGAAAGGGTACCACTTATTAGAGTTCTTAGGAAACTACTAAAAAAGAAAACCCTCACATAAAAACAACACTCACTTAAAGGAGACCGATTAATATGGAAAAGAAAGAATTTCACGTAGTAGCAGAAACTGGAATCCACGCACGTCCAGCTACATTATTAGTACAAACTGCAAGCAAATTTAACTCTGATGTAAACTTAGAGTATAAAGGTAAATCAGTAAACTTAAAATCTATCATGGGCGTTATGTCTTTAGGTGTGGGTCAAGGTTCTGACGTGACAATCACAGCTGAAGGTGCGGACGAAGCAGATGCAATGGCAGCTATCGTTGATACAATGAAGAAAGAAGGATTATCTGAATAATGGTTGAAATGCTAAAAGGGATTGCCGCAAGTGACGGTGTAGCCGTTGCGAAAGCTTACCTGCTAGTTCAACCGGATTTAACATTCAGTAAGACAACAGTAGAAGATACAGCAGCTGAAGCATCTCGTTTAGACGATGCTTTAGCAAAATCTACTGAAGAATTGCAACAAATTCGTGAAAAAGCAGCGCAAAGCCTAGGGGAAGCAGAAGCGCAAGTATTTGATGCACACTTGATGGTTCTCTCAGATCCAGAAATGGTTGGTCAAATTAAACAAAATATTAATGATAACAGTGTAAATGCTGAATCTGCATTAAAAGAAGTAACTGATATGTATATCAGTATGTTTGAAGCAATGCAAGACAACGCTTATATGCAAGAACGTGCGGCTGATATCCGTGACGTTGCGAAACGTATTTTGGCACACTTGCTAGGTGTAACATTACCAAATCCATCAATGATCAATGAAGAAGTTGTCGTTGTTGCGCATGATTTAACACCAAGTGATACTGCTCAATTAGATCGCAATTTTGTTAAAGCGTTTGTAACGGACATTGGTGGACGTACTTCTCACTCTGCTATCATGGCTCGTTCTTTAGAAATTCCAGCTATCGTTGGAACAAAAGAGATCACGGCTAAAGTCAAAGAAGGCGATATGTTAGCTGTTAACGGAATCGAAGGCGATGTTATCGTTCATCCAACAGACGAACAAAAAGCCGAATTTGAAAAAATTGGTGCAGAATATGCTGCTCAAAAAGCAGAATGGGAAAAATTAAAACATGCTGAAACAGTAACTGCTGATGGCAAACATTTTGAATTAGCAGCCAACATTGGTACACCAAAAGATTTAGTGGGTGTTCATAACAATGGTGGAGAAGCAGTGGGACTTTACCGTACAGAATTTTTATATATGGATTCTCCTGATTTTCCAACGGAAGATGATCAATATGAAGCATATAAAGCGGTTCTTGAAGGCATGGAAGGTAAACCAGTTGTCGTACGTACGATGGATATCGGCGGAGATAAAGAATTGCCTTACTTGCAATTACCTCATGAAATGAACCCATTCTTAGGATATCGTGCATTACGTATCAGTCTTTCTGAACAAGGAGACGAAATGTTCCGTACACAAATGCGTGCGTTATTGCGTGCATCCGTTCACGGTAACTTACGTATCATGTTCCCAATGGTGGCGACACTTAAAGAATTCCGTGGGGCAAAAGCAATCTTTGAAGATGAAAAACAAAAGTTATTGAATGAAGGCGTGGAAGTATCTGATACGATCCAAGTCGGCATTATGATTGAAATTCCTGCAGCTGCTGTTTTAGCTGACAAGTTTGCGAAGGAAGTTGACTTCTTCTCAGTAGGAACAAATGATTTGATTCAATACACTATGGCAGCTGACCGTATGAACGAACGCGTTTCATACTTATACCAACCTTATAACCCATCAATTTTACGTTTAATCAAAAACGTGATTGATGCAGCTCACGCTGAAGGTAAATGGGCTGGTATGTGTGGCGAAATGGCTGGAGATCAAACAGCTGTTCCACTACTTGTGGGCATGGGATTAGATGAGTTCTCTATGAGCGCAACTTCTATCTTAAAAACACGTAGTTTAATGAAACGTTTAGATACAACGAAAATGGCTGAACTTGCTGATCGTGCATTGAAAGAATGTGACACGATGGAAGAAGTCGTTGAACTTGTAAATGAATACGTAAAATAATGATACTAGTAAAAGCTGGTACAGACTTAATAGCTGTATCAGCTTTTATCATTTTTTTGCATTTATTTAACTAATTACATACATAGTTGATTTGACATGAAAATAAAAAAACGTTTTAATTATTATTAGTGTTGTGTTAAATCAGACTTAAGTTTGAGTGACAGTTTTAGTGCTATGTTATACTATATAAGTGAAGGAGGACGTAAGGTGAAAGTATTATTATATTTTGAAAGTGAAAAGATGCTTGCAAAATCTGGCATCGGCCGTGCACTCGATCATCAAAAGCGTGCTCTAAAAGAGGTAGGAATACCCTATACACTAGATAGTAAAGAAGACTATGATATTTTGCACATCAATACATATGGTATCAATAGTCATAATATGGTTAATAAAGCACGAAGAGATGGTAAAAAAATCGTCTATCATGCGCATTCAACTGAGGAGGATTTTCGTAATTCCTTTATTGGGTCAAATCAATTGTCACCATTGGTAAGAAAATATTTAGTAGGATTGTACCAAAAAGCAGATTATTTAATTACTCCGACTCCTTACTCTAAAAAGTTGCTTGAAAGTTATGGCATTGATTTACCGATCCAATCAATATCAAATGGAATTGATTTAGAAAAATATCTTCCAGATCCTATCAAAGAACAAAAATTTCGCGAATATTTTCATCTTTCCGCAGAACAGAAAGTCATTATTTGTGTTGGTCTCTTTTTTGCACGGAAAGGGATCGTTGATTTTGTGGAGATTGCCAAAAAAATGCCGGAGTATACATTTATTTGGTTTGGCCATGTACCTATGTATTCGATCCCAAAAAATATCCGAAAAATCGTTAAAGAAGATCATCCAGACAATGTGATTTTCCCAGGCTACATTAAAGGGGAAATCATTGAAGGCGCCTATTCAGGTGCAGATCTCTTCTTCTTCCCATCTTATGAAGAAACAGAAGGAATTGTGGTGTTGGAAGCTTTAGCCAGCAAACAAAATGTTCTTGTTCGAGATATTCCAGTTTATCATGGATGGTTAGAAGATAAAAAAAATTGTTATATGGGACATTCAAATGAAGAATTTACCTTATTAATAAAAAAAATTATAGAAGAAGAAGTTCCTAGTTTAGTAGAATCCGGGTTTCAAACAGCTCAAGAACGAAGCATTGAAAAAATTGGTGAGCAGCTTCAAGATGTATACAAGCAAGTATTAGAAGAGTATTCTTATGTAAATGAAAAAACAAAATAAAGGGTAGTTTGGAGGCAAAAAATCATGAAAATTGGCTTTTTTACCGATACCTATTTTCCACAGGTAAGTGGAGTTGCTACATCGATCAAAACATTAAAAGCCGAATTAGAAAAAAATGGACATGAAGTCTATATTTTTACGACCACGGATCCCAATGCAGACAGGATAGAAAAGGATGTTATCCGCATGCCCAGCGTTCCGTTCGTTTCTTTTAAGGATCGTAGAATAGTGGTCAGAGGGATGTGGTACGCTTATTTAGTGGCGAAAGAATTAGAGTTAGAGTTGATTCATACACATACTGAATTTGGTGCCGGTATCTTAGGAAAAATGGTTGCTAAAAAATTAAAAATTCCTTTGGTTCACACATACCATACGATGTATGAGGACTATCTGCATTATATTGCAAAAGGCAAAGTCATACGTCAATCTCATGTGAAATACTTATCACGTTTGTTCGTTAATCATACAACAGGTGTGGTCTGTCCAAGTGAACGAGTGATTGATACATTGAGAAGCTATGGTGTTGTGACGCCATTACGTGTGATTCCAACCGGTATTGATATTGAGAAATTCAAACGTCCTGATATCACTGAACAAGCGATTGAAAAAGTCAGACAATCATTAAATATAAAAAAAGACGATCTCATGATTCTTTCTTTAAGTCGCATCTCTTATGAAAAAAATATTCAGGCGTTAGTTCATGGATTCCCTCAAGTCTTAAAAACATATCCGAATGCCCGAATGGTTATTGTTGGAAAAGGACCGTATTTGGAAGAATTACAAGAGTTGATTATTGAATTGAATCTAAGTGAATTTATTCAATTTACAGGTGAAATAGATAATGATGATGTTGCCTTATATTATAAAGCAGCCGATTACTTTGTCAGTGCGTCAACCTCAGAGACACAAGGATTGACTTATACAGAAGCGATGGCAGCAGGTACACCGTGTGTGATTGAAGGAAATGCTTATTTAAACCGTTTATTTGATCATCCCTCTTTAGGAAAGACATTTAAAACAGATAATGATTTCGCACCAGCACTTATTGATTATATAAAAAGCGGAGTTTCTCATGACCCTGAAGTATTGCAATCAAAATTATATGATATTTCTTCTACGCACTTCGGTGAGGCAATGCTTGAATTTTATGAAGACATGATTGTTTATCATGCGAAAGAACTGAAAAGAAAAGAAGAAGAAGCTTCTATTGAAAAAATAAAAATTAAATTAAATTCATTTAAACGATAATTTTAAGTAATTATTTATAAAAAATCTTTGTTTCTAGCGTATACTAAATAGAGACAAAGATTTTTTTATTTTCAGGAGGTCTAAAAGATGAAATTAGGATTTATTGGGACAGGCGTCATGGGTAGTGCCATCGCTTTTCACTTAATGAATGCCGGTCATGAAGTCACCGTCTATAATCGAACAAAATCAAAAACAGATGAGCTGATAAAAAATGGCGCTCGATGGGCAGATACACCTAAAGAAGTGGCAAAAGATAGTGAAGTGATTTTTTCAATGGTTGGTTATCCCCAAGATGTAGAAGAAATTTATTATGGGGATGCAGGCATCTTTGCGGCAGATGTGAAAGATCGTATTTTGATCGATTTAACAACAAGTACACCAACGCTCGCAGAAAAAATAGCGAAAACCGCAAAAGAAAAAGGTGCAAAAGCGCTGGATGCACCAGTTTCTGGGGGCGATCTTGGAGCTAAAAATGCGACCTTAACGATTATGGTCGGAGGAGAAAAAAATACGTATGAGAAAGTGTTACCTTTATTTCGAGTATTTGGCTCAACCTTTACTTTACATGGGACAGCCGGTAAAGGACAACATGCTAAAATGGCAAATCAAATCATGATTGCCGGAACAATGACTGGAATGACCGAAATGCTAGCTTATGCATCTAAAGCGAATCTTGATATGGAAAAAGTGATTGCAACCTTGTCTGGCGGTAGCGCAGCAAACTGGTCATTGAGTAATTACTCTCCACGTATTTTAAGAGAAGACTATACACCTGGATTTTTTGTTAAGCACTTTATTAAAGATTTAAAAATTGCTTTAGATGAAGCCAATAAAATGTCGCTAAATTTACCAGCAACGGCACAAGCACTAAAACTATATGAACAACTAGCTGATCAAGGATTTGAAAATGATGGAACCCAAGCTTTGATTAAGCTTTGGTGGCCTGCTGGGAAGAACCCAGAAAAAAAATCTTAAAAAACTAGTTTTTTTGGAGAAAATCAATGCAAGTCGGCTGTGCTTTTGTTACAATATAACAGAAATAAGAAAAGGAGGACCTCCGATGGCACATTCACAATTAGTTGCAATCATTAAACGACTGGAGGCAATGGTCGAATCAGCAGATAATGAACTGCAAGTTCGTCGTTTTGAAAAAGAGGGCGTTGAAAAATGTACAGTCACTTATGATAAAGCGACAGAAACATTTGAATTAACTGAAACAGATTCACATCAGCAGTATGAATTTGATAATATCGATATCGTTGCAATGGAAATTTACGACTTGATCCAATAAGTATAAAAAAGATCGTAAACTGCACAGACTGCTTTTAGAATGAAACTGAAAATCTCGAAAACAAGTAAAGTTGTTTTCGAGATTTTTTGATATTTCTATAGAAGGGAAAGTATAGAAAAACAAGTATTGTTTTTAAAAAACTAAGACTTTCCTTGGTGAGTTTGTAAAAATATTATGGATCTTTGAAAAATAATAGTCAAACGAAGACTTGAAGGAATAATCATTTTGGACAATCAAGTCTTTTTTTGATTTATTATTCTACTACATGAGTCTCGATTTGAGCTTTAATCTTTTTGTGATAACTCATCAAAATCAAGACAGGATCAATTTCTTCTTTCAATAATTGTCGCTTTAAAGACAATTTTTCCTCCTTTTTTTCATAATAAAATTGAGGAGATACACCTTGAGAAGTAATGCTAGTCTCCGCAAGTTGTCCATAACAAATCAAATAATGTTTTCGCTTCGTCTCATCTGTTGCTAATGGGACAGAGAAAGTGATTCGCGGTGTTCTTAAAAAAATTTTCTGTTCTTTAATTCTTCTGATGAAAGCAGTGGATAGTTCGATGTCTTGTTGGATCAGTGCTGCTTTTTCAAAATTTAAATTTTGAATAAAATGGTTTTGTCTTTTTTTAAGTAAGACACTAATTTCTTGTTTCGTCCTTGCAAAAGCCCTTGAATTTCTTTTTTCTTTTGTTCCAATGTAAGCTGCGCCATCTCTGGTAATTGAGTTTGCAACGCCAAAAGACTAATATCAGAAAGCCAAGGCATCTGATAAGTTTCTTCTAAGATTCGAAGGATAATAGGCATTTTTTTATAAAGACGAAAGGGCCCATAAGTCTTACTAAGTGGTGTATCAGAGAGAGAAAAACCATCATTTGAAATATGTAAATAATTATAATTACTGAAATAATTCATTTGGTGGTTGTAAAAGGGACGATAATACTGAATTAATTTACATTCTAATAACAAAGCATCTAGTTCGGTATCTACTACAACGTAATCAAAATCTTCGATGTGATGAATTAAGCGTCGTACTTTTTTTGTGTGCTGATTACTATGATGAAAATAACTGCTCACTCGATTTTTTAACTTTTTTGCTTTTCCTACATATATAACGGTTCCAGTATGATCTTTCATTAAATAGACACCTGGGAGCATAGGAAGTTGTTTGACTTTTTCTTTCAATGCTTTTTCTCCTTTTTTATCAAAAAATACTATACCAAATTTAGATGAATGGAACAACTGTTTCGATTATGAAAGTTCAGAAGTAAATAGTTTGATAATCAAAATATTTATTTCACTTAATTTTTTAATTTTAATGTGATAAAAGCTGATTTTATAGGGTTTTAAAATGAGGCTTTTCTTAGAAAAATATCATAACTAAAAAAAATGAAGTTTTAAGGTTGCATTTTGAAAAAAGTTAAGATATAGTTTGAACATCAAATGATTTGATAATCAAACTAATTAGTGGACGGTGGAACATGGAACCAGATTTAAAAACAGTAAATGATTATCTTGTTAGTGTGTTCAATGATATTTTGACAATCGAGGAATCTGAATTAAAAAAATCTCAATTCAAAGATTTGTCAATCACAGAGATGCATACGATCGAGGCAATCGGTATGTACAAGAAAAAAACGACTTCAGAAGTAGCCAAAGAACTGTCGATTACTGTTGGAACCTTGACCACTGCTATCAATAAGTTAGTAAGAAAAGGCTATGTTGAACGTATCCGGAGTGAAGATGATCGACGCGTGGTGAAATTAGGTTTAACGAAAAAAGGTAAACTTTTATATCGTGTCCACCAACATTTTCATCGAGAAATGGTCAAAAATATTTTGGATAGTATGGCTACAAATGAACAACAAGCTTTACTGGCTGCATTGAAAAACTTGCATGATTTTTTGCGAGATTACAAGTGAGGATTTTTAATGGAACAATTTGGAACGATCACAGCAACAGCTAGTGTCCTTCCCGAAAAAATCATTACCAACGATGATCTTTCTAAAATGATGGACACTTCAGATGAATGGATTTCATCTCGAACAGGTATCAAACAAAGACGTTGCGTCACAGACCAAGAAACTTCTGATCTTTGCTATTTAGTAGCAGAACAATTGATCAAAAAAAGGAACATTGATCCTGTAGAACTCGATTTTATTATTGTGGCAACAATGTCTCCAGATTTTGCAACACCATCTGTAGCTGTTCAAGTTCAAGGCAAACTAGGGGCAACAAAAGCATTCGCATTTGATATAAGTGCAGCCTGCTCTGGATTTGTTTATGCTTTAAGTTTAGCTGAGAAAATGATCCGTTGCGGTTCAAGTAAAGGACTCGTTATTGGTGGCGAAACACTATCTAAGATGATTGATTGGTCTGACCGATCAACCGCTGTATTATTTGGTGATGGTGCTGGTGGCATATTATTGGAAGCTGGTCCAAAACAAAAATTAATAGCGGAACATCTAGCAGCAGATGGAACACGAGGTACAGCATTAACAGCTGGTTACCATTCCAATCACTCGCCTGTCTACTCGAAAAATTTAGAAAGTTCTTTTTATCTGAAAATGATCGGAAGAGATATTTTTGATTTTGCGGTAAGAGACGTTGCGAAAAATATTAAAGACATAACCCAGAACGTGCCAATTGATTATCTACTTTTGCATCAAGCAAATCTTAGAATCATTGAGAAAATTGCACGAAAAGTAAAGATACCACAAGAAAAATTTTTAACAAATATGGATAAATATGGAAATACTTCTGCTGCAAGTATTCCAATTCTTTTAGATGAAGCGGTAGCTAGTGGAAAAATCAAGTTAGGTCAAAAACAAAAAGTAGTATTTACAGGTTACGGTGGAGGATTAACATGGGGAAGCATCCTCATGGAACTGTAAACTGATAAAAAAACATAAAATTGTAAACAATATCGGAGGAATATAAATTATGGTATTCGAAAAAATTCAAGAAATTATTGCAGAAGAATTAGGAAAAGAAACAGAAGAAATCAAATTAACAACAAACATCCAAGAAGACTTGGAAGCTGATAGCTTAGATTTATTCCAAATTATCAATGAAATCGAAGATGAATTTGACGTAAAAATCGAAACAGAAGACGGCATCAAAACAGTTCAAGATTTAGTAACGTATGTCGAAAAACAAACTGCATAATCATTAAGATTAGGTTGGGGGCTGGGACATTTTCCTTAAATAGGGATGTCTTGGTCTTTTTTAATGAACCGTTATCCTAAGAACATTGGAGAAAAACAGATGAAAACAGCATTTTTATTTAGTGGTCAAGGCGCTCAATACCAAGGAATGGGACAAGATTTATACCATGAAACCACTGTAAAAGAAACGTTTGAGGAAGCAAGTGATCTTTTAGGCTATGATATGGCTGAACTATGCTTTTCAGAAAATGAACGATTGAATCAAACCATTTATACTCAGCCAGCGATTTTAACCGTAAGTATTGCTTTTTATCGTTTATTAAAAGAACGAGGAATCATGCCTCAAGCTGCATTAGGTTTAAGTTTAGGAGAATATTCTGCTTTAGTTGCAAGTGAAGCTTTGACATTTGGTGAAGCAGTAGTGTTAGTGGCAAAACGAGGCGCTTATATGACCGAAGCTGCTCCAGTTGGAAGTGGCAAAATGGTAGCAATTATGAATGCACCAGTAGAAGTGATCGAAGAAAGTTGTTTAGAAGCCCAAGCATATGGTATCGTTTCACCGGCCAACTACAACACCCCACAACAAATTGTTATTGGTGGTGAAGAAAAAGCAGTCGATGAAGCAGTACGAATTTTACAAGAAAAAGGGATAAAACGAATGATTCCACTAAATGTAAGTGGTCCTTTCCATACAGCAATTTTAGCGCCAGCAGCTAAAAAGTTAGCTGTCGAACTAAAAACGATTGCTTTTAATGAACCTAAAATCCCAGTTATCAGTAATACCACTACTGAAATAATGAAAAAAGACCAAATACCGACTCTACTTGAACAACAAGTGATGAAGCCGGTTCATTTTTATGAAAGTATTCAACAGTTGAAAGAACTTGGGATTGAACATGTGATTGAAGTAGGTCCTGGTAAGGTACTAAGTGGTTTTATGAAAAAAATCGACAAAACAATCCCCGTGTTAAGAGTAGAAAATCAACAAACTTTTGAAGAAACAATATCAAGTATCGGAGGTATGTTATGGAGCTAACAGGAAAAAATGTATTTATTACAGGTAGTACGAGAGGAATCGGAGCAGCTGTGGCGATGGCCTTTGCAAAAGCAGGAGCAAATATCGTTTTGAATGGTCGAAAAGAAATTCCTGTAGAAAAAATTGATGAAATCAAAGCGCAAGGTGTAAATTGTATTGGTGTTTCAGGAGACATTTCAGATTACGAAAAAGCTGGCTTGATGATTGATGAGGCAGAAAAACAACTTGGTTCAATTGACATATTAATCAATAATGCTGGGGTGACGAATGACAAGTTACTTATGCGTATGTCAGCCGAAGATTTTAAATCTTGTTTAGATATCAATTTAACAGGTACATTTAATATGACACAACATGTCTTAAAGAAAATGTTGAAAAAACGTATGGGAACAATCATCAATTTATCAAGTGTTTCTGGATTGATCGGCAACGTGGGGCAAGCTAATTATGCGGCAAGTAAAGCAGGTGTCGTTGGATTTACAAAATCAGTAGCTCGTGAAGCAGCAGCAAGAGGGGTGACCTGCAATGCAATCGCTCCAGGTTTTATTGCCACTGATATGACAGAAGTTTTATCCGATAAAGTTAAAGAACAAGTAGTGAAACAAATTCCGCTCCAACGTTTTGGTAGTGTGGAAGATGTAGCGAATGCAGCCATTTTCTTAGCGAAAAGTCCTTATATTACAGGTCAGGTCATCAATGTTGATGGCGGACTAGTGATGCACGGATAAAAGGAGGAAATCAATTAATGAATCGAGTAGTAATTACTGGCTACGGTGTCACTTCGCCAATTGGTAATGATGCTGAAAGCTTTTTAGATAGTTTACAAAAAGGAACAAATGGAATTGCTCCTATTACAAAATTTGATGCCACAGAAACTGGTATCACACTTGCTGGTGAAGTGAAAGATTTCCCATATGATAAATATTTTGTGAAAAAAGACAGCAAACGAATGGATATGTTTTCCATTTATGGCATTTATGCAGCGCTAGAAGCGATGGGAATGAGTGGATTAAATAAAAATGAACTGGATCAAGATCGTTTTGGTGTGATTGTCGGATCAGGTATCGGTGGTTTGCCAACGATTGAAAACCAAGTCATTCGAATGCATGAAAAAGGTCCAAAACGTGTTTCGCCAATGTTTGTGCCAATGGCAATTGCCAACATGGCTGCTGGAAACATTGCATTAAGAGTTGGAGCAAAAGGGATTTGTACAGCAATTGTTACGGCTTGTGCCAGTGGAACTAATGCTATTGGTGAAGCATTCCGTAACATCAAGCATGGTTATTCAGATGTCATTCTTGCTGGCGGAACGGAAGCAACCATTTGTGAAATGGGGATTGCTGGTTTTGCTGCGTTAACTGCATTATCTACCGCACAAGAGCCAAATCGTGGGTCTATTCCATTTGATGAAGACCGTAACGGCTTCGTTATGGGGGAAGGTGCTGGTGTTTTAGTTATTGAGTCTTTAGAACATGCTAAAGCTCGTGGGGCTAAAATCTATGGTGAAATCGTTGGCTATGGCTCTAACTGTGATGCCTACCATATGACTGCTCCTACACCTGATGGATCAGGTGCTTCAAAAGCCATGAAATTAGCTATGGCAGAAGCCGGTATTGAACCAAAAGAAGTTGGTTATATCAATGCACATGGAACAAGTACACCGGCTAACGATCAAGCAGAAGCAAAAGCCATTCAAATTGCTCTAGGTGAATCATTCAAAGATACTTATGTGAGTAGTACAAAATCAATGACTGGCCATCTATTAGGGGCAGCTGGTGGTATTGAGGCTTTGGCCACTTTAATGGCTCTTGAGCATCAATTTATTCCACCAAACATCAATGTTCAAAAACAAGATCCAGAAATTGATTTAAATGTAGTGATTAATGAAAGCAAACCGGCACAAATTACTTATGCGATGAGTAATTCGTTAGGCTTTGGTGGTCATAATGCGGTCTTGTGTATGAAACGCTGGGAGGAATAAACTTGAATATCAATGAAATCAAGGAATTAGTCAGTCAATTTGACCAATCTTCTTTAACTGAGTTTGATTTAAGAGAAGGTCACTTTGAATTATATATGAATAAAAATGAAGCTAGTCGTGGAATGAGTACAGTAAGTCCTACACCAGTTATTACAGAAAGTTATCAAGAAACTGAAATGGTTCCCAAAAGACAGCCACAACAAACGACAATGGATGAAACAAAACCTGAAGTAGCAAAGGACACACAAAAAACTTTTGATGGTTTGGAAGTAACGTCACCGATTGTAGGGATCGTCTATTTACAACCAGCTCCAGATAAACCACAATTTAAATCAGTCGGTGACAATGTAGCAAAAGGTGAAGTCATTTGTATTATTGAAGCGATGAAGTTAATGAATGAAATTACCAGTGAAGTTGATGGTAAGATCGTTGACATTCGTGTTGAAAATGAAGCTGTTGTTGAATATGGACAACCGTTGTTTAGGATTCAACCAAGTTAAGTAAAAGGGAAGAGGGAACGTATGAACATACAAGAAATCAAAGCCATTATTCCACACCGTTATCCGCTATTGCTGATTGATCGAGTAGAAGAAATGGTCGAAGGCGAACGAATTATTGCTAAAAAAAATGTAACAATCAATGAGCCATTTTTTCAAGGTCACTTTCCAGAAGAACCTGTTATGCCAGGTGTTTTGATTGTCGAGGCAATGGCTCAAGCAGGTGCAGTAGCTTTACTTTCTTTAGAACAATTCAAAGGTAAAACAGCTTACTTTGGTGGTTTAGATAAAGCAAAATTTCGCCAAAAAGTAACACCAGGAGATACTTTGTATCTTGAAGTAGAAATTACTAAAATCAAATCTTCTGCTGGCATTGGAAAAGGAATTGCAAAAGTGGACGGCAAAAAAGTTGCTGAAGCTGAATTAACTTTTATGATTGGATAGGTGAGTTATGTTTTCAAAAGTTTTGATAGCTAATCGTGGTGAAATCGCCGTACGAATTATTCGCGCTTGCCGTGAGCTTGGGATCCAGACGGTAGCTGTATACTCACAAGCAGATGCAGATGCATTGCACACTCAATTAGCGGATGAAGCCATCTGCATTGGACCTGCTAAAGCAACAGACTCTTATTTGAATGTGCAAGAAGTCTTGAGTGCTGCCATCGTGACTCAAGCAGAAGCGATCCATCCTGGGTTTGGCTTTTTGTCAGAAAATAGCCGCTTTGCTTCGATGTGTGAAGAATGCAATATCGCGTTTATTGGTCCGAAAAGTCGAACAATTGATGCGATGGGAAATAAAATCAATGCCCGTCGCTTGATGCAAGAAGCTAATGTTCCTGTTATCCCAGGAAGTGACGGGGTATTGTCAACAGTTACAGAAGCCCTAGAAGTAGCGGATAAGATTGGTTATCCGGTCATGCTTAAAGCTGCCGCAGGTGGTGGTGGAAAAGGTATTCGTAAAGTCTTGTCAAAAGAAGAACTGCCACAGCATTTTTCTTCTGCACAACAAGAAGCTGCCGCAGCTTTTGGAAATGATGAAATGTATTTAGAAAAAATCATTTATCCAGCTAGACATATTGAAGTACAAATTTTAGGTGATCATTACGGGCATGTTCTTCATCTTGGGGAACGTGATTGCTCGCTTCAACGAAACAATCAAAAAGTGTTAGAAGAGTCGCCTTCAGTTGTTATTTCAAAAGGTAAAAGAGAACAATTAGGAGCCGCAGCTGTTCGAGCGGCCAAAGCAGTTCATTATGAAAATGCTGGAACCATTGAATTTTTGATGGATGAAGCAGGCGAATTTTATTTTATGGAAATGAATACTCGGATTCAAGTCGAACATCCTGTCACAGAAATGGTTACCAACATTGATTTAGTCAAAAAACAAATTGAAATTGCTGCGGGGTTGCCATTAGAAATCAAGCAAGAGGATGTAGTGTTTTCTGGACATGCCATTGAATGTCGAATCAATGCTGAAAATCCAGCTTTTCATTTTGCACCATCCCCAGGAACAATTAAAAACTTGCTATTACCAGCCGGAGGGATGGGTCTTCGAGTAGACAGTGCGGTTTATTCTGGCTATACCATTCCACCTTATTACGACTCAATGATCGCCAAGGTGATCGTTCACGCAGATACGCGTTTTGAAGCGTTAATGAAAATGCAGCGAGCGTTAAGTGAGATTGTGACCGATGGGGTCATCACAAATGCTGAATTTCAGATGGATTTGATTAGTCATCCAGCAGTTATTGCTGGAGATTATAGCACTGCATTTTTACAAGAAGAATTTTTACCACACTGGACACCAGAAGCGGAGATAGGAGAAGAGTAGATGGCTTTATTCAAAAAGAAAAAATACATTCGAATCAATCCAAACAGAGAAGAACATCCAACGAATGCGCCGTCTATTCCAGATAACATGTGGGCAAAATGCCCAAACTGTAAACATATCATTTACACCAAAGATATTGGCGATGAAAAAGTTTGCCCTCATTGCGGTTATAATTTTCGTATTGGTGCGTGGCAACGCTTAGCATTGATCATTGACGAAAAAAGTTTAGAAGAATGGGATACAGATCTAACGACAAAAGACCCGTTAAACTTTCCTGATTATGAGAAGAAAATTCAAATCATGCAAGAAAAAACTGGTTTACATGAAGCCGTATTGACTGGGAAAGCGACAATTGCTGGACTGTCGTTTGCGGTAGGAGTTATGGACTCTAATTTTATTATGGGAAGCATGGGAACGGTTGTCGGTGAAAAGATTACACGACTTTTTGAGCGAGCGGAACAAGCAGGGTTACCAGTTGTTTTATTTACCGCCTCAGGAGGAGCTAGAATGCAAGAAGGAATTTTTTCTTTGATGCAAATGGCTAAGATATCTGCAGCGGTTAAACGTCACAGTAATGCTGGCTTATTTTATTTAACCATTTTAACGGATCCAACGACAGGTGGCGTTACTGCTAGTTTTGCGATGGAAGGCGATGTTATTCTTGCTGAACCGCAAAGTTTGATTGGTTTTGCTGGTAGAAGAGTTATCGAACAAACCATTAAGCAAGAGTTGCCAGAAGATTTTCAAAAAGCTGAGTTTTTACTGGCACATGGATTTGTCGATAAAATCGTTCCTAGAAAAGAGCTAAAAGAAACCATTCATCATTTACTAGAAATGCACACGCAGAAAGGTTGGATCAATCATGGATAAAGCAGCGCATGAGATCGTCCAACTAGCTCGTGATAAAGATCGTTGGACGAGTCTGGACTTTTTTGAAGATATCTTTGAAGGATTTCAAGAATTTCATGGCGATCGGTTATTTGGCGATGATGAAGCAGTCGTAGGCGGTATCGCTAAATTAGATGGCAAGCCAGTAACTATAATTGGCATACAAAAAGGACGAGATCTACAAGAAAATATTCGTAGAAATTTTGGTTCTCCTCATCCTGAAGGCTATCGTAAAGCCTTAAGATTGATGAAACAGGCAGAAAAATTCAATCGGCCAATTATCACATTGATTAACACGGCAGGCGCTTACTGTGGGATTGGAGCAGAAGAACGTGGAGAAGGCGAAGCAATTGCGCGCAATCTTTTAGAAATGTCTGATCTGAAAGTTCCAATTCTAGCAATTATTATTGGCGAAGGTGGTAGTGGTGGTGCATTAGCTCTTGGTTTAGCAGATGAAGTATGGATGTTAGAGCAGACAATTTATGCTGTCTTATCTCCAGAAGGTTTTGCATCGATCCTCTGGAAAGATGGCAGTCGCGCAGCTGAGGCAGCTGAGCTGATGAAAGTAGCAGCGGCTGAACTTTTAGAATTAGACGTGATTGACCGTGTCATTCCTGAAACTTTTAATGGTCAACCATTAAGCAAAGAAAAAGTGAGTCGCATGATGCAAAAAGCTTTAATTGAAAAACTGACGGAATTATGTCAATATTCAACCAAAGACTTGATCGAACGACGCTACCAAAGATTCCGTAAATTTTAATAGAGGTCGTGAAAAGGCTGGTCTGCATCAAGCAATAAGAACGGACAGAGAAAAATAGCTTTTCATATTTTAGCATTTTTAGGTTTATTTCAAGGAACTGATACTTGAAATATCATTTACACGAATTTTATAGACAAGGCAAAAGTGATTGTTACTTTTGCCTTGTCTTTTTTCATTTTATTAATAATAACTCTAAAATAATTATTCTTAAATAGGCAATATATACATTTTACTGTATTTAAAATACATTTTTTTAAATAAATATACAAAAAATGCTTTTTTTTTGAAAATTTCATGCTATAATAACCTCACTTATCAAAAAAGTTTCATAGCAGGAGGAAACAGAATGAAAAAATTTTTAGGAGTCATTGCTACACTTATGGCTTTAGTCACTTTAAGCGCATGTGGAAGTAGTGGGAATGCAACGGACAAAACAACGGATAAATTAGCAGCCATTAAAGAAAGTGGTGTGTTAAAAGTAGCCACATCAGCTGATTATGCACCGTTTGAGTTTCATACGATGATTGACGGGAAAGATAAAATCGTAGGTTCAGATATTGATTTAGTCACGGCGATTGCAAAAGAATTAGGTGTCAAAGTAGAAGTTTCTGATATGAGTTTCAATACAGTTTTAGCTTCTTTAAAAGAAGGAAAAGCTGATATAGCTATTTCAGCTATTTCAGCAACAGATGAAAGAAAAAAACAATTCGATTTTACAGATAATTATTATAATCCCCCGCAAGTAGTGATTATCAATAAAAAGAATAAGGACACTTATACTAGTACCAGTTCGCTAAAAAACAAAAACGTAGGTGCTCAAAAAGGATCTATTCAAGAAGATATTGTCAAAGAACAAATCAAAGAGGCAAAAATTGTTACGATTGATAAACTGCTAAATATGATCGTTGAAGTCAAGCAAGGTTCGCTGGATGCAATGGTTGTTGAAAAAACAATTGCCGAGTCATATGTTGCTCAAAATCCAGAGCTGATGATTGCGGATATTGCTCTTGAACCATCAGCAGATGAAGCTTTCGCTATTGCCTTGCCTAAAGGAGAAAGCAAGTTACAAAAAGAATTGAACCGCATCATCAAAAAGTTGACTGATGAAGGGAAAATTGAAGAATTTATTCAAAAAAACAATGAATTAGCTGAAAAAGCAGCGACAGAATAGAGGTAAAGAAGCGTGGATTTTTCCTTTTTAGATAAATATTTTCCTTACTTTTTATCCGGTACAGGAATTACAATGATGATTTCAATTAGTACGATTATTTTCGGCACTTGCATTGGTTTAGTGATGGCCTTGCTGAAACTAGCTAAAAATAAACCAATGAATGTTTTCGCAAATATTTACATTGAGGTATTGCGAGGAACACCGATGCTTTTGCAAATTATGATTGGTTTTTTATTACTCCAACGTTTTTTTCCTTCACAAAGTGTTGAAGTAGGTGTTTTAACTGTTGATCTTGGACGCTTGCTCCCAGGAATGGTTGTGTTGTCTTTGAATTCTGGGGCATACGTAGCTGAAATTATTCGTGGAGGAATTTTAGCGGTGAATTATGGACAAACAGAAGCCTCTTATTCTTTAGGTTTGCGTCCAGCACAAACGATGCGCTATGTGATTTTGCCACAAGCACTAAGAAACATTTTACCTCCTTTAGGAAACGAGTTTATTACGTTGATCAAAGATTCTTCCCTTTTAACTGCCATTGGTATCAATGAATTAATGGGAGCAGCTCAAATCGTGATTTCCAACTCATACATTCCATTAGAGCCCTACTTTGTAGCAGCAGCCATCTATTTTGTGATGACATTTGCTACTTCACGTTTGTTGAATCTATGGGAGAAAAAACTAGGGAAAGGATATCAGGGATAGGGAGCGAATAAAATGAATAAAGCATTGATTGAAATAAAACATTTAAGTAAAAAATTTGGTGAAAATGAAGTCTTGAAAGATATCAATACAAAAATTTATTCTGGCGAAGTCGTCGTGCTATTAGGTCCATCGGGTTCAGGAAAAAGTACTTTGTTAAGATGTATGAACTTATTAGAAGTTCCAACTTCAGGTGAAGTCAAATTTGAAGGTACGGTCATTACAGATAAGCAAAATGATATCTTTAAAACAAGAGAAAAAGTAGGAATGGTTTTTCAACAATTTAATTTGTTTCCTAATATGACCGTATTAGAAAATATTATGTTATCACCAGTAAAAGTAAAAAAAGTATCTAAAAAAGAAGCAGAAATGGTTGCTAGAGATTTACTGAAAAAAGTAGGATTATCAGATAAGGCAGATGCTTATCCGCAGTCACTATCTGGTGGGCAACAACAACGTGTTGCTATTGCTCGATCATTAGCGATGCAACCCGATGTCATGCTATTTGATGAACCTACTTCCGCCTTGGATCCTGAAATGGTGGGCGAAGTGTTAGAAATCATGTTGCAATTAGCTAAAGAAGGAATGACGATGGTTATTGTAACGCATGAAATGGGTTTTGCAAAAGAAGTGAGCAATCGACTTCTTTTCATGGATGGTGGCATTATTGTGGAAGAAGGAACGCCTACTGAAATTTTTGAGCAAACAAAACACCCACGTACTGCCGATTTTTTATCGAAAATTTTATAAAAAATAATCGTTTCAACGAGTGAACTTCTGGCAAAGCAACAGAAGTTCACTCGTCATTTTTTTGTTAAAATTTGTTTATTCAAAAAAAGGAATCGGATGTAGAGGTAGTTTTTTTTAATAGAATGCAGTATAATATGGGGCTGAGGAGTACATTTCGTGCTCCTTCATTTTTTGCAGATGAGGAGACAAAATGTTTTCAAATTATAAACCGACATGGATGGTAGACGCCATCTACAAAATTACCCCTGCACAATTAAAAAAATTAGGGATTAAAGCAGTTCTAACAGACTTAGACAACACCTTGATCGCTTGGAACAATCCTGATGGGACTGAAGAGTTACTAGATTGGATTTTAGAAATGAGAAATGCAGGTATCCCAGTGGTTGTTGTATCAAACAATAGCTCTGAACGAGTAGCACGAGCCATTGATAAATTTGAATTACTGTATGTTGCTCGAGCGTTGAAACCATTAGCAATAGGGATCAATCGTGCCAAGAAACAGTTAAATCTTTCAAATGATGAAGTAGTGATGATCGGTGATCAGATCATGACAGATATCCGCGGAGCAAATCGTGCGGGTATTAGAAGTATTTTAGTAAAACCAATCATTGAAACAGATAGTTGGAAAACACGATTCAATCGTTTTTGGGAACGTAAAATCATGGCCTATTTATTAGCACATAATCCTGATATGGGCTGGCGAGGTGGAATAAAATGAATGAAGAATTACAGTGTATCGGTTGTGGAGCAGTGATTCAAACCGAACATCCAAATGAATTAGGATATACACCAAAAGCAGCATTAGAAAAAGGATTAGAAACAGGCGAAGTTTATTGCCAACGTTGTTTTCGGTTGAGACACTATAATGAGATTCAAGATGTTTCTTTGACAGACGATGACTTTTTACGTTTGCTAAATGAATTAGGACAAAAGGATGCCTTGATAGTGAATGTAGTGGACATTTTTGACTTTAACGGTTCGTTGATCCCTGGGTTGCACCGTTTTGTTGGAAATAATCCAGTGCTTTTAGTAGGAAACAAAGTAGATATTTTACCTAAATCTTTGAAAAAGCCAAAAATGATTCAATGGATGAAAGAACGTGCGCATGAAGCTGGACTAAGACCCGTTGAAGTGTTATTAACAAGTGCAAAAAAAGCCAATGAAATGGAAACTCTTCTTAAAAAAATCGAAGAGTATCGCGAAGGTCGTGACGTTTATATTGTCGGTGTCACAAATGTTGGAAAATCAACATTGATTAATCAAATTATTAAGAATACGGCCGGAGTAAAAGATGTTATTACAACTTCCCAGTTTCCAGGTACGACCTTAGATAAAATTGAGATTCCTCTTGATGATGGCCATTTTTTGATTGACACACCAGGGATTATTCATCGTTACCAAATGGCTCATTACTTAGGAAAAAAAGATTTACGCATGATTGCACCAACTAAAGAAATCAAACCGAAAGTTTACCAACTAAATGAAGGACAAACACTTTTTTTAGGCGGATTAGCACGCTTTGACTTTGTGAGTGGTCAACGTGGTTCTTTTATTGCTTATGTTTCCAATGATCTTAACCTTCACCGCACAAAGTTGGAAAAAGCAGATAATTTTTATGAAAAACATGTTGGGGGCTTATTACAGCCGCCTCGTCCAGATGAAGTCACTGATTTTCCAGAACTTGTTCGTTTTGAATTTTCTGTGAAAGAAAAAACCGATATCGTATTTGCTGGATTAGGTTGGATCACGGTGACACAACCAGCAGTGGTTGCTGGGTGGGCGCCAAAAGGTGTGAATGTAATGAAAAGAAAAGCATTGATTTAAGGAAGAAGGAACAATATGAGTTTAAGAGGAAAACAAAAAAGATTTTTACGGAGTAAGGCACACCATTTACAACCAATTTTTCAAATTGGTAAAGGTGGCATCAACTCAGCAATGATGGTGCAAATTGAAGAAGCGTTGGAAAAACGCGAATTGATCAAAGTCTCTTTATTACAAAATACGGACGAAATCCCTCAAGAGGTTGCTGAAGTTTTAGAAGAAACCGTGGCATGTGAGGTCGTTCAAATTATTGGACGAGTCCTTGTACTCTATAAGCCTTCTTCAAAGGAGAAATATCAACGTCTTTCAAAAGAAGTCAAAGCTATTTAAGGAGTGACGATTATGAAATCGCAAGCAAAAGCTTTTGTCGAATCTCAAGTATTCCCACAAGAAATGCCTCAAATTTTTGAGAAACGTAAGCAAGTTGGTATTTTAGGTGGTACCTTTAATCCTATCCACTTGGCACATTTAGTTATGGCAGAACAGGCGGGTAAAAACTTAGGATTAGACGAGGTCTACTTGATGCCCTCTTATCAACCGCCTCATGTGGATGAAAAACCGACGATTGCTGCATCTCATCGCTTAAACATGCTTGAACTTGCGATAGCTGATAATCCTTTTTTAAAAATAGAAACGATCGAGTTATCTCGAAAAGGCAAAAGCTATACTTATGATACGATGAAAGCCTTGATACAAAATAATCCTGATACTGATTATTATTTTATTATCGGTGGGGATATGGTGGAATATCTGCCGAAATGGTATAAAATTGACGAATTAGTAACCATGGTTCATTTTGTTGGTATTCGTCGAACAGGCTATCAAATAGAAACGCCGTATCCGGTTATTTGGGTAGACGTTCCGACCATTGATATCAGTTCAACGAAAATCCGTCAGAAAATTCAACAAGGCTGTTCTGTGCGTTATCTCGTTCCAGATAAAGTCATTGAATATATCCAGAAAGAAGGGCTATATCAAAATGAACTATAGTGAAGAATACACGGCCTATTCAAGAGAAACCTTAATGCAAAAAGTTCAGATGAGAATGAGTGAACGGCGTTTTCAACATGTTCTTGGTGTGGAGGAAACAGCCATTGCTCTTGCAGCAAAATATGGCTGTTCCACAGAAAAAGCTAGTATCGCTGCTTTAACTCACGATTATGCCAAAGAACGTCCTGATGAGGAATTTATTTTAGTCATCAAACGAGAGGGATACGATCCAGCGTTACTCCAGTATGGAAATGCAATCTGGCATGGATTGATAGGTGCCTCATTTGTAGAAAGAGAACTTGGCATCACTGATGAAGAAATCCTTCAAGCCATCCGTGTTCATACGACAGGAGCGGCTCAGATGTCTTTATTAGATAAAATTATTTACGTAGCTGATTACATTGAACCAAATCGCTCGTTTCCCGGTGTTCAAGATGCAAGAGAGATTGCTTTACTTGACTTAGACGAGGCTGTAGCGTTTGAGACAAAACGTACATTGGCACATTTAATTGAACAAGAACAACAGATTAATCCAAAATCAATTGAAACATATAATCATTGGGTAGCTAAAAAGTAATGGCTACTCATTAGGAGGAATTGACCATCAATAGCAAAGAACAACTAAAAATCGCAGTAAAAGCTGCCGATTCTAAACGTGCAGAAGACATTGTCGCTTTAGATGTAAGAAAAGTTTCTTTATTAGCTGACTATTTTATGATTTGTTCGGCAAATAGTGAAAGACAACTTCATGCCATTACCGAAGAGATCATTGAAAAAGAAGAAGAAAACAAGTTTGAAGTAAAACGTATCGAGGGAAAAGAAGGCGGAAAATGGATTTTGATTGATTTAGGCGATGTGATCGTCCATGTTTTTCACGCCCCTGAAAGAAGTTTTTATAACTTAGAAAAATTATGGTCTGATGCACCACTTGTCGACCTAGATGAATGGTTAGATTAATATGGCTTATGAAACTTTTGCCTTTGTCTACGATGAAGTGATGGATGAGACGTTATACCAGCAATGGTTGGACTTTTCCAAACGTCATTTGCCAAGTGGTACTAAGAACATTTTAGAACTCGCTTGTGGGACAGGTGCTTTGGCAGTGGCTTTTGCTAAAGACGGATACAATGTAACTGGGCTGGATCTTTCAGAAGAGATGCTGATGGTTGCTAGTCAACGTGCGTTTGAAGAACAAACAGCGATTCAATTTGTTGAAGGAAATATGCTTGATTTATCTGAAATTGGTCAATATCAAGCGATCACTTGTTTTTCTGATTCTTTATGTTACATGAAGAACGAACAAGAGGTGCAACAAGTATTTGATGAAGTGTATCAAGCGTTAGAAGAAAATGGATGCTTTTTGTTTGATGTCCATTCCATTTATCAAATTGAGACTGTTTTTCCAGAATATAGTTATCATTATCAAACTGAAAACTTTGCCTTTTTATGGGATAGCTATCCAGGAAAAGAAAAGCATAGCATCGAACATTTCTTAACTTTTTTTGTGGAAGATCCACAAGAACCTGGCAAATTCATTCGTGAAGATGAACTTCATCAAGAGCAGACGTACTCTTTAGATAACTACTTTAGAATGTTAGAAAATAGTGGTTTTGCTAGAGTGGAAACCTTTGCTGATTTTACGGATGAGCAACCAAACGAAGAGACAAAACGGCTTTTCTTTGTGGCCTATAAGGAATGAAAACATCCATGCAAAATGAGTTGCTTTGTTTCAAAAATTAAGCTCGAAAATTCGAAAACAGCTTTTTGTTTTTGATTTTTCGGGCTTACTTTATAGGCATGATGCCGTATAGAAAAAGATTTCTTTTTAAACTATCAGGATAAAAAAACTTGAAGTATCTCAGTAAAACAATTTTTTTGACGAGCTGAACCGACCATTAAATGAGCTTAATCACTCAACAGACATACGATGGCTCAAGAGAGTTGGTGCAATAAAACTTAGATAAGTGGAGGAAAAGCGATGAACGTTTGTGGCATTATTGTAGAATATAATCCTTTTCACAATGGCCATCGTTATCACGCCGAGATGGCTAGGAAACAAACTGGTGCAGATCTTATGGTAGCAGTTATGAGTGGTAATTTTTTGCAACGTGGTGAACCAGCAATTTTAGACAAGTGGTCCAGAGCAAAATCTGCGCTTCATAACGGCGTAGATCTTGTTGTTGAACTACCAGTAGAGTGGTCTGTGCAATCCGCTGATTACTTCGCTAAAGGAGCAGTTCAGCTTTTACAAATGCTCAATTGCAACTATTTATGTTTTGGAACAGAAGAAAAAATAGTTTTTGCCTATGAAGATTTTGGCATATTTGTGCGACAAAACCAACATAAGATCCAACAAGAACTTCAACAATTGTCGGATCAAGCGATGAGTTATCCTCAAAAAATGATGAATGTTTTTACAAACCTTTATCCAGAACTCACTTTTGATTTTTCTTCGCCCAATCATATCTTAGGACTAAGCTATGCAAAAGAAAATGCCAGTTATCAAGAACCGATGAAATTAGTACCAATTGCTAGGAAAAGCGCTGGCTATCATGAGGAAACGTTAACGGATCAATCGATTGCTAGTGCGACTGCTATTCGCAAAGCATTAGGAGAAGAACGTTTAATAGACGATTTTGTGCCAGAAACGACGGCCAAGTTATTAAGCGAAGAACCAATGCAAACTTGGGAGAACTATTGGCCTTTTCTCCGCTATCAATTATTGTCTTCTAATTTGGAACAGTTAAAAAACATCTACCAAATGTCAGAAGGTCTTGAAATTAGAATGCAGGCAGCAGCAAAATCAGCCGCTTCATTTCATGAATTTGTGACCTTAGTTAAGTCTAAAAGGTATACTTGGACTAGAATCCAGCGCTTAGCATGTTATGTATTATTGAATATTCAAAAAGAAGAATTATTGGATCAACAAACTCAAAGATACATCCATGTACTAGGATTTACTAAAGCAGGTCAATCCTTTTTAAAAGAAAAAAAAGAGTTGCCTTTGTTTTCAAAAATCGGCAAAAAAGAAGCAAAAATAGCCCATCTAATGGTACGAAGTGATCAAATTTATCAACTAGGTGGAAAGATACCTGAACAGAATTTTGGCAGAAAACCTTATTCCTACTGATGAAAAGCAAAAGTGTCGAAAAAATACTTCACAGAATCCACATTCACAAGTATAATGGAACAGGACGTTTTTGTACTTAACCACAATCAGAAAAGAACAATTAAATTAGAAAGCGAAGTGAGAATATGGGACGTAAATGGGCAAACATCGTAGCTAAAAAAACAGCAAAAGATGCAAATAATAGCCGAGTTTATGCTAAATTCGGAATCGAAATTTATGCAGCAGCAAAATCAGGTGATCCAGACCCACACGCTAACCAAAAACTACGTTTCGTCATTGAACGCGCTAAAACTTACAACGTACCTAAACATATTATTGATCGTGCGATTGAAAAAGCAAAAGGTGCAGGGGATGAGACATACTCTGAATTACGTTATGAAGGCTTTGGACCAAATGGTTCAATGGTTATTGTTGACACGTTAACAAACAATGTGAACCGTACAGCCGCTGATGTACGTGCAGCTTTTGGTAAAAATGGCGGAAATATGGGCGTTTCTGGAGCAGTTTCTTATATGTTCGATAATACTGCCATTTTCGGTTTTGCTGGAGAAGATGCAGATGAAATTCTTGAATACTTAATGGATAAAGAGATTGATGTCCGCGATGTCATGGAAGAAGATGGACAAATCATTGTTTACGGTGAAGTCGCTGATTTCCACAGTATCCAAGAAGCATTAAAAGAAAAAGGAATCACTGATTTTTCAATTGCTGAAATCCAAATGATTCCTCAAAATGAAGTAACGCTTTCACCAGAAGACCAAGAAACATTTGAAAAAATGATTGATGCATTGGAAGACCTTGAAGACGTTCAGCATGTTTTCCATAATGTGGCTTTAGAAGACTAGTCATTCATTTGATTGAATAGTCAACTTTATTCAAGCATTCATCCCCCGCTCTAGCAAATGGGGGATGAATGCTATTTTTTGTATGTGAGTAAACTATAGTCACGCAGAAAACGGCAGAACAAGGACTATTTTCTTCGTCTATCTGAGAAATGAATAGATCACGTCAATAAGAAATAATTCCTCATCAAAGTTTCTTCTTGGCTTTCTTACAAATTATTGCAACAGGGATGTCTAGATATGATTTGCTTCTGCTAAAAACTACTTTTGAATAAATAAAGTGACATAAATGAACTCAAAACGTTCTTTTAGGATATTTTTAGTAATTACTGTTGTTATTTATTTATAATGTGAGACATCATACGACATTAAGAACAACAATTAGCTATCACCCATTGACCTTTTAAAAAGAAGGATAAATGAGGCTATGGCAAACGATAGAAATGCTTATGACAATCAAACGACATAGAGAGGAGATTTAGCCAGTTCTGGTATACATAAAGGTGGTTGTATAAACTAGCGATAACACTGGTTAAATTTCCGGTTAAAGCTAGGATAATGAAGTATGATCAATAGCACAAAAGGAGTGATTGAATGAAAAAAGGAAGTGTATCAGTTTATTTTTATTGTATAGTAGGATTATTATTTTGTCTGTTCGTCACGAATCATCATGTAAGTGCTGAAATGACAAAAGAAACGATTACGGAGAATAACCAACATACGTTAGGTGACTCAATTAAAAAAAGAAATCTGTTACAAAAACGTTCATTAGAAGCAAATAATGGCATTTCGGCAGCAGAAGCAAATCGTCCAGCCAAAGACTTTATTGATGTCTCTTCACATAATGGCGTTCCAACAGTAGAAGAGTATCAAACGATGAAAAAATATGGTGTCAGAGGCGTTGTTGTGAAACTAACAGAAGGTGATTCTTATCGAAATCCGCTTGCACCTGAACAAATTAAACATGCGAAAAAGGCTGGTTTAAAGGTGAGTGTTTATCATTATGCTTGGTTCAATGAGGGAGAAGATACTAAAGACGAAGCCAACTTTTTATTGGCCTATATGAACGAGTTAAATTTACCATTTGATACAGTCATTGTAAATGACAGTGAAAACCCAAAGATGAATCTAGATAAAGTAACAGACAATGCGCTTACTTTTCAAGAAGTGTTTCAACAAGTAGGTTATCCGAATGTTATACACTATTCCAATGCCTCATGGTTTACGGATGGAAAGTTAGATACTCAAAGATTAGGAAAAGAAAATTGTTGGGTTGCTCAATGGCCATATAATCCATCTGATGATCATTTATTACACACAGATAAAGCTGCTTGGCAATGGGCAAGCGATTTATACTTTCCTGAATTTAGTGAACGAGTATTTGATATCAGTACAGATTATTTAGGGCGCTTTGTCAATGAAACAAAGCCCCAACTATTGTCATACGGAGTCCGAAATGCTACGCCGTATGTTTATTTAAATTTAGCCACGGAAGATTTTAATGGAAACAAGCGCTTTATCGTTTATGTTGATGGAAAATATTTTATGGAAACATATCAAGGAAAAAACTATTACTCTTTTAGAGAGAGTATGAACGACAATAGTCAGCGAATAAGACGACATTTTTCTGGAAAAAAAGGACAAAAAATTGAAGTGTTTGAAGTATCAGGAAAACCAGGTACTTCTTCTGCTAATAGAAAATTATTAGAAAGTCTCATTGTGAAAGAAACATTATTAAATAAATGACCAGATTTAAAGATAAAAGATTTTCGAGTGTTTTTGTTAACCACTCTGTACTTTTCAGAAATCTTTAAAAATAAAAGTTACGATGTTTCTATTATTTCTAGAGAGAATAAATGTATGCAAACAGCTATAAAAACTAAATTGAAAACAAGTAATTTCATTTCAATAAAAATTACATCAATGGCGCTCAGTCAGCAAAATGTTCACAAGAAAACTCTAAAAATATTTGAGGTCCCATCCACCACTAAATAGAATGAATGTACTTCCTCATTTTTCGCATCAATTTTATTGATTATATGATGATCATTTACTAAGTGACAATTTAATAACAATAATTTTAAATTAAATGTGATTGTTTCTTATCTCATGAACAACTGAAAAAACAGTTTTTTAATAGATTTTTTTTCTATTCTAATTGTTCCTATGTTATTATTGAAAGAGAGGTATTATTGGAAAAATGATATAGAGTAATGTGGATATAGGCGGGGAAAATTATGGAAGCAAAAATTAGTTTAGAGCCTTTTGAGCGTATTTTAAGCGGTTACCAAAAGATAGAAGAATTAGCTGTTAATGTCACAGATTGTTCCAAATTAGCACAAAAATATGCACATTTTGGTGTAGAAGGTTATCGTTTAGGCAACTATGTCGGAACTGGTTACCTCAATCGTTATCTTGAATGTATGGTTGATCGCGCGCCCATGTTGATTTACAAAAAAAATTATTTGATTCCTCTGCTTTTTCGTCGTTCAGACTCAGCTTTTCGATTATTTGAAGAAAATTATCGCATGGAAGCTTTCTTTCGCTTATTAGAATGGAGCTTAAAACATCAACCAGAAAAAATTTTAATTGAAAAGAATAAAAAGTACGATCCTAAAAAAGCAAAGGTAATTGATAGTGCTTATTTAGCTTTTCGTGTATCAGAAATACTTGATAGTGGGGGTTATCCAATCAGTAATTTCCAATCCATTGAACAATTTATTGAGTGGAATCGAATTTATCGATTGATTGACAACGGTGGGATCGGGCGCCATAGTAAGATATTTGATCCTGAATATCCTGAAAACATGGAAGAATTGCGGATGATCCTTTCATTAGTAAAATTAAAATACCCAGACACGGAATTATTTGTGTAAAGGATGGAACAATAAATCACTAAGCCTGAGTATCACAAAACATACGTTTGTTTTGTGATACTCAGGCTTAGTGTCGTTTTATAAAGTATTTTTTTTATAAAAGGTAGGATCAATTGTATCGAGTAAGTGGCTTTTTGTTTCAGAAGTAATTAAGGCAAGTTCATGCATTGCTCGCGTACACATCGTGTAAAGAACCAATTTATCTTGTTTGGAAGAAAAATTCATGTCATTGATATTCCACAAGAAAACACGATCAAATTCAAGTCCTTTGGCTAAGAATGCCGGCAAAAGAACAATTTGGCGTTTCATAAAATCTGTTTCATCTGAAATCAGCTGGATACGTTCCTTTAAGTGATCTGGCAGTTGGGCATACAATTCTTCACATTCTGTTTGTGTTTTTGCAATGATTGCTGTACGCCAATAACGTGTTTTTTCTTGGCTCATTTCAAGGGATGAGCTTAACCAATCTAATCTACTTTTTAGAGAAGTTCCTTTGATGATTAAAGGAAGATCTCCTTTTCGAGCTGTCGTTTCTACTTGATTTTCTTTAGTTAAAAAGTGATTGGCAAAGTCAGTGATTTCTTTTGTTGAACGATAGCTTGTGGTTAATTGAAAGTGAGTAACTGCTTCTTCTTTGAATAACTGCTCCAAAGAATCAGTGATTGTTTCATTACCAAAGACATTTTGATTTAAGTCTCCACAGAAAGTTAAGTTTGCTTTTGGATAAATCGCTCGTAATAAGGCGACTTGTGCAGGTGAGAAATCTTGCATCTCATCCACAAAAATATAGCGTGCTTTTTGCATCACTGTGATGGGATAAATCCGTCGCATTAATAAGAAAAATAAAACAGCATCTTCTTGACGTAATTTTCGTTCACGAAGTTTTTCTTTTAGGAATCCCAAATGATTTTTCCAAAGAGTGTCATTAATTCCATTTTTAGATAGTAGTGCAGCTGGGACTGTTTGTAAAAAATGAAGGTATTGTTTTGTCATATTAACAAATTGATAGTTGTTGATGCCGCGATTGATTCGACGAAATCTTTTTTTAACAATTTGATTAGCTAATTTTTTACGTAAAGACTGTTCCTTTTGTTCTGTATATTCCAAATTAGGATCAGTTGCATATAATTCCTGTAGTTGTTCTTCAGCTAACTCTTTTACCCATTTTTGACGTGTTTCATCTTTTTGTAGTCCGCCTAATTTTTTTAATAGTTTGGTTTGCAAAAGAGAAAGCCTTTGATGTAACGGTAAGAGTTCATTCGTTTCTTGGTACCATTTGCGAATAGCATCTTTTGATAGAATGGTCCGACCATTAATTTTCATCTCTCTAAATAAGGGACCAAAGCTTGTAATGTTATCAATATAAGCATCCACATGAGCAATCAGCTGTAAACTGTTCTTGAACGTTTGGATGGGGTCTTTTTCTCCAGTTAAAAAGCCAATTTCTTGTTGTTCTTCTTCTAATAAAGAAAATTCAGGCAGTAATTGCTCTAAGTAGTTTTTAAACGTTTGTGTAGGAACGCCGCTTTCGCCTAACGATGGTAAAACAGTAGAAATATAGTCAGAAAAAAGATGGTTGGGGGAAAAGAGTAAAACATTTTCAGATGCCAACCATTTACGATTGTGATAAAGTAAAAAAGCAATCCGTTGCAATAAGGCAGAAGTTTTGCCACTACCAGCGATGCCTTCAATTAACATTACTTTGCTTTTTGTATCTCGGATAATCTCATTTTGCGCTTTTTGGATCGTAGAAACAATGTTTTTCATATGCGCACTTGACGCATCATCTAAAATCTCCAATAAAAAATCATCATTGATAATTTCAGAAGTATCAACCATCGAAACTATTTTTCCTTCTAGAATTTTGAACTGACGTTTTAATAAAAGTTCAACATTGATTTTTTCAGTCTCCTTTTCATAAAAAGCAGGACCGATTTCGCCTTCATAGTAAAGATTAGCGATAGGTGCACGCCAATCAATAACAATTGTTTCTTCTGATACATTTCTTAAAGAAGAAATACCTAAATAAAGGGTTTCTTTTTCTGCTTCTTCTTTAAAATCAATACGTGCAAAGTAAGGGCTACCTTTCATGACTTCTAACGTTTGTAGACGTTTTTGTTGGGCTTCCAAAGTATGGTATTTTAAGAGCAATTCTTGCTCGTGTTGGCGGTATTCCACAGCAGATTCATAAAAAGATTCATTTGAACCGATTCTAATTGTATGATTTGCGGTATCTTTTGTAGAATCCTGCATTTCTTGTGAGAGTGATTGTTGTTTTTTATTCAGTAGTTTTTGTTCAAGCTGGATCATATGGATCGTTTCTTCCACGTGATGTTGTTCTTGTTGTCTTTCATTCATTACGTCTATTACTCCTTCCGCCGTAAATAACGAATTAAAAGTATAGCACAAAATACGAGAAAAAGGTATCTTTGTATTTCGACTTAAATAGTCCTTAATATCAAAAATTATTTTATTACCTCTCGATCGACAGCCTAGGTTATCGACAGACAGAAAAGGAAGATTATAATACTTTTTCTTTCACATAAATTATAAGGAAATGTATTTTTAAATAACATAAACAATGTGATTTAATTTTTTGTAATAGATTTTATCATCTGATTTATAATGTTTTTTTCAATAAAAACGCTATATAAAAAGTTGTTTTTGTAATGAAAAGATAGTGCTATTATTTTTCATGTTTAAAAAATAACTTGAATGTTCTTGATTGTACTATTTTTTTATGGCATAATTTTAATTAGAAAGGTTTTATTCATATAAAACCTGACAATTAAAGGGGGAGATAATGAGAAAGAAAAGAGTGTATCTGTACATTTTAAACCCATAATTAGTAAACATAACTTTAGAAGGTGAAACCTGTAAATATCTTCATCTTCTATCTAAAGCATCAATTGTTGTCATAATCGAGAAAACTTTCAGCATAAAAGTGAAGATGAGACCATTTTTCGAATGTTCTTTGAATCGAAAAAACATAGATAGTATCTGGAAACCGTGCAAATATACATAAAGATGATTAGACCATGAACGACAGATTCAATAGAGTGAGGAACATCAATCATAAAATAGTAGGATAAAGTAAGAGAAAAATCAATTGGGGAATAGCTTGCATACCAGACTAGCTTTTACATGCAGAGACAATAGCAACAACCGATTGATTCGTATCGTATGAATGGAAAAGGAGAACTTTGGGGGAAGTCCTTTCTATCCTATCGTGACATGATCATTTAAAGAAGCGCTTCGTCCTTCCTTTTTGATTAGTGCTTTGTTTGAAAGAAGAAGTGGCAACTAGCTTAGCTGTTTGTTAGATCGTGAAGTATTTTTGTAGCTAAAGCGAAAATACAGGAAGGAAAACCTTTCATTCCCGTCAAAAAAACAGTGATTTTTGATAAGTAAATGAGAGGTATACATTATTAAAGATAGAGTATTGTTCATTGGTAACAAAAAAATGTACCTGTTAGAAATTACGAGTGATTATTCTTTTTTAGAAAAATAAAACTGTTTCAATCATTGATGATCACAATTTATAAGAATGGGATCTTATCAAGTTTGATAAAGGTAACAATGATGTTTAGTGAGAGAGAAAGTACGTAGAAATACAAGAGATTATCAGATGTATTGAACAATTTTTCTACGCTCCATAGATGCATAATAAAAAAAGATATTTACCTAATCGTGAACAGATCGAACATTTTTCTACTGGCTTCTTGATTAAGTAAAATCTAATAGCTCAACGACTTTTTTTAGTGACTTGATCCCCGTATCAAGCCACTTCATTTTTTGGTTTTTTTTAGCAATCAAATGGATCAATGAAAGCAAGAAAGGAAGTGACTGCTTGAAAAAATTTTATTTATATCTTTGTTGTATTCAATTAATTACGCCAACTATCGTCCAAGCCAGTGAAATATTCAATGAATTAACAGAATCTGAACAAACATTGGTAGAAAAACAGGAAGAAGAAGCGAATGCCATAGAAATAAATACCGATGACAGTGAAACAATAGAAACCGAATCAAGCATACCTGAAGAAACTATTCAAAGTGAGGAAAATGATTCACTCGAAACTATAGAAAATTCTTCATCCATCAAAGAAGAAAAAATCGAGGAAAGCACGGACCCTATAATTGAAGAAAAGAATGAATACATTGAGGAAAGCACAGATGCTATTGAAGAAACGATAGAAATCATCGAAGAAGATACAAATGAAACACCAACAGAAGAAACCAATGAAATCGAAAAAATACCAGAAGAAGAGCAAACCAGTTCTACATCAGAAATAGCTGATCTCCCAGACGATACAGTCATTACGATGTCTGAAGCATTGTTAAAGGGAATTAAAGATGATGTTACACTTATTGATACGGATAAAATTACTATCGGTGAATTAAAAAAAGTAACAAGGATTATACATCCTGGTGCGCTTTTTGGAAACATTGATTCGCTTGAAGGACTTCAATATGCTGAAAATTTATATTATCTGTCATTTGGAACAACAAATGATAATGATTATGACATTGATGATTTGTCCCCATTAAGTAATTTAGAAAATTTACGCCGACTTGATCTGCCCAATTCAAAAGTCACTGATTTTCGACCATTGAAAAAAATGGCTGAAAATATTATAAATGATGTGCCAGTCAATTCAACTCCTATTATTGCTACACCAGCGATTCAGATAAGTACGCGAATTGATACGAGGCAAATGAAAAATCAATCATTTGATCCCTTTAATGAACTTGAAGCCATCAAAGTCAATGAAGATGGTGAAACGTGGGACTTTGACATGCCATTTTATGCTTATGATGGCAGTCGTTTAGAAACAGATGGTGGCGACGTCAACTACATAGGGTCTGATAGAACAGCCCGAATTGGCAGTAATATTGATAATGTTTTTCAGATAAAATTAAAACAAGAAGTGACCGATTTACCTAATGCTAATGGTATCGGTCTAGCAAGTTTGACATTTAGTGTGTCATACATATCTGAATTAAGAAAACCCAATTCTCCTTTTTTACAAAAGATAGCTTTACGAGGCATCTTAAGGGAGATTGATCGGGAAACATTAGAAGAAAAAACGACAGACTTTGGAATTCTTAAAGATGTGTATGGGTATGTTGGTGAAACGTTAAATACAAGAAATGAATATTTTGAAGAATCAAAGCCTGTTCATGAAATTTTCACTGGAACGTTTCAAAGAAAAGCATCGGAAGAAGTCATTCATTATGTGGATCAAGCAATTGATAATGGGCTAAGTTATGTGCAACTCAATTACAAAAATATCAGAGACCAGACATTAAGACCGTCTGTTCTACATATTCGAGTAGCTAATACAGATTTTACTCTGCCAACGGTTCCTGTAATTTCTGGGTATGGACTGATCAGTGAACCACCTGAAAAGGTTCGTGTTTTAGCAGAGGGGGAAACGCTTGTGGTCGATTACATATATGGACAAAAGATCGAGATTACCGATCCTGTACTTGAGCAACAAATTCGCCGAACGTTGGGAATAGACGACACGTTGCAAATCACCGACTACGCGATGAGTAGCTTAGAGACATTAGAGTATGATGCAGGAGAAGACGGGGAAAGAATCAAAGATATTAGAAGTTTACAATATGCAACCAATTTAACAAAACTAGTTTTAATTAATCAAGAAATTGGTAGTACATTGACAGGAACACTTGTACAAAGTTTAAATAAGTTAACGCATCTTGATTTATCGAAAAACCACAACACGCTTTATCTCAGTTCTACGTTCCTTTTTGTGAATTTAACCTATTTAGACATTAGTGAAACAAACTACACCATTTATGGATCGGAAATACCAGAGAAATTAGAGGTATTAAAAATGCGTAAAATGAAAAATACGAGTTTCAATATTTTAGTACCCAGTCGACTCAAAAAGTTAAAAAGAATTGATTTAAGTTTGAATTCAACAAATATCACTAATGATTTCTTGCCAAATCTTGTTCCATTTGCAAAGAATAATCCCTTGGAATATGTTGATTTGAGTGGCAATCAATTAACGGATTTAAGTGCGTTGTCAGACATTGAAGACTTAAGGTATATTCCTGCTGGTTCTACACCAGATTTTATGAATGATCGTGGGTGGAATTTTGCGGATCAAATCTTCTCTACTTCTCAGAGAATTAAGGCCAGCGAAGAAATTAGCATTGAGAATATAGTGAAAAATAAGAATAGTGAAGCTTATTTGCCAAAAACGAGTGAAGTGGATTTTCGAATTGAAAATAATCAAATTATCTGGCACATAGAATTTAACGAAGATGGTTCTTTGAAGAATGAAAAAGTGGTTTTTCAATACAAGAATTATGAAGATACAAATTACAGTGCCGAATTTACCGTAGAATTAGTGGCTCATTTACTTAAAGTAGAAATACCGATCGAGATGAAATTTGGCAATCATGCGTCTGCGGAAAAAATCAATTCAACAGAGTATCAGATTAAAAACCATTCAGAATTTCCGATTGAAGTGACGATTGAAAAACTGGAAGAAATAAAAGAGAATCCTCTGCCGTTAGTCGAAGAAGTGATAAAAGGGATAGAAGGAATTTCTCTTAAAGCAAAAATGGCAGACAAAGAACTCAACTTAGCTAGTCAAAATAATCATCTGGGGCAATTAGCCACAGGGAGTGTGTTCCAGTTTACGTTAACAGGTAATTATTTTGCAGAGGTATTGGAAGAAAAACAATTTGCCTATTCTTTCCAATTTACTTTTAGAGAAAGTGAGGATTCGATTGAAGAAACAACGGGGTAAGAAAAAACAATACGTGGTCCTATTTCTATCTGGCTTGTTTATTTTATGTGGTGCTTACTTTTATATCCAACATATGCAATCAAGTGATACACAAACGATTGTAATTGGTAGTGATGTCAAAAATGGTGTATATAAAAAAAATAAAACAAAGAAAGAACTAGCAGAAGAATTACAAAAAGAAGCAGATGGTGCTTCGTTTTCTTTAGAACTAAATACCGAATGGAATTTCAAAGATGCTAAAACACCAGGGTTGATTGGTATTGTTAATCCTAAAAGTAATAAACATTTAATGAAAGTCGCTGTCTATACAAAAGAAGAAAAAAAATTGCTTTATGATTCTGGGTATCTGAAACCAGAACAATATATTGAATATGGCAAACTAGAAAATGAATTGCCAGCAGGGAAACACCAAGCAGTTGCTCAAGTAAAAATTTATGATGAAACAGGTCAGCGATTGCTTTCGGAGAATGCAGTGAATGTCAATGTTTATGTGGAGAGCTAAAAATGGTGAATACTGAGAATTACCTCATTTTATTAAACCAACTAGTTAGTTATGAAGAAACAGATTCAGTGAATGTGGGTGTTGAAGTGATCGGGAAAATCACTAGAGCACAGACAACAAACCAAAGTTTATTACCTAAATTAAATACTTATACGGCGATTACACCGGTTCTTTTAGGTATTTTAATGATTTTATTTATTTTAATGAAGAAAAAGAAGAAAGAGGGAAGAAAATGAAAAAAATGACTTTAGCAATTTTAAGCGTATTAGGAGTAACGATGTTCTCATCTGTCTTGGCAGGAGCACAAACCATTCAAGGACAAGAAAGCGCAACAGTTCCAGTAACAGGTACGATCAAAGAATTTGATCCAGAAAACCCTGAAGAAGGGGAAGAAGAAAACCCAGAGATACCCGATGAGCAATGGATCAAAGTTGATATTCCAAGTTCGGTTTCATTTGCAGCAAGTGAAGCAAGTAAGGGCAGTGTCAACTCAGCGACATATACAATTAAAAATCGTTCAGCAGAAGGTGTAAAAGTATCAATTGAAAATTTTGCTTCTCGTGGAACAGAACATAACTTATTTAGCGGAACTGTTTTGAATCTTGTTTCAGATGATGCAACGGTTAACTTACGTACTGCAGAAGATTCATTTATCAACACACGTACAGAATTAATGTCATTACTAGGTAGCATTATTAATGGACAACCAACAGAAAAACAAGAAGAAAAAACATTTAAATTAACTGGAAAACTAGGAACAGATTTTGACTTTACACAAGTACCACAACAAGGAATCGACCAAACTTACGATTTGATGTTTCACTTTGAACGAGTAGCGGACTAATCATTTTGAAAAAAATACAGTCTCTATTGAACGAGTCGCAAGAAGATAGAAAAAGAGTATTTTTAGTTTGTAGTAAGTTTCCGATACTACTTACAAAATGACAAGAGAATACATAAATATAAAACCAGACTGATAACGAGTCTGGTTTTATATTTTGTGACTTCAAACGTGGGAATGAATAAACAAATTATATTTAGTCGGTTGCTTTTCATTTCGCAACCATTCACTCGCAAATAGATGAGAGTGAGAGCTATTTTCATTTAAGGGTAAATAGTTTTCATTCTTGTTACAAGTAGGTATTCTTAATTTGTAGAGGAGTGAATCATGATGACACATTTAAAAAAATTTACAGTGACAGTTATTATAGGAATTGTTGCGTTAATCAGTGAATTTATTTTCAATGAACCCACATTTGCCTTTATTATTATTGCTGTGACAGGTGGGATTTTGGCTTTCTTTATGTTCATTGAGATGATCAAAACGTTGCGTTCTGGAAAATATGGTGTTGATATCTTAGCGATTACTGCCATTATTGCGACGCTTGCGGTTAAAGAATATTGGGCTAGTTTGATGATTTTAATCATGTTAACCGGTGGCGATAGTTTAGAAGACTATGCGAATAAAAGAGCAAGTCGAGAGTTACAATCTTTACTAGATAATACTCCCCGTACAGCACATAAATTAGAAAATGATCGGCTCAAAGATATTGCAGTTGACGAGGTTGAAATCAACGATCTTCTTGTTGTCAAACCAGGGGAATTAGTTCCAGTGGATGGGAAAATGATCAAAGGAGAATCTCAATTTGATGAATCTTCCTTAACGGGTGAATCAACGCTCATTTTAAAAAAGCCAGGAGATGAGTTAATGTCTGGTTCGATAAATGGAGAGGCTTCGATTCAAATGGTTGTTGAAAAAAGAGCAGCTGATAGCCAGTATCAATTGATTATAAAATTAGTCGAAGAATCAAAAGAAAAACCCGCCCATTTCGTTCGATTAGCTGATCGTTATGCAGTACCATTCACATTGATTGCCTACTTGATTGGGGGCATTTCGTGGTGGTTCACGAAAGATCCTGTGCGCTTTGCAGAAGTACTCGTTGTTGCTTCTCCTTGTCCTTTGATTTTAGCTGCACCTATTGCATTAGTCGCAGGCATGAGCCGTTCAAGTAAAAATGGTATCGTAATAAAAACGGGGACAGCTCTTGAAAAATTAGCTCGGACAAAGACAGTAGCTTTTGATAAAACCGGCACAATCACCAGAGGCGTTCTTGAAGTAACAAGTATTCATCCAGAAGGAGAAATGACGGAAGAAAATTTGTTACTCTATGCCGCAAGTGCAGAACAAGAATCAAGTCATATTTTGGCTCGATCGTTGTTAAAAGAGGTGGACAAAGAAAAATTACTCCCAGTAACTGAGTTGAAAGAAATAACTGGTCAAGGAATAAAAGCTCAAGTAAATGGTCATTGTATTAAAGTAGGAAGAGCTTCCTTCGTTGGTGCGACAGAAAGTAAAACGGCACAAACGGCCATTTATATCGCAATGGATGATCATTTTTCTGGTACAATTTTATTTTCAGATACTCTCCGTCCTGAGGCGAAAGAAACAATTCAGCAATTGAAAAAAAATGGGGTATCTGATTTAATGATGATTACTGGAGACTCAGAATCAATTGCTGAATCAATCGCAAATGAAGTGGGATTAACTTCTGTTCATGCACGGTGTTTGCCGCAAGATAAGCTAGACATTCTTGAAAATATTCCAAAGAATAATCGTCCGGTTACAATGGTAGGAGATGGAGTCAATGATGCACCAGCTCTGGCTATTGCAGATGTCGGCATTGCTATGGGCGCCCATGGGTCTACAGCAGCTAGTGAAAGTGCTGATGCCGTGATATTAAAAGATGACCTAACGAAAGTTACGACTGCGATCATTGTTTCTAGAGATACGATGAAAGTAGCTAAACAATCCGTCTTGATCGGCATTTTTATCTGTGTGTTTTTAATGTTGGTAGCAAGTACTGGTGCCATTCCTGCTCTTTTTGGTGCCATCCTTCAAGAAGTGGTTGATACCGTTTCGATTTTAAGTGCACTCAGAGCAAAAAATGAGCATACACGTGGATAATAAGAAAACTTCTTTTCTCTTTTCCTTTTTTGCGGTATGATCAAAGATATAAAGCATGTTTTTTATAAGCGATAAAAAAGGAGACGAGACCATGCCATTTGTACATGTAGAATTAGTCGAAGGACGTAGCCCTGAACAATTAGAAAATATGATGAAAGATATTACTGAAGCTGTTCATAAGAATACACAAGCACCCAAAGAACATATTCATGTCATTATCAATGAAATGAAAAAAGGGACTTACGGAGTAAATGGTGAATGGAAAAAATAAGTTTTTTCTACACTTGATTTTTCTTTTCATTAGTGGTTAAATAAAAATATAGTTGATTGATGAGAAAGACAACTGAATTTGAGAGTCTTCGTTCAGAGAGGAAAAGCTAGGCTGAAACTTTTCCAGAAGAAAACCAAAGGATGACCACTTTCGAAACCTTTGTTGAAGCAAAGGCGGTCGTACCGTTACAACGCTCAAGGAACGTGTAAACGTTCGAAATTAGGTGGAACCACGATTCTTTCGTCCTAGTATCTCTTGATAGAGATGCTAGGATTTTTTTGTTGGTGTCAGCTCATTCAATCAAAAAAGAAAAAGGAGGATACTGATTATGATAAAAATTACTTTCCCAGATGGTGCAATCAAAGAATTTGAGGCTGGCAGCACAACCGCTGAAATTGCCGAGAGTATTTCGAAAAGTTTAGCAAAAAAAGCTTTAGCAGGTAAAATTAACGGACAGCTAATTGACTTGAACCGTGGAATCGAAGAAGATGCCACACTTGAAATCGTGACCCCTGATCATGAAGATGCTTTATTTTTAGTACGCCATTCTGCAGCTCATTTGATGGCTCAAGCAATGCGTCGTTTATACCCATCTATTCATTTTGGGGTAGGACCTGCCATTGACTCAGGTTTTTATTACGATACCGATAATGGAGAAAATCAAGTTAGCGCAGAAGACTTGCCTGCAATTGAAGCAGAGATGATGAAGATCGTGAAAGAAAACCTACCTATTGAACGACGCGTGCTTTCTAAGCAAGAAGCGCTAGAAATTTTTGCCGAAGATCCTTATAAAGTAGAGTTAATTAGTGAGTTACCAGAAGATGAAGTCATTACTGCCTACCAACAAGGTGAATTTATTGATTTATGCCGTGGACCGCATGTCCCTTCTACTGGACGTATTCAAATCTTTAAGTTATTGTCAGTAGCTGGTGCATACTGGCGCGGTAACTCCAATAATCGAATGATGCAACGTGTTTATGGTACTGCATTTTTTGATAAAAAAGAGTTGAAAGAATTTATCCGTCTACGTGAAGAAGCAAAAGAAAGAGACCATCGCAAACTAGGTAAAGAACTTGAACTATTCATGGTGTCTCCGCAAGTTGGTTCTGGCTTGCCTTTCTGGTTGCCTAAAGGTGCAACGATTCGTCGAACAATTGAACGCTATATCGTTGATAAAGAAATTAGCTTAGGGTATCAACACGTCTACACACCGATTATGGGAGATGTAGAATTATATAAAACTTCTGGACACTGGGATCACTATCAAGAGGATATGTTCCCTCCTATGGATATGGGAGATGGCGAAATGTTAGTTCTTCGTCCAATGAATTGCCCACACCATATGATGGTTTATAAAAATGCGATCCATTCTTATCGTGAATTACCGATTCGAATTGCAGAACTTGGGATGATGCACCGTTACGAAAAATCAGGCGCATTGTCTGGATTACAACGTGTACGTGAAATGACATTGAATGATGGTCATACTTTTGTACGTCCTGATCAGATTAAAGATGAGTTCAAACGTACGCTTGAACTAATGGTGGCAGTTTACGCAGACTTTAATATTACAGACTATCGTTTCCGTTTAAGCTATCGCGACCCGAATAATACCGATAAATATTTTGACGATGATGCGATGTGGGAAAAAGCACAAGTAATGCTTAAAGCAGCAATGGATGAATTAGAACTTGAGTACTTCGAAGCAGAAGGAGAAGCAGCGTTTTACGGTCCAAAACTAGACGTACAAGTAAAGACAGCTCTTGGAACAGAAGAAACTTTGTCAACTATTCAATTAGACTTCTTACTACCAGAACGTTTTGATTTAACATATGTAGGAGAAGATGGCGAAAATACTCATCGGCCTGTCGTTATCCACCGAGGAATTGTATCAACAATGGAACGGTTTGTTGCTTACTTAACAGAAGTTTACAAAGGTGCATTCCCAACTTGGTTAGCACCGATCCAGGCTACGATCATTCCTGTTTCTGTTGATGCCCATAGCGATTACGCTTATGAAATTAAAGAACGTTTACAAATGAAAGGTTTACGTGTAGAAGTAGATGATCGTAATGAAAAAATGGGTTATAAAATTCGTGCCTCTCAAACACAAAAAATTCCTTATCAATTAGTGGTTGGGGATAAAGAGGTAGACGATGCAACGGTCAATATCCGCAGATACGGTAGCAAAGAAACAGCAGTGGAAGATTTAAATATTTTTGTTGATGCAATTGTATCAGAAGTTCAAAATTATAGTCGATAAGATAAAGTACTATAAAAAAGGTTTGAGTAAAAAGCAGAGACAGACAAATTTGTCTTCTCTGCTTTTTTATTTATGTGGCGTAATAAAGTGATCTGTCCCACGGTTTGTCGTTTTTATGAAAAGCAAAAAATTTCTTTCTACGCTTTTTCGACTAGTAGGATATGTTATACTGACATAGACTGGTAGATAAAGGGGAGTGAGGCAAATGAGCGTTATTAGTCATATTGAAAGTATGATGGAAGAGTATTCTTCTGCCGAAAAAAAGCTAGCTGATTATATTATCAAAAATGTCGAAAAAATCCCAACTATGACGGCAAATGAATTAGCAGAAGCTGCTGGATTAAGTGCACCAACAGTTGTCCGTTTTTCAAAAAAAATTGGATTTCAGAGTTTGACTGACTTTAAAATAAACATTTCCACCGAGCTTCAAACAGGGATCGTAGAAGGCTTTAGCGATATACATCCGAATGAATCCTTTTATTCGATTAAGCATATTTTAGGAAATAATGCCCAAGTAGCCATTAGAGAAACTGTCGAAATTTTAAAGGAAGAAAAAATTCAAGAAATTGTCGAAAGTTTAGAAAAAGCAGAGACAGTTTTTTTATATGGAGTAGGGGCTTCTTCTCTAGTAGTAGAAGATATTTTACAAAAATGGTCACGAGTGGGAAAACCGATTATCTTTGAAAAAGACATCCATATTTTGTTACCACAATTAGTAAGTAATGAAACGAAAAAAACACTCTGGTTAATTTCCAACTCTGGAAACAGCGCAGATGTCCTCGCTATTGGTGAAATTGCGAAAGAATTAGGGATTGAAGTGATTGCCTTGACACAGTTTGGGCATAATCCGCTGAGTAGACTTGCTGATGTAGTCATACAAACGTCTCGACCAAAAGAAATTACAAATCGTAGTGCAGCCACTAACTCTTTACTTGCCCAATTTGTCACTGTTGATATTATTTTTTATTTATATATGGCAAAAAATGAACGATTGAAGGAAAAAGTAGGAGAAACAAGGCAAGCGATCAAGAAATATTTCGGTTCCAAAGTTTGAATACCATGAAATAACAAGCATTAGTTTTCCACAGTAAAAATATCATCTGTTGTGTTTCACGGACTAAATTCACAGAATTAAATAAAAAGCTTTATTTTTTAACGTTTTAAATCATTCGTTTTTGTGACACAATTTTGATTTGTGAAACAATAGGTGCATTTTGTTTTGAAATTAGTTAAAGAATTTATTACTGATTCTGTTTTTTCTTTTTAAATTTAAGAAATTTAGGTACAATAAAATACAAATGCAAGTAGGGAAAATAGATAGGAATGATGAAAAATTTTATGAAAAAAATATTGAATAATTCATGGATGGATAAATTGAAAAAAGGAACCCAAGAACCAAAAAACAAACCTTTTCGGCGTTCTCACGTGCCTTTTCGCTTAAATTTTCTTTTTTTCATTATATTTACATTGTTCGTCGCATTGATTGCACGATTAGGCTATCTACAAATCATTAATGGAGAGGAAATGGAAGCAAAAGTAAAATCTTCTTCGACATTGACCATACAAACAAGTTCTCCTCGGGGGATGATTTATGATTCAACCGGGAAAGCCTTAGTAACGAACCAAGCAAATCAAGCAATCACCTTTACAAGGGGCACACAAATGACGGCAGAGGATTTGCTTAAAGTAGCTACAAAATTGAATCAATTGATTGATATGCCAGTGGATGAGAATTTGACGGCACGTGATAAAAAAGACTTTTGGCTAGCTGATCCCAAACATCTAAAAGAAGCAACTGAACGTCTTTCAGCTAAAGAACAGAAACTTGATACAAGTGAACAATACAAAGCCACAGTAGATAAAGTGACTGATGAAGAAATCAACTTCAATGAAGAACAATTAAAAATTGCAACGATTTTCAAAAAAATGAATAGCGCTTATAAATTAAATACCGTATTTATCAAAAATACAGGAGTAACCGATCAAGAACTAGCAGTAGTAGCAGAACATGCCTCCGAGTTACCAGGGGTGTCCACAGGAACTGACTGGAATCGTCAGTATACTGCTGCAGATTCAATAAAGAGTATTTTAGGGAGTGTCACGACAGAAAAACAAGGGCTACCTGCAGAACAAGTGGATGAATACTTAGCAAAAGGTTATTCTCGTAATGATCGAGTAGGGCAGAGTTACCTTGAAAAACAATATGAAGATGTCTTACAGGGAAGCAAAACACAATACGAAGTGACATTAGACAGTAATGGTAATGTAACAAATCAAAAAGAGATCTTTGCTGGGGAAAAAGGGTCTAATTTAATGTTATCACTAAACGCTGATTTCCAAGCAAAAGTAGAAAACATTTTAAAAACAAATTACCAAAAATTAATTGACAGTGGGAAAGCCACTTATTCACCAGGTGCCTATGCAGTAGCAATGAATCCACAAACGGGTGAAATATTAGCAATGACTGGTTTTAGTCACGAAGAAGGTTCAAAAGAATTGACAGAAAATGCTTTGGGTACCATTACTAGTGCCTTTACACCAGGTTCTGTCGTCAAAGCAGGAACATTAACTGCGGGTTGGCAAACCAATGTCATTTCGGGTAATCAAGTTTTAGTGGATGAACCAATCAAACTACAAGGGTCATCAGAAAAAAGTTCCGTATTCAATCGCAGTGGTCAATTAGCGATCAATGCAGTAAAAGCATTGGAACTCTCATCTAATACTTATATGATCAAAGTTGCTTTAAAAATGTTAGGTTTAGAGTATACACCAAATATGGGGCTTCCATCGCTTGACGAAGAGTCCAAAGCTTACGAAGAATTACGTAAGGCATTTAATCAATTCGGTCTTGGGACAAAAACAGGGATTGATTTACCAAATGAATCACCTGGGATTTCTCGGTCTGTTGATTTTATGAAGAAATTTAATACGGATAATGGCGCACAATGGTATACACCTGGTAACTTTACTGATTTAGCATTTGGACAGTTTGACACCTATACACCTATTCAATTAGCGCAATACGCTTCAACAGTCGCTAACGGCGGGAAAAGAATTCAACCGCGTTTAGTTAAAGCTATTTATGGCAACGATGAAAATGGAAATCTCGGAGAAGTGAAAAAAGAAATGGAAACGAAAGTAGAAAATACTGTCGATATTTCAGCAGAAGATATGTCAATTCTGCGTGAAGGATTCCATCAAGTGGTTCATGGAACAGATGCTTATACCACTGCGAAACCATTAGCTAGTGCAAAAATGGATCTATCTGCTAAAACGGGGACTGCTGAAACCATCGCAGAAGGACATCCAGATATCACCACAGTTAATAGTAATATTGTGGCATACGGCCCCACGGATAACCCAGAAATTGCCATCAGCGTCGTTTTGCCTAACCTGGTAGACGAAAAAGATCATATGAATCTAACCATTGCCAAAGAAATAATGGATACCTATTACGATATGTTTATGGCAAAATAAGAGGTCATTTTAAGGATGCTCTGCTTCAAGAATTAAGGGAAATCATTCGAAAATAGCTTTTCATATTTTTGAATGGTTTTTCTTAATTCCGAAGAAGCAATCATTAAAATACCGTTTAAATAGAGGTCATTTTAAGGATGCCCTGCTTCAAGAATTAAGACAGAAAAATTGAAAATAGCTTTTCATATTTTTGAGTTTTCTGGCTTAATTCCGAAGAAGCAATCGTTAAAATACCGTTTAATAGAGGTTATTTTAAGGATGTTCTGCTTCAAGAAGTAGAGTTAAAACGAAAAAAAATTTCATATACTCTGACATAAAAAAGGTTCATCATGAAACAAATTATTGTTTTCATGACGAACCTTTTTTATGATTATAATACAAGTAAATCTTCTAAATAAGTAGCTAGACCGTCTTCTTGGTTAGTCAGTTCAGTGACATCATTGGCCACACCTTTTAACTGTTCAGTACCATTTTTCATTGCAACACCCCAACCAGCATATTCTAATAACTCCAAGTCATTATGCTCATCACCAAAAGCGATCACATCTTTTTGATCAATATTCAAATAATTAGCAATACGATGAACACCTTTTGCTTTTTCAATTCCTTTAGAGACAATTTCTAAAATAGCCATCGGGCCCCCCCAAGTACGAACATCAACAAGATTACCAAATTGTCGAGTTAACTCATTGGAAACTTGTTCAGCATATCTTTTTTCAGTTCGTACAAGTAAAGAGGTAGGGTTTGTTGTTAGATTTTGAGGAGATAATAAATTTTGAGGACTAGGTTTGGTGGCAGCAAATATTTTCTCATCAAAAAAATCAAAACTATCAATAAAATAAGTTTCACGATTTTCAGCAGCAATAAAATCTAGATTTAGCTGACGTTTTTGAGCCAAAATATCAAAGACAATTTGTTTGTCAATCAATGTTTCTTTTTCATAAGCCCAATATTGATTTGGAATGTGGACTAAGGCGCCATTGAAGTTGACCATCGGTGTAGTTAACCCCAATTGTTGATAGTAATGATGACTCATTCTAAATGGACGTCCGGTAGCAATACTAACATGATGACCAGCATCCATGGCCTTTTTTAAAGTTTCTTCTGTTTTCAATGTAATCATTGAATCTTGATTTAAAGTTGTTCCATCTAAATCAATGGCAATTAGCTTTCTATTCAAAAATTTCATTCCTTTCAAAGCTGGTATTTGTTTCAGTCTAGCATATTTTTTTTAATAAACAAGAAGCAAAGTGAGAAGAGCAAATAAATTTTACAACAAAAAAGAAAACGCATTTTTGGGTTTTTTTTACAATTTTCGAGCAAAACACGAACATTAACTGTTTTTTGCTTCATTTTTTTGTTTTTTTTGTTGAAAAACGAATGAAGTGTGATTATAATTTACATTTGTTCGACACAAACGCTGATGTTTGACTTATTTCTTTTAATTGTGGCGCTTTACGTCAGAAAAAAATCAGGGAGTGGAATTTTTTTATGGAAAAATTTTTCCAATTAAAGAAAAATAATACAAATGTACCAACAGAAATAATGGCGGGGGTCACAACTTTCTTTGCAATGAGTTATATCTTATTTGTGAATCCAACCATCTTATCTGCATCTGGTATGCCGTTTCAAGCGGTGTTCTTAGCTACGATTATTGCTTCAATTATCGGGACTTTAGTGATGGGGTTATTTGCGAATGTTCCTTACGCTCAAGCGCCTGGTATGGGACTAAATGCTTTCTTTACTTTTACTGTCGTTTTTGGTTTAGGTTATTCTTGGCAACAAGCGTTAGCGATGGTTTTTATTTGTGGGATGGTAAATATTTTTATTACCGTTACAAAAATAAGAAAGCTGATTATTCATTCGATTCCTGAAAGTTTACAACATGCTATTGGTGGCGGTATTGGTATTTTTGTGGCCTATGTAGGGATTAAAAATGCTGGATTTTTATCTTTTTCTGCTGACCAAGCAGCGATTACTAGTTCGGTCGTAGAAAGTGGTAAAGCAACAAATGTAACAGTTAATGGAGGCATTGTTCCTGCTTTGGCAAACTTTAACAATGCACCGATCTTACTTGCTGTGATCGGGTTGATCCTTACAGCAATCTTGGTTGTTAAAAATGTTTGTGGAGCGATGTTGATTGGTATTGTAGTCACAACTATCTTAGGTATCTTAATGGGCGTTGTTGATTTAAGTATGATTGATTGGCAAGCGAATTCGTTAGGTAGCTCCTTTAAAGAATTAGGTACAACTTTTGGTGCAGCTTTTGGTGCAGATGGTATGCAATCATTGTTTAGTGACTCTTCAAAAATTCCACAAGTGATCATGACGATCATTGCTTTTAGTTTATCTGATACATTTGACACAATTGGAACGTTCATTGGAACAGGACGCCGTACAGGTATTTTCTCAAAAGAAGACGAAGAAGCATTAGAAGATGGTAAAGGATTCAAAACAAAAATGGATAAAGCACTTTTTGCTGATGCAATCGCTACTTCAGTAGGGGCTGTCTTTGGTACATCAAATACGACAACTTATGTGGAATCAGCTGCTGGAATTGGTGCTGGTGGTCGTACAGGCTTGACTTCTGTTGTAGTCGCTATTCTTTTTGCTTTAAGTAGTTTCTTTTCACCGCTTATTTCAATTGTTCCTAACCAAGCAACTGCTCCAGCGTTAATTTTAGTTGGGGTTATGATGATGGCTTCATTTGCTGATATCAATTGGCTTGATTTAGAAGAAGCGTTACCAGCATTCTTTGCTTCAATCTTTATGGGTTTATGTTATAGTATTTCTTACGGGATTGCTGCAGGGTTCATTTTCTACACAATCGTAAAAGTAATCAAAGGTAAAGTAAAAGAAGTGTCTATTCCACTATGGATTGTCGTTATTTTGTTTATTCTTAACTTCATCATTTTAGCAACAATATAAATTTTAGATAAAAAAAGGCTAGCAGTCATTTCCTATCCTATATAATGTTTTTCACTCTCTTCGATGTTGATCGTTGAGGGTGTTTTTTTGTCACAAAAGCGATTCATTGATAAAATTGAAATAGGCCCTTGAAAGAAGCGTTGCTACTAGTACATAGAACAAAATTTCTTCGTTTCTTGACACTAATTGCCTACTATTTCAAAAAGAGGGTATTCTAAAAAAGGCAAAAAGAGAGGAGGATGATCAATGAAGATACAATGGAAGAAAAACCTATTTGTTGCTTGGATTGGCTGTTTTTTCACGGGTGCTAGTTTTAGTTTAGTCATGCCATTTATCCCTGTTTATGTTGAGCAATTAGGTACTCCACGTGACCAAGTGGAATTATTTTCAGGATTAGCCATTTCTGTGACAGCGTTTGCTTCTGCCATTGTGGCTCCTATCTGGGGAAATTTAGCGGATCGCAAAGGTCGCAAACTGATGATGATCCGAGCGGCAGCTGGCATGACACTAACAATGGGTTCTTTGGCTTTTGTGCCCAATGCGTATTGGTTACTTGTTATGCGTTTTTTAAACGGTATTTTATCTGGCTACATACCGAATGCGACTGCCATGATTGCTTCACAAGCACCTAAAGAAAAAAGCGGTTGGGCTTTAGGAACATTGTCAACTGGTGCGATTGCTGGTAGTTTAATTGGTCCATCCATGGGGGGAGCTCTTGCTCAATGGTTTGGCATGGAAAAAGTGTTTTTGATTACTGGGGCATTGCTACTTATAACAACTCTTTTGACGATCTTTTTAGTAAAAGAAGATTTTCATCCCGTAGAAAAAAATGATATGATCAGTACGAAAGAAATTTTTTCAAAAATGAAACATTTATCAATCTTGATTGGTTTATTTATTACTACTTTAATTCTTCAAATTGGTATTACAACAATTAGTCCCATTTTAACATTGTATATTAGACAATTAAGTGGGAATGCAGGAAATATTTTATTCGTTAGTGGTTTGATTGTGTCTGTATCAGGTGTATCAGCGGTTTTTTCCTCACCAAAATTAGGGAAATTAGGCGACAAAATTGGCAATCAAAAAGTTTTATTGGCAGGTTTGATCTTATCTTTTTGCTGTTATTTTCCAATGGCGTTTGTGACTACCCCACTAGAATTAGGGATCTTGCGATTTATTCTTGGTTTTTCAACTGGCGCATTAATGCCATCTATCAACACACTTATTAGTAAAATCACACCACCAGAAGGAGTTAGCCGAATTTATAGTTATAACCAAATGTGTAGTAACTTTGGACAAGTATTTGGACCAATGGTAGGTTCAACGGTTGCTCATGCGTTTAATTATCGAGCAGTATTTATCGCGACCAGTTTATTTGTTTTATCAAATATCCTCTTGTCATTATTTAACTTCAGAAAAGTACTTCAACAACGATTATAAATGGCTAAAGCTGTTCAAAGACGAAATAATAGCGAATTTTTTGTCAAACGTTTGATTTTGTCGAAAGGGTCGATTTTTATCAAAAGGCACAAAAAAAGAGGGTGAGACGAATCTCTCCCTCGCTTGGTTTTTTATGAATGTGATGAGGCTTCTTTTTTAGGAGATGCTAATGCACCAAGTAAAATGACAATAACGCCTGCAACCAAGGAAATAATTGTTGTTAAAGTAAAATCATACGCACCGCTAGTCAGTGCACCACCAATGTAACCTACAACTTGCCCTAAAACAAATGACCAAAATAATGTTACGATATATCGCATAAAGAACACCTCTTTTCTAAGATTAGTTTACCAGATTTTTTGTGAATGTAAAGAAAGCTGGCTATAAAAAACAAGTTTTATGCATTAACAGTTCATTGTGGTAAAATAAAGAAATATAATATAAATAGAAGCGAATTTTTGCAAATGAATAGTAGTTGATATTTATACAAAGCAATCAATTTAATTGAACAGTTGTCTAATTATATAAAAGGTGGAATGGACATGTTTTTCCCACAACTTTATACAAAAACTTCTTATTCGTTATTGCAAAGTACAATCAAAATTCAAGAGTATGTGCAAGAAGCGAAAAACTTAGGCTACACCGTCTTAGGCATCACCGACCGAGATGTGTTGTATGGCGTACCGGAATTTTATCAAATATGTATCAAAGAAGGAATAAAGCCCATTGTTGGTCTCCTGCTTACGTATACATATGAAACTCAACTCTTTGATTTGTTGGTGTACGCAAAAGATGGCATTGGTTACCAACAATTAATGAAGTTGTCTAGCAAAAAAATGCTCCAAGAAAAGCTATCGCTCACCGAGTTTGATGAAACAGACCATTTGATATTCGTCATTCCGCCTCATCATTCTGTGGTTGATGAATTTGAACATAAAGATTCTTTTACAAACCATTGGGAGTCTTTAAAAAGAAAAGTGGCATCCCAAGATTTTTATGTTGGTGTGACTGAAACAATTTTTGAACAGCCCGATGGATGGCAAACTTTCTTAACAGAAAATAGGTATTCTCTGTGTGCTTTGCATCCTGTTGAGGCCTTAAGAAAAGAAGAACTATTTGCACTTGATACGATGAGGCATCTTAGAGAGGGCAGTCAACTTTCATTAGAAGAAATCAATCAACAGCAAACAGAAGAAACTACCAATTTTTTGCTTTCGGAACAAGCAATGATTCATAAATTTAATGAAGCAAAACTTAATCAGGCATTAAAAGGTGCCCAACATTTAGCCCAATCTATTTCTTTTGAATTTCAATTTCATCAAAAATTATTGCCGCATTATCCAATTCCAGATCAAAAAAAGGCAGGACCTTATCTTGATGAATTGTGTCATTCAAAACTGAAAGAACGAGTAGCAAAAATCACACCTGAATACCAAGAACGTCTTACTTATGAATTATCAATCATTCACCAAATGGGGTTTGATGATTACTTCTTAATTGTATGGGATGTGATGGCTTTTGCTCACCGCAAAAAAATTGTTACAGGGGCAGGTCGTGGATCAGCTGCGGGATCATTGGTAGCGTACCTTCTAGAGATCACAGATGTTGATCCTTTGCAATATCATTTGTTATTCGAACGTTTTTTAAATCCGGAGCGTTACACGATGCCAGATATTGATTTAGATATTCCTGATAATCGTCGTGAAGAAGTATTGGATTATGTAAGAGAAAAATATGGACAATATCATATGGCGCAAATTGCGACATTTGGAACAATGGCTGCTAAAATGGTTTTGCGAGATGTTGCCCGTGTATTTGGATTGTCACAAAGTGAAGCCAATCGATGGTCAAAAGCGATTCCAAACCAATTAAAGATGACTTTACAAGAAGCTTATCGCACATCTAAACTACTAGTGGAATTAGTCAATGCAAATGAAAAAAATCAATTGTTATTCAAAACAGCTTTGATTTTAGAAGGATTGCCAAGACATGTTTCCACCCATGCGGCAGGAGTCGTGATCAGCGATAAAAATCTTTTAGAACTTGTTCCACTGCAGAAAGGATCAGACGAAGCTTTTTTGACACAATATACAATGAATGATGTCGAAGCGATCGGTCTTTTAAAAATGGACTTTTTAGGTTTGCGAAACCTTTCGATTATTGATTATGCATTGAAAGCCATCAAGAAAGTAGAAAGAAAAGAGATTCAATTAAAGAAAATTCCATTGAACGATCCTAAAACACTACTACTTTTTCAGCAAGGAGATACGACTGGCGTCTTTCAATTTGAATCGGCGGGTATTCGGAATGTGCTAAGACGATTAGGACCAGAGACAATTGAAGATATTGCGGCAGTGAACGCGTTATATCGTCCTGGTCCTATGCAAAATATTGATACGTTTATTTCTCGTAAAAAAGGAAAAGAAAAAATCCACTATCCGGATGATTCTTTAAGACCCATTTTAAAAAATACGTATGGTGTTATCGTTTATCAAGAACAAATCATGCAGATTGCTGCGACTATGGCAGGTTTTTCTCTGGGACAATCTGATATATTGAGAAGAGCAATCAGTAAGAAGAAAAAAGAAGTGATTGATAAAGAACGAGAACATTTTGTAAATGGGGCGTTAAAACAAGGGTATTCAAAAGAAAAAGCAATTGAAGTTTATGATTACATTGAGCGTTTTGCTAATTATGGTTTTAATCGTTCCCATGCATTTGCTTATTCTTTTGTCGGATTCCAAATGGGGTACCTCAAAGAACATCATCCTGGGGCATTTTTTGTCAGTTTGATGAATGCCGTTCGTCATAACACGACAAAATTAAAAGAATATATCGCAGAAGCCCGCAAGAAAAAATTAAAATTATCAGCACCTTCGATCAACCAGAGTTATTATGGATTTGAATTGATTAATAAGACAGAAATTCGTTTTGGTTTAACGGCAATAAAAGGAGTTAGAAAAGACTTTATTGAGGATATTTTAAAAGAAAGAAAAGAAAATGGAGCCTATCAATCAGTTGATCAGTTTTTGATTCGCTTAGATAAACGTTGGTTGAAATTAGAATTGCTACAATCTTTAGTAGCTGTTGGTGTATTCGATGAATTAACACCGAACCGTAAGCAACTAATGCTTGACTTAGAAGGTAAAATCCAAAATATTATTTATAGTGGTGGCAGCTTGGAATTGTTAGGAATTATGGCATTAAAAGAAGAAGAGGTAGCCGATTACACACTAGAAGAAAAATTACAACTGGAAGAAGAATATCTAGGCGTTTACTTATCCGGTCACCCGACAGAAGGTTACGAACGATTGAAGTTAGCCAAAAAAATTCAATTAATTACCGAAATCATTCCTAAACAGATGACCAGTATCTTAGTGATGATCAAGGATATCCGTGAAATCAGAACAAAAAAAGGAGAACGGATGGCCTTTATTGAAGGAACAGATAGCAGTGGCGAAATCGCCATCACTGTTTTTCCTAAATTTTATCGTCAATTTCGTCAATTATTTACAATAAATAAAGTTATTTTTATTCAAGGAAAACCCGAAATTAGTAAATATAATCAAGAGTTACAATTGATCGGAGAAAACTTTTCTGATCCAGATGAAATGGAAAAAAAATATCCAGATCAAACATGCTATTTACGGATAAAAGAAGAGTTTGACGACCCTAAAACGATGCAGCAACTTCAAGGAATCATTCAAAACTATACAGGGTATATTCCAGTAGTGATGTATCATGAAAAAAATCAGCGTAAAGTTGTATTAGCACAAAATTATTGGGTAGATGGTAGTGAAAATTTAAAGAAACAGTTAACTAGCTTATTAGATGAAGGTAATGTTGTTTTCAAATAACTTACGGTAAAAAATACTATTTGCTTTCATTTTTTTTCATTTTTTTATCAGTAAATCAAGACAATTGAGAAAAATAATGTTAGAATGTTAGTCGTGGTTAACGTAAAGAAGGTTATAAACCTAAGTACTGCTTAGGATAAAGTAATTTAATGAGGTGAATGATTATTATGAAACGCATCGGAATTTTGACCAGTGGTGGGGATGCACCGGGGATGAATGCAGCTGTTCGCGCTGTTGTTCGTAAAGGAATTTATGAAGGATTAGAAGTATACGGAATCAATTATGGGTTTGCTGGTTTAGTTGCAGGTGACATTCGTCGTTTAGACGTTGCTGATGTAGGTGATAAGATCCAACGTGGTGGTACATTCTTGTATTCTGCACGCTACCCAGAATTTGCAACTGAAGAAGGACAATTAAAAGGTATTGAACAATTGAAAAAATTCGGTATCGAAGGTCTAGTTGTTATCGGTGGAGACGGCTCTTACCATGGAGCAATGGCATTGACAAGACGTGGCTTCCCTGCTGTTGGGGTTCCAGGAACAATCGACAATGACATTCCAGGAACAGATTTCACTATTGGTTTTGATACAGCAATCAATACAGTACTAGAATCAATCGACCGTATCCGTGACACAGCGACTTCACATGTACGTACTTTCGTCATTGAAGTAATGGGACGTAATGCAGGCGATATCGCATTATGGTCAGGTGTTGCCGGCGGGGCAGATGAAATTATTATTCCTGAACATGATTTTGATATGGCATCTGTTGCTAAAAAAATCCAAGAAGGCCGCGATCGTGGGAAAAAACATTGCTTAATCATTTTAGCAGAAGGTGTAATGGGCGGAAATGAATTTGCTGAAAAACTTTCTGAGTATGGTGATTATCATACACGTGTATCTATCTTAGGACACGTAGTACGTGGTGGCGCTCCAAGTGCACGTGACCGTGTATTGGCAAGTAAATTCGGTGCTTATGCTGTTGAATTACTTCAAGCTGGAAAAGGTGGATTGTGTGTAGGTATCCATGACAATGAAATCGTGGCTGCAGACATCATTGATACATTAGAAAACAATAAACATAAACCAGATTTATCACTTTATGATTTGAATAACTCACTTTCATTCTAAGATTGGAAGGATGTTATTTAAAATAAAAACTATATCTAAAGCAGATATAGCTTGTTATCTTCGGTATTTAGGCTTTAAATGGCTTTAAATAAACAAAATTGAATGGGAGAGTTTTGTAAAATGAAAAAAACTAAAATCGTTAGTACATTAGGACCAGCAAGTAATTCAGTAGAAATTATTTCTCAATTAATTGAATCTGGGGCAAATGTCTTCCGTTTCAACTTTTCACATGGTGATCATGAAGAACAATTATCACGTATGACAATGGTTCGTGAAGCGGTTAAAAAAACAGGTAAAGATGTAGGTATTCTTTTAGATACAAAAGGTGCTGAAATTCGTACGACTGTTCAAGGAACAACAGAAGCTGATTTTGGTCGCGCAGGCTACATCAAATTTGAAGTAGGCGACAAAACTCGTATCTCAATGGATCCTGAACACGTGGGTTCAAAAGAAAAAATTGCTGTTACTTACCCAGGATTATTTGAAGATGTTCATGTAGGTGGACATATTTTATTTGATGATGGTTTGATTGATATGCAAATCATTGAAAAAGATGAAGCAACTCGTGAATTAGTTGTAGAAGTGAAAAATGCAGGTATGCTAGGGTCACGTAAAGGTGTAAATGCACCTGGTGTTTCAATCAGCTTACCAGGTATTACACCAAAAGATGCAGATGATATCCGTTTTGGCTTGGACAATGATATTGACTTTATCGCTGCAAGTTTTGTTCGTAAAGCACAAGACGTTTTAGATATCCGTGAAATTTTAGAAGAGAAAAACATGACACATGTTCAAATCTTCCCTAAAATTGAATCACAAGAAGGTATTGATAACATTGATGAAATTATTAAAGTTTCAGACGGTGTTATGATCGCTCGTGGTGACATGGGTGTTGAAATTCCAGCTGAATTAGTACCAATGGTTCAAAAACGTATCATCAAAAAATGTAATGCAGCGGGTATCCCAGTAATTACAGCAACACAAATGTTGGAATCTATGCAAGAAAATCCACGTCCAACACGTGCAGAAGCATCTGACGTTGCTAATGCTGTATTTGATGGAACAGATGCAACTATGCTATCAGGTGAATCAGCAAATGGTGACTACCCAGTTGAAGCTGTTGCAACAATGGCTCGTATCGACCAACAAGCTGAAAATGCATTGTCAGAATTAGGAACTTTCCAATTAAATGAATTTGATAAAACTGATGTAACAGAAACAATCGGTTTATCTGTTGCTCGTGCTGCTAAAAACTTAGGCGTGAAAACAATCGTTGCTGCCACTGAGTCTGGTTACACAGCTAAAATGATCTCTAAATACCGTCCAGATGCTGATATCTTGGCTGTAACATTTGACGAACGTACAAAACGTGGTTTGATGCTTAACTGGGGTGTTTACCCAACTGTTGCTGACAAACCATCAACTACTGACGAAATGTTTGAATTAGCTGCACAAAAAGCAGTTGAATTAGGCTTTGCTTCAGATGGTGATTTGATCTTGATCACAGCTGGTGTACCAGTTGGTGAACGCGGAACAACAAACGTGATGAAAATTCAAATGATTGGTTCAAAATTATTAGAAGCTCAAGGTGTTGGACAAAAATCAGTGGTTGCTAATGCAGTTGTTGCATCATCAGCTGAAGAGGCAATCAAAAAAGCAAAAGACGGCATGATTTTAGTCGTTCCAACAACAGATAAAGAATATATGCCTGCAATTGAAAAAGCAGCAGCAGTAATCGTTGAAGAAGGTGGATTAACTTCACATGCAGCTGTTGTAGGGATTGCTCAAGATATTCCTGTTATCGTTGGTGCAAAAGAAGCAACTTCAACAATTATTGATGGTGAATTAATCACTGTTGATTCACGTCGTGGTATTGTATACCGTGGCGAAACAACAGCTATCTAATTCATATTTAGCTAATAATAAAGAAAACGGGTAGGACATCTGTCTTATCCGTTTTTTGCTTTATAGAAAAAAGAAACATTCATTTTATGTCAAAGGACTCATGAAAGGTTTTAATGAATCGCTTTAGTTGGTTCTTGTTTTTTATAGTAATTCATTCCTTGCGTTACAATAACAAATGAATGGAAAATAATCACATGATTGACAGTTTAAAAGCAGAAATAAAAAAGAAAGACTGCTAGTAAACCAGAAGTATTTCTTGTGTAATGTTGGAAAACTTGCTAGTAAAATCGAAAAAATAATTGAATGAAAGAAAAAATTGGAAAATACAAAGTATAATAAAAATGGCATCTGCTAATAAATGTCTTATTGTTTTTTTATGAAGTGGAAGGTGTCAAGAAAATTTCATTGACAATGACGTTTTTGCCCTGTATAATTGCTTTTGTTGCTTAGGAGTGATGAAAAATGAAATGGTCTTTACTAGAATTGAGAAAATACCAAGAGACACCGTTAACTTTTCATGAGACCCTTGATCTTAAAGCGGATCTTATGAAGCGAGACAATTTGATATTAGATGTTATGCCTGTTGTAGTCAAAGGGTTAGTCTCAGTTGATAAAAAAGGCTATCTCGTTCATTACACTGTGCAGACGACTCTGACTGTTCCATCTACTCGTTCACTAGAACCTGTTGAATTACCAATGGATTTTACTGTAGATGAACTGTTTATGACAAAAGAACAGTACCAACTCAGAGACGACCAATTGGCTACAGAAGAGATTTTGTTGATCGAAGAGGCAAAACTTGATCTGACAGCGTCAATTGAAGACAACATTTTATTGGCAATTCCAATGCGTGTATTAACAGCGGAAGAAGAACAAGCTACTGAGCTACCAAAAGGAACAGATTGGGAAGTTATTTCTGAAGAAGAATACGAACGCAGAAAAAAAGAAGATGCCGAGACAAAAGTAGATCCTCGTCTTGCAAAATTATCGGAACTTTTTGATTCATCAAATGAAGACGATAAAGCGTAAGATTGGAATATATTGTATCATTTATGATGCAAGACTTTACAAGGAGGTGTAGCAAAATGGCAGTACCAGCTAGAAGAACATCAAAAGCTAAAAAAGCAAAACGTCGTACACACTACAAATTGACAATCAAAGGACTAAACGAATGCTCAAACTGTGGTGAAATGAAAAAAAGCCATCACGTATGTGCAAATTGTGGTCACTACGATGGCAAGGACGTCATGTCTAAAGAAGCTTAATACATTTTAATTAGGAAATGTAAAACCTCAAGGCTAACCATGGAGCCTTGAGGTTTATTTTTTTCACATAAATTGATTAATTAGCTTATATTATAGGTTGATAAGAAGGACTATTTTGAAGCAAACAAAAAAAGATGTACTTCTTTGGTTTGCAATAAAGCCATGTTAAGCTATAATGAGAGAGATTAGGGAGAACATCCCAAATGTAGGAGGAGTTCATATGTCAAAACAACAAATCGGCGTTGTCGGTATGGCCGTGATGGGTAAAAATTTAGCCCTAAATATTGAAAGCCGAGGCTATTCAGTTGCCTTATTCAACCGTACTGGTTCAAAGACAACGGATGTGGTGGAAGAACACCCAGACAAAAATTTCAAAGCAACCTATACCATCGAAGAGTTTGTGGATTCAATCGAAAAACCACGTCGCATCCTTTTGATGGTCAAGGCTGGTCCTGCTACGGATGCAACCATCCAAGAATTACTTCCTCATTTAGATAAAGGAGATATTTTGATTGACGGTGGAAACACATTCTTCAAAGATACGATTCGTCGTAATGAAGAGCTGGCTAACTCTGGTATCAACTTTATCGGCACTGGTGTGTCTGGTGGGGAAGAAGGCGCATTAAAAGGGCCATCTATTATGCCTGGTGGTCAAAAAGAAGCATATGAGTTGGTTGCGCCAATCTTAGAACAAATCTCTGCTAAAGCAGAAGACGGCGCCCCATGTGTAGCATATATTGGGCCAAATGGAGCTGGACATTATGTAAAAATGGTGCATAATGGAATTGAATACGGTGATATGCAATTAATTGCTGAATCTTATGACTTGATGAAAAATATTTTAGGTTTGTCAGTTGAAGAAATGGCAGAGATCTTTAATGAATGGAATCAAGGGGAATTAGACAGTTATTTAATTGAAATTACTGCAGATATTTTGACAAGAAAAGATGATGAAGGCACTGGACAACCAATTGTGGATGTTATCATGGATGCCGCTGGTAACAAAGGAACTGGAAAATGGACCAGTCAAAGTGCGTTAGACTTAGGTGTGCCTCTTCCTTTGATCACTGAATCTGTATTTGCTCGCTACATTTCTGCTTATAAAGAAGAACGGGTACAAGCAAGCAAAATCTTGTCTCATACAAATGACTTCACTTTTACTGGAGATAAAAAAGAACTAATTGAAAAAATCCGTGAAGCATTGTACTTCAGCAAAATTATGAGTTATGCACAAGGATTCGCTCAATTACGTGTTGCTTCAAAAGAGTATGATTGGGCACTACCTTTTGGAGAAATTGCAAAAATTTGGCGTGCTGGCTGTATCATCCGTGCTCGTTTCTTACAAAAGATTACGGATGCTTACGATAAAAATCCTGATATTGAAAATCTTTTGTTGGATGACTATTTTGTTGATATCACGAATAAGTACCAACAAGCAGTAAGAGATGTAGTAGCTTTAGCTGTACAAGCGGGTGTGCCCGTTCCAACATTTTCTTCTGCTATTGCTTATTTCGATTCGTATAGAGCAAAACGTTTGCCGGCAAACATTATCCAAGCGCAACGCGATTATTTCGGTGCGCATACGTATGAACGTGTTGACAAAGAAGGTATTTTCCATTATTCATGGTACCATGAAGAATAAATGTTCAGATTAATAAGATAACGATTAAAATGAAAAGATGACAAAAGAGCTGGGGTCAACTGATGCAAGAAGACTTCAGCTCTTTTTAAAAATAGTTATCCATGATAAAATGGTTATAGATTTTTAAGCAGATTATCGGTATAATGATAGAGTTTAAAAAGCCCGTAGACAGAAAGGAAAAAGATTGATGAGTAATATTCTAATCATTGAAGATGAAAAAAACTTAGCTCGCTTTGTCGAGTTGGAATTAAAGCACGAAGGTTATAACGCTGAAGTCCATTATAATGGTCGTACCGGATTAGATGCAGCATTAAACAATGAATGGGATGCTATTTTACTAGACTTGATGCTACCAGAATTAAATGGTTTAGAAGTATGCAGACGTGTACGTCAAGTGAAAAATACACCAATTATTATGATGACTGCAAGAGATTCAGTGATCGATCGTGTTTCAGGATTAGATCATGGAGCAGATGACTACATCGTTAAGCCCTTTGCTATTGAAGAATTATTAGCTCGTTTACGCGCCTTGTTACGTCGAATTGACATTGAAGGCGACAAGAACGTTGCAAAACAAACAACGATTACTTATCGTGATTTAACAATCGAAAAAGAAAACCGCGTGGTACGGCGTGGAAGTGAAGTGATCGAATTAACAAAACGTGAATACGAATTGTTACTTACTTTGATGGAAAATGTCAATGTAGTATTAGCACGTGACGTTTTACTAAATAAAGTATGGGGATATGAAACAGAAGTTGAAACAAACGTTGTAGATGTGTACATTCGTTACCTTCGCAATAAAATTGATGTTCCAGGAGAAGAAAGCTATATCCAGACAGTCCGTGGAACAGGGTACGTGATGCGCTCGTGATAAAACCGAAAAAATCTGAAAAAAGAGAACTTAAAGGTCCCTCCTTGACAATCAAGTGGGCCTTTGCAAGTTCTTTCTTTATATTCGTAGTTTTTACTATTTTTGCAGTCATTACGTATAAGTCATCCATCAATTTAATTGTCGCAAAAGAAAGAAACAATGACGAACGAACGATTTCTAAAGTCGCTTCTCGTTTAGCTAATTCAAATGAAGAATTGACACTAGTCAATACGTATCGAAATTTGACCAATGCCAAAAATAATACTAGCATAAGTGATACCTCCATCATTGAAGGTAACTTGATGAAAATAGATTCTTTTATTTCTGAATTAGGCCAATCATCAATGGATTTATACGTTTATAACCTAGATGAAAAATTGATATTTAAAACACATGAGACAGACCGTTCCTTAATTCAAACAGCTAGAAAAGTTCCGACGATCGTTACTTTAGATGGGAAAACAGGTTTTCTTTCTGTTCAACCGATTTATTCAAAAGAGACAAGAGAAAAAATAGGCTATGCACAAAGCTTCTATGAATTATCCTCTTTTTATGATATTCGGAATAAATTATTACTGACATTAATTGTATTAGAAGTTGTTTCACTGATTTTAAGTAGTATCCTAGGTTTCTTTTTATCTTCTTATTTCTTGAAGCCATTAAAAGTACTAAGAGACACAATGGATACCATTCGTAAAGATCCACAATCAGATATCCATATGCCGAAAATCGATACAGATGATGAGTTGGCAGACCTTGCAGAAATATTTAATGAGATGCTTGATCGGATGCGCCTTTATATTGAACAACAAGAGCAATTTGTTGAAGATGTCTCACATGAATTAAGGACACCTGTAGCTATTATCGAAGGTCATCTGAGTTTATTGAATCGCTGGGGAAAAGACGATCCAGAAATATTAGAAGAATCACTGACCGCTAGCATGCAAGAAATTAGTCGAATGAAAAGTTTAGTACAAGAAATGCTTGATTTATCTAGAGCAGAACAAGTAGATATGCATTATACAAATGAAACGACACTGGCTAAAGAAGTCACTTATCAAGTATATAATAATTTTAAAATACTGTACCCCGATTACATCATTACCTTGGATGATGATTTAACCAAGGAAGTGACACTGCAGATTTATCGCAATCATTTTGAACAGCTGATCATTATTATCTTGGACAATGCGGTGAAATACTCGACCAATAGAAAAGAAGTGCATATCTCTATTTCTTCTACATTGAGTGAATTTGAGATAGCCATTCAAGATTTTGGTGAAGGCATTCCACAAGAAGACCTCAATAAAATTTTCAATCGTTTTTACCGTGTAGACAAAGCAAGAGCACGAACTAAAGGTGGGAATGGCTTAGGGTTATCGATAGCAAAACAGCTCGTTGAAAATTACAAAGGGCGAATCAATGCAGAGAGTGTTGTGGGACAAGGAACCATTTTTAGGATTTTTATTCCCATCGTGAAGGAAGAAAACAAGTAAAGAAGACGACTTTACTTGTTTTTTTATGCCATTTTTTCTTAAAAAGACCAATCGGCATTTAACCTCCTGGTGCATAGTTGAAAAACGAGATGTAAATAACCGAACTATCTAGTGATAAATAAAACAAAAAGCATCATAAAAATAATAAAAAAACGTAAAAAAGGCTATTATATCAATTAATATTCGCCTTTTGAAATAATAGCGAAAAATATGTTTTTTACTATTGCATTTTTCTTGAGTCCTTGATATATTATTATTTGTTCTAATAAAGTGTGATTGTAATTCACATAAACTTTTGTAAAAAACAGGTTGACGTTGAAAAACGAACATGTTATAATAACGAAGTCGCTTGAATGAAATCGCACTTGAAGCATTGAAATATCAACGGAAAAGTTGTTGACAAATAACTAGAGAGATGATAAACTTATCAAGTCGCTAAGGACGGAAAAACAACTCGGTGAAAAAACTTTTGAAAAAAGTTCTTGACATAATCTTAAGGGAATGTTAAGATATAAGAGTTGTTGAAACAAAAAGAATGAGACCTTTGAAAACTGAACAAAGCAAAGACAAACCAAATGTGTAGGGCGTTTT
>NZ_BJWF01000007.1 GCF_007990225.1 Enterococcus villorum | reverse complement strand
TGACGACGAAATATTTTAAAACAAAAAACTTAACCCATCTAGTGAGGGAAGTGAAAACATAAAAAAAATCACTCGTTACGTCTCCTCATTTCCCACAAAAAACTAAATAATTAAAGAAAAAGAAGGCTCGGACTGGATGAATCCAAGTCCTAACCGCCTTTTTAAATTTTCATGCTATTCATTCTTTTCGTTATGGATTTCAACAGAAAATAATGCTTTGAACCATTCGCCGATTGTGCGTTTTTTCTGCTCATTTTTAAGGCGACTATATTTTTCGATGTAATGCGTATATTGTCTAAAGATAGAGTCTGCAGCAAAAAATAATATCACAAGCAACAAAATAGAGACGGGTGAAATGGCTGAAATTGAAAACAACGTATGGAGAAAGACGACTGAAAAAACAATCCCTCCTGCACAAAATAAAATAATTCGACCTCTAAATTGATTTAAGGGCTGACAAATTTTATAGAGGACAAGAAAACCAACAGCAATCAGTAACATAGTGGATGCAGTGGAAACATCAGTTTTATTTAAATTTAAGATAACGCCGCCAATCACTAACATTCCTACTACAGTCATGTCTGTCAGACCCCCAGGAATGGCTTTTTCCATCACATTAAAAATAAATTTCCCTTTGATTCGTTGTTTATTTTCTTCAAGAGCTAGTAAGAATGAAGGTAGCCCAATAGTAAACAGACTAATCAACGTAATTTGTGATGGCTCAAGTGGGTAAGTCAATGCAAACAATACAGAGAAAATTGATAGTAAGAATGAGAAAATGTTCTTAACTAAAAATAAGCTGGCTGATCGTTCAATATTATTTACTACCTTACGTCCTTCTGCTACGATTTCAGGCATTCGTGAAAAATCAGAATCTAATAAAGCGACTTGTGCAGCTTGGATGGTTGCTTCATTACCCGAAGCCATAGCAATACTACAATCGGCTTCTTTCATGGCTAAAATATCATTGACCCCATCGCCTGTCATCGTAACTGTGTTTTGTTGTTTAAGAAGTTGCACGAATGCCATTTTTTGTTCTGGTTTTACCCGCCCAAATACGGTGTATTTTTCAACCGCTTCTAAATAATCTTCTTCCGCAAGTTGAGAAGCATCAATATATTTATCTGCATTGGCAATTCCAGCTTGCAAGGCAACGCTTGAGACGGTTTGAGGGTTATCTCCAGAGATCACTTTGATCGCTACTCCTTGCTCTTCAAAATATGCAAATGTAGCTGGTGCTTCTTTTCTGATAGGATTTGCAATTAGCAAATAAGCCAAAGGAATGACTTCTTCTTCTAAAACAGCCTTTTCTAGTTTTCCTTGATAGCTACCAAAGACTAACACACGGTAACCTTGAGACGTATAATGACTAAATTCATTTTTATAGGTCAAAAAATGATCTCGCAAAACCATTTCTGGTGCGCCTAATACATAGACACCATCTGAAAAAGTGACGCTACTAAATTTTTGAACAGACGAAAAAGGTAACATAGCTAACACTTCTTTATCTGAACCATGGGGAAAAGCTTCTTTAATTGCTTCCATCGTAGCATTATCATTGGCCATCATTTTTGCATAGTCAGAAATCAGTTCTTCTATTCTATCAGCTTTTTGTCTTGCTTGATCGTTAGTAGCAATCAATAATTTTTGAACGGACATTTGATTTTCGGTGATTGTTCCCGTTTTATCTACGCAAAGCACATTTACTCGTGCGAGCGTTTCAATACTTTTCATATCATGCAGCAATACCCGCTGCTTAGCTAAACGTGCAGCACTCATTGCTAGGGCAATTGTCGTTAATAAATAAAGTCCTTCCGGTATCATCCCAATCAAGGCTGCTTCCATGGCTACTACACTTTCTTTGATAGTATCACCATTAAAAAAATAACTTTGTGAAAACAACGTAATACCTAAAGGAATAATAATGATTCCTACCCATTTAATTAGCTTATTCAAAGAGGCAATCATCTCTGACTGTTCGCCTTCGCCCATTTTTTTTGCTTTCGCTGTTAATTGAGAAATATAAGAGTCATACCCAACTTTATCCAAACGGACATAAGCACTGCCAGAAACAATAAAGCTTCCTGACATCAAATAATCATCGACTTCCTTTGTGATTTCATCAGCTTCTCCTGTTAATAAGGCCTCATTCACTTGGAGTTTTCCTGACAAAACAATTCCATCAGCAGGTATTTGTTGCCCGGTTTCTAATAAAACGACATCATCTAAAACTAAATCTTCTAGGTCAATTTTACTTTCGGTACCATTTCTTACAACTGTTACTTTTGCTGAGTTTAAAACATTTAAGTTGTCGAGAATTTTTTTTGATCGAATTTCTTGATAAATGGCAATCCCTGTATTTGCTATAATAACAGGTAAAAAAGTTAAATTTTTGTATGAACCAACTAAGCAAAGTAAGACCGCTAAAACAATAAAGATTAAATTAAAATAAGTGAAGATATTTTGAAAATAGATTTGTTTGTTCGTCTTAAATGAAGTATCGATTGTTTTATTAGTTGCTTGAGCATTTACCCGTTCTAGGACCTGTTTTTCTGTAAGCCCCTCCTTATAATCGGGCGTATATCGAGCGAGGTTGATCTGACTACGCTCATCTTTTGGTTTACGATCAAATATTTTCATTTGTAATTTACCTCGATAGTATTATTACTACTACAATAATACATTTATTGAAAAAAATCCTATAAAACGGCTAAAAAAATCTTTCAATACTGTCATATGAGGTTGCAGAAAATCCGCTACTTTCGTTTCTTTAATCAAAAAAGCATGCCTTTGAAAGACATACTTTTAAGTGGTGTATTTTTATACATGATTCATCATTTCACTTGTCCTGTTTCATCTCGCTCGACTTTCATCGAAGTGATTGGCAAATAACCTAGTTCTTTCACAGGTCCTTGTTGTACATCATCTGTCAACATATAATCCAAAAACTTTTTGACTTCTGGGGAAGGTTCACCTTTAGTATACATGTGTTCATAGGACCAAATCTTCCAGCTGTTGTCAGCTACATTTTCTTCTTTTGGTTCCACACCATCAATACTTAATGCTTGAGTCGTGTCATCTAAATAAGAAAAAGCTAAATAACTAACAGCACCTGGTGTTTGACTAACGATTTGGCGTACAGTCCCTGAAGAATCTTGTTCTTGCGATTGAACTGGTGTAGCACCGTCTAATCCCCATTTCTCAAAAGTTGCTCTTGTTCCACTGCCGTTCGCACGATTAATGACATTGATTTTCTCATCTTTTCCGCCCAGTTCTTTCCAGTTCGTTATTTTACCAGTAAATACATCGATTAATTCTTGTTTTGTAAGATTCTTAACATTCGTGTCTTTATTCACGATGGGTGCCATACCTACAACTGCTACTTTATGATCCACCAATTTGCTTGCATCCACGCCTTCTTTTTCTGTTGCAAAGACATCTGAATTACCAATCGTTACTGCACCAGATTCAACCTGGCTTAAACCTGTACCACTTCCGCCCCCTTGGACAGAAATTTGATAATTTGGATTTTCTTGAACAAAGCTTTCTTGCGCTGCATCAACTAAAGGCTGTAAGGCGGTAGAACCGACCGCTACGATTTTGACTTGATCACCTGAATTATTTGCATTTGCTTGTGTCGCAGAACCGTCCGTACCGCCAGTTCCAGAACCACATCCCGCTAAAACGAGTCCTAAAACACCTAAAGAAAACAATACTTTTTTCATCGATATACCCCTTTCTTATTTACAAACAAAGTATAACAATCTACTGTAAAGCCAGCATATAAAAGGTGTAAATATCCAGTTAAGTTATGTAATTTTCTCGTAAAAAAACATTACCAGAGCATATAATGCCTGATAATGTTTCCTGTGTTGACCGCTCTATTATTTTCAAATCAATTTTCATGAATCGTTTCTTCTTTGATTCTTACCTTAGTAGCAAAGTAAAAACCGACTGCTAGAAAAAAAGAAACGATTGCTAGGTAAAAACTAGGTTTAATAGTTAAAAGATACATTGTAGTATACTGCGTGTCTTTTATGCCGCTTTCACTTAGCCCATTTGGCCCAATAATTATCCGCGGAAGAACAGAAAAAATTGAGGTAAAAACTAACATAAAAATAAAGTGAAGCAATTGCCAATTATAACTATGAACAAACTTATGTGTTAGCAATAAACTAACGCTAACCAAAAAATAAATCATGGTTAAAATAGGAAAATTTTTAATCACAACGATCCCAGTACCACGAATCAGCCCTAAAATTTCCGCGCCTTGAACGATGGCATTGACCCAAGTAAAAGGTAGCAAAAAAATAGGAAAAAACCAAAAAAATAAATACAGGTGTTCAAGTTTTATTTTCTTTTTCATCATTTTACTCCTACGAGATTTTTTCTTTTACTTACTATAAGCGTTTTCTCTAAAAAAATTAGGGGGAAAATCTTTTTTTTTAAAGATAAGGCAATGAGATTTTATTCATTTAATCTACAAATTATAAAAAAAGAATTGATTAATGTTTTTTTGCTTCTAGAATAAAGATAAGAGAAAATTAAATCGAATCGTTTGCGGAGGATGTATTATGGGAAAACAATGGAAATATTTTATGTTACTTTTATTTTTCATTCCGTATGTTTATTTTTCATTATTATTAGATTTTCGTTATCATTCAGTTTTTGGTTTGATTTTTCTGATTTTTCTGTCTTTTTATGCTGGTTTTGTCTTACACAAAAAGAAACAGCTATTCTTTCTCTTTCTTGGAAATGTTAGTACGACAATTACTTCTTATTTAGCTTATCTCTATTTTTCTGATTGGCACTCTTTTTATCAACCATTTCGTCCCACAATGCTTATTTTATTACTTTCGCTATTATATTTGATCCCACAGATGCTTGGGGCTTTTTGGGCTCGAATCTTTACTCATAGAGAAGTTAAAACCATTTCTAGAAAAGATCAACGTAACTATAGAAAATAAATTAGCTATGATTTTCCAGCATTTTTTACCATGCACTTGAAAAATCATAGCTTTTTTCTGAAAGAATAATTAAGCACTATTTTCTCTTAGAGTTCATGCAAATAAATTTTTTTAATAATAATTTTATCAAATAATTGAGATTGACTATCTTGTTCGCCAATGATTTCAGCAATAACAGGCTGACTATTTGGCTTTCTTCGTAACTGATAGTTGATTTTTCCTGTTGCTGTCAGTTCATTCAACATGTCCACTACCCCACCAAAGCCAGTTTTTTTCGTAATGAATCCTAGAGCAACCATTCGCTCATCTAGATTTTTTGCAGAAATCGTCACCCCTGTAATTAAATATCGTTTCAATGTTTGGACTAATTCATCTAATCCTTCAGAAGTAGAAACGATGGACGTCGATTGATCGGGATATTGCTCAAGCAAATCAACACTTTCTGGGTTTAATTCTGTTTTTTCATTAACTGTATGGCGCAATAATTCTAGCTCTTGTAATAACGTTTCATATTGTTCTTGCGTAAGCATGACTCCTGCGACTTTTTCACGATTAAATATATATACACCCGTTTCAGCTTTTCTTGCTTGATCAAACACATCCATCGGCGATCTTTTAACCTCTGTGATCGAAGATGTGGGAACTTCTAATTTCTTTAATTCCAATGGACATCCTCCTTTGTTTTTCTCATTTAGTATAACACACCCACACAAAGATTAAAAAAATCAATTTTTTGTATCAATCCAATAATCAATGTCTGAAAGTAGTCGATCTACTCCAAAAGAGGCTTGATAAAAATATGTTTTTTGATTTTTGCTATTGCTTAGCGGAAAAAAATGATCGGTAATGATTAATTGGGCATAATTAGGCGGTGTACTCCTAGTACAAACATGAATCGAGGTACGCTTTCTATGCCGAAGAGTTTTATCTAATACTGAAGCCAAACGCCGTGCTTCTTCATGGTCGTAGCGAAAAAAAAAGACGATTTTTAATTCTGGAGGATAGATTTCTAAATAACCACGTTCTTGTAACACTTTAAGTAATAGTAGTCCCCATTCAAATGATGGATATGTAAGTGTTTGTTGCAAAGCCATACGGTATTGATAAAGTTTTTCATTGACATTCGGTACCAGACGTAAGCTTTCTTTATACGCATAAAATTCTTCTTTGATGACTCGTTCATGAAGACCAATGGAGTAACGTAGCCATTCTTGATAGATCACTCTAGTAATCGTTGTTTTATTTGTACTTTCAAATTCACTGTTCAACCAGAATAATGAATCTAATTTTTCTGTTAAAGTCATGATTTTTCGATAAATCTGTGTTTGCTCAATTTTTTCCCAATATTTTTCTATGATGATATTACAACTTAAACGCACGATACATCGGTAATTTTTTTCCACTATTGGTAGATGGTATTCATAGCGAAACAACAATTCTGGAAATATTTCAAAAAAGGCTGTATGATTTTCATCTAAAATTTTTACTTCTGTCGTTGGTTGGCGTTGCTCTAACAAATGGATAAATAATTCTGAAAAAGTTTGTTCAGGATCGTCCACAAAAAAAACAGGAAAATCTTTTAAAAAACAAAATAATAGATAACGAATTTTTCGTTCCGAGCCGTAAATTTTCTTTTTTTTATAAGAAAAAGATAAATGATAATCTCCTAACCATTTTCTCAAGCGCTCTTGAGAAGAGCGATCATATTCTTGTTGATAACCATTTTTTAAGATTAAATCTTTTAATAAACAAAACGAAGAAGAATGGATTAGAAAATCAAATAGTAAATAAGGCTCGCTATAACCTTGGTTATAGATCAATTGGACGTTTTTTTTATGTTGGATCAACTGTATAGGAAAATCCCCTTCTTCTAGACGTTTGAGATAGCGATCAATCGTTTTTGCATCTACTAATAATTTTTCTGCTAAATCTGTCTTCTTCCAAGATAAATCTTTCATTTGATTAATTAATATAAAAAGGTTTTGAATATTTTTTGATAATAATTTCTGCCAGTTCATTGGTGCTCCCTCACTTATTTTTGCGCCTTCATTAGAAGTACGATTCTAATACAACTTCCCATATAACAATTACGAAAAAAAATAATTTTTCTTCTAAAAACAAAAAATTCTAATTTAATTTTAACTTATATCAGGAGGAAGCAACTGCCGATTAATTTTCAATGCGGGTTATTTTCGTTGAAAAAGAGTACATGGGCTATTTTGACCTATTAAAAGTGTACGACTTTTATGATGGATAATAAGATGTTCATCATTTTAGAAAAACGAAAAAGGCCAACCTTTACAAAATAGCGCATCTTTTACATTCTGAAAAATTTTTTAATCAAATTTCAGTGTTGTAAGAATAGCTCTATTTTTATAGGATGACCTTTTACATGATGATTTTCTTAGTTCTTTTACTGAATCGTTTTGTAAAACTATTATTTTAATGTTAAAGCATTCAAAGCCACGACAACGGTACTTAGTGACATCAAAACAGCTCCAACTGCTGGGCTTAAAATAAGACCAACTGGTGCTAAAATTCCTACTGCTAAAGGAATAGCAAGAATATTGTAACCTGCTCCCCACCAAAGGTTCTGAATCATTTTTCGTCTTGTTTGTTTAGCTAATACTAAAAAATGCAAAATATCTTTAGGATCGCTATTGGTTAAAACAACATCTGCAGAATCAATGGCAATATCTGTTCCGGCACCAATGGCCATGCCAATCGTTGCACGTGCCAAACTAGGTGCATCATTGATACCATCGCCAACCATAATCACTTTTTTTCCTTGATCAAGATATTTTTGAACGATTGCTTCTTTATCATCTGGCAATAAACCACCATAAAAATCATGGATACCAAGGTATTCAGCCACAGCTTGTGCAGCTTTTTGGTTATCACCAGTTAGCATCACTGGGCGAATATTTTGCTCTTTTATAGCTTGAATAAATTGCTTAGCTTCTGGTTTGATGATATCACCTAATGCGATGACAGCGACTAATTTTTCTTCAATGACTAAAAAACTAATGGTGTTGCCTTGTTCTTCATAAATTTTTAACCGTTCAGAGTCAACCTTTCCACCAACTCTTTGCACTTCTTTTTCGTTAATGATCTTGACTTTTTTCCCTTCGACTAAGGCTTTTAACCCAACACCTGCTAAATTTTCTTGGTCATGAGCCTGGTAAGCAGAAATGTTTTGTTCTTTTAAATAATTCATTATTCCAATGGCAAGTGGATGATTAGCATTGGCTTCTAAAGCCCCGATGTATTTTAAGGCTTCTTCTTTCGTATATTTTTCATCTAAGATTTCAATCCCTGTCACCGTAAACTTTCCTTGTGTTAATGTGCCCGTTTTATCTAACATGATCACATCTAAATTATTGGCTTGTTCCATCGCATTCCGATTTTTTAAAAGCAGTCCATTTTTTGCTGCGATTGAAGTCGAACGAGCGACCACTAAAGGAATAGCTAATCCTAAGGCATGAGGACAGGCAATAATGAAAACTGTGACCATTCGTTCTAACGCATACGGTAAGTTAGATAAAAATAGCCATGCAACAAAGGCTGTAATACCTACTACTAGAGCCACATAGAATAACCATTTTGCTACTTTATCCGATAAAAATTCTAGTCTTGATTTTTCTCCTTGGGCTTTACGCACCATATCCATGACTTTCGCTAAATAGCCGTTCTCACCTGTTCCAGTTACAGTAATTTCAATGGTGCCGTCTCCGTTAATTGATCCACCAATAACCGAATCACCTGTTTGCTTTTTCACACCTTTTGACTCTCCAGTAACGGCGGATTCATCCACGATCGTTTGTCCTTTGACAATCTTCCCGTCTGTGGGCATCTTATCTCCAGCACGCACGATTAAATGATCTCCTTCAACGACTTCCTTCAATGAAATCGTTTCTTCTGTTCCGTCTTTTTTCAAGCGTTTCACAGATTCTGGTAACAATTCGGCTAATTTTTGTAAGGCATTGCTAGCATTAGATACTGCACTCATTTCAATCCAATGACCTAATAACATGATGACAATTAATGTTGCTAACTCCCAGAAAAAGTCCATGACATGACTATGTGGGTTAAGTAAATTTGCCACAAAAGAGTAGATGCTGTAAACATAAGCCACTGTAATTCCCATTGCAATCAAGGTCATCATAGCCGGACTTTTATGTTTTAATTCCATTTTGGCGCCACTTAAAAATGGCTGTCCGCCATAAACAAATAAAATTGTCGCAAGGATCAATACAACCCAATTTGAGCCAGGAAAGGTGAATTGAAAAGGAAGTTCCATACCCATCATAGGTGAGAAAAGAATAATTGGAATCGCTAATATAAGAGAAATCCAGAATTTCTGCTTGAAATTTCCCATATGCATTGAGTGATCCATCCCATCCATATGTCCATGATCCATCTGATTGTGATCCATGTTTTTCATATGTGCATGGTGCATATGACTATGATCCATCTCCATCATATTTGAATGTTCCATGTCTTTCATATGTTTATGGTGCATCTGGCTGTGGTCAATCTCTTTCATAGTGGTCTCTTTTGATTGATGGTTCATTTGTTCATGAGAATCAAAAGAGAGATCTGATGATTTATCTTTTCGATCACTTGATTCAATAGCTGATTTTTTAAGCATTGAATCATGTTCGTTGCTTTCATTCTCTGCTTTCGTTTCTTTTTTCATTTTTTTCATCCCTTTCACTATCCATGGCCTTATCTCAACTTTTTTCGACTTAAACTTAAAGAATTTAACAAAACACTAACTGAACTAAAAGCCATTGCCCCACCAGCAATAATGGGATTTAAATAACCAAGAGCTGCAAAAGGAAGGCCAATCGTATTATAAATGAACGCCCAGAATAGATTTTGTTTGATTTTTTTTAATGTTACCGCCGAAAGTGTGATTGTTTGATAAATGGACGTCAAGTGGCTATTCATTAATGTCACATCTGCTGTTTCCATCGCAATATCCGTTCCACTTCCCATTGCAATCCCAACATCTGCTAACGCTAGAGCTGGCGCGTCATTGATGCCGTCTCCCACCATGCCAACTTTCTTTCCTTCTTTTTGTAGCTGCTCTACATATTTTGCTTTATCTTCAGGCAAAACTTCCGCAAAAATATGTGCAGGATCAATCCCTACTTGTTGACCAATTGCTTGTGCGGCTAATTTATTGTCACCAGTGACCATAAATACTTCGATACCTTGTTGTTGTAATTTTACAATGGCTTCTTTTGCATCTGTTTTGATTTGATCTGCCACAGCGATCATGCCTAATACACGTTCTTCGCTTGCTAAAAACATCACTGTTTTCCCTGCTTGTTCTAATTCTAACGCTTGTTCTTGAAACTCATCAAATGATACGTTCATTTCAATCAAACGTTTTCTTGTCCCAATAAAATAAAATGTATCATTTATTTGTCCACTAATACCTGCTCCCGGATGAGCCTTAAAATCAGTGACTGGAAAAGCTGAAATTCCTTTTTCTTCTCCGTAAGCAACGATCGCTTTTCCTAAAGGATGTTCTGAAGCATATTCAAGTGAATAGAAAAGTGCCAGAGTATCTTCTGAACCGATGATATCAGTTACTTCAGGTAATCCTTTGGTGATAGTTCCTGTTTTATCCAAAATAACGCTATTTAAATGAGCAGCAGCTTCTAATGCTTCTCCGCCTTTAATTAACATACCATTTTTTGCTCCTACACCAGTTCCTACCATAATGGCAGTAGGTGTGGCCAACCCGAGCGCACATGGACAAGCGATCACCAAGACTGAAACACTATGAATCAAAGCTAATTGCCAATCTTTGGTTAAAACCCCCGTGATTACTAATGTCAAAAAGGCAATAATTAAAACAATCGGCACAAAAATACCTGAAATCTTATCCGCGATTTTTTGAATCGGAGCTTTACTCCCTTGCGCATTTTCCACCATTTGGATAATTTGTGCTAACACTGTCTGTTTTCCCACTTGCAAAACTTGCATTTGAAGAAGTCCATTCGTGTTGATCGTCCCACCAAAAATTACATCATTCTCCTTTTTTTCAACCGGAACACTTTCACCTGTTAACATGCTTTCATCAATAGCAGTAGAACCCGTAATGATTCGCCCATCTGTCGGTACCTGCTCTCCTGGACGAATCACAAGAATGTCTTCAACTTCGACTTCATCGATTGGAACCGTTTTTTCTTCCCCGTTTTTCAACACTTGCGCCGTTTTCATCTGAAGAGACATCAATTGTTTAATCGCAGCACCAGTCTTACTTTTTGCTGTGTGTTCTAAATATTTTCCAAGTAAAATCAAAGCAATAATCATACTACTACTTTCAAAATAAAGATCATGCGAATGGCTTGAAAAAAAACCGTTATAGATACTTAACATAAAGGCGGCAGTCGTTCCAATCGCCACTAATACATCCATGTTAGGTGCCTTTGTTTTTAAGGCGTGATAAGCACCTTTATAAAAACGCCAACCCACATAAAATTGAACTGGCAATGCTAAAATCAATTGAACGATTGGTCGATGAAAAAAATAAACGATTCCAGCATGGCTACCTAACAACATGGCTATCATTGAAAGCATAAGTGGTAAAGTCAGAATCATGCTTATAATAAGATCAAATTTCATTTTTTTGAGGTAAGCCTGTTTTTCTTCTGCAATTTTTTGTTTATGCGCTTCATCATATAAAATAGCGCCATAACCAATCGTTTCCACACATTTGATCAACTGATCTGCTGTTGTCTCTTGATACTTCACAGTAGCCTTTTCCGTTGCTAGATTTACTGTGGCAGAAACAACACCAGGTTGATCATTTAATTCTTTTTCAATTCGAGCGGAACAATTTGCACACGTCATACCGGTAATAACAAATGTTTCCATTTTTGTTCGTGCTTCCATCAAATCACCTCTGCTTGATAACCCAGTTCATTGATGACTTGGCAGATTTTTGTTGCTTGAATTTTTGTTTCATCAAATTTAATTTTTCCTGTTTCTTTTTTTAAGTTAACAGTTGCTTTTTTCACACCTTCTAGATGATTTAGTGTTTCTTCTATTCTAGCAACACAATGATTGCAACTCATTCCTTTGATTGAAAATTCTTGTTTCATTGTTCTTTCCTCCTTATTGATGTTGTTTGCATTGGCACTGTCCAGGAATACAATTACATGTAATGGACGCTACTGGTTCTTTGTGATTTAATTGAGTAAAAATGCGATTGATATCTTCTTGCGTCAAAGTAGCTTCTTCGATTAAATCTGCAATTGTTCTCCCGATTTGTTTAGCACAAATATGTGAAAATAGATTTTCAGTTGCACTTTTAACTGTATCTGTTTCAGAAACATTGGGATGATAGATAAACTTTTTCCCCGCCTGTTGCGTCCAAAGAGCTTCTTTTTTGACTAGACGTCCTAAAAGTGTTTTGATAGTAGCTACTTTCCATCCCTTGGAGCTCGCCAATATTTGCGTAATTTCTTGCGCATCTGCCTGACCTAGTGTCCAAATGACACGCATAATTTCCCATTCAGAATCACTGATTTTCATTGGAACAGTTTCTTCACTCATTCTTTCTCCTCCAGCCTTGCGTTTACAACTGTAAACTTAATTCTATTTAAAGATTACAACTGTAAACATAATTTGTCAACCTGTTTGTTTTTCCTTTTTTAAATGATCGATAAGTGCCTGCTGTTCTGCTTTATTATTCAAAATAATCAATCGATCTTTTACTTGAAGAGTCTCAATGAGTTGGATGATTTTCGGCTCATTCTTTTTCTTGAAATGCCAAACAAAAGACAAAAATTCCCAATAGTCTTTATCTAATTTTTCAGAAAAATCAATTGGTACATCTGGTCTTGTTTTTGGGTCTTTTTTTCTTTTGATTGAGCGCTTGATTACTCGATACATCGCCAAATATCTAGGAACGCGTAACAAAATAATTTTATCTGCTTCTTTTATTCTTCTAGTAGCCGTAGCAAGATAATTTCCTTCAATGATCCATGAATCATGTTCATCCATAAATTTCTCTTGTTCGATTTCAAACCATTGTTGGGCTTCTTCACTATAATCTGTAGCAAGCCATAAAAAATCTAATGGTAAGAGTGCAATATCCGTTAAAAGTTGAATCTTTCTGGCAAGCAATGATTTGCCAGCCCCGCTTTGCCCTAAAATGACTATTTTCATTTTACTCTCTCCTTCATCTACTTTTTTGTTTAGTTTATTAATTTATTAATGATATCATGGGAAATAAAAAAAGAGAGAAGCAATTTGTTTCCTTCTCACTGTGAGTGTTTTAGAAAAAGTAAAGAATATATTCTTCTTAAACTCTAAATACGTATAGACGGTATTCAAGTACCATCTCCTCAACAATAAGAGAGAAATTCCTAAAATATGAGAAGCTGTTTTAAAATTTACCTCTTATTCGCTCGGAGCTAAACGCTTCTGTCCCAACTTCTTTATGTGTATGAATTTAAATATAAAAGAGAAATCGTGTTGTTTTTATTTAGAAAAACATTTCTTTCTTACTCGAGCTTTATTGTTTTTACTCGCTTTTTCATATTTAAGCAAGCAACTTTCCTATTCATTTTTTCTATTCCTATTAACGGATAAAAAAGACAACGCACTAAAAATAAATCCTTTGTCTATAGTCTGAGAGATACACTTGTATGTCTTTTTTACACTTTGTTTTTAGCTCAATAAAAACTAACTTCTGTCAATTTAGGAGCCCATTGTGTGAAGTATTTTTTTGTTAAAACAAAACTAACCTTTCTTCACTTTTTTTTCTATCTAGGTTATACTGTATATAAATAAGGAGCTATGCTCTAACATAGCTCCCTGTGTAGCCGTTTAAAACGGTAGCAGATTTTAATACGGAAATAAACCCATCAAACCTCGCTAAAGTTTATGACGGGTTTATTTTTTGTTGTTTTTGCTAATTGTTAGCATAATGCCAAATAAAGCAAGAATAAATGATCCAAATTGCATCATCAAACCAATTGCTTCAGCAACAGACGAAAAATGCTACTCCCTTCTTCTATGAAGTAGGAAAATACACATAGGCATCCCCCCTAAGTAGCTACCGTCATAAACTTACTACAAGTATATTATATCATAAAATGGGGAACCTTAGTTTGGTTAATATGGAAAACAAATTGATCTTTTTTATTTAATTTAAAGGTAATTCTATACGTTTGTACCAAAATTTTCTAAACTATCACAAAAAAGAACGGCACTTCAATCGCACCTTTCATCTGATTAATATAGGATTAATTAGATGAAAGTTTTTGGGAAATCCTACTTTTTTTGTAAATGTTTAGATCATCTAATCTTTTCATCTAGACCGTCTTTCTTGTTCGAACCTTTTTGTTTTTTTCTCGCTTTTTCATATTTAAACATGCAAAAGTAAGTTTAATTTTCATATGTATTTTTCTATTCCTATTGTTTATATCTCTATGTTATATTCCTATTTTAACGGATAAAAAGACAAAGTACTAAAAATAAGTACTTTGTCCACAGTCTGAGAGAAAGAGTTTGTTCCCCTCTTTTTTAAGTTATTAAATAGATTATTTAAACGTTTATCACGTTTTCATTAAGCTTCAACGATCGTCTTTTTTACTTCTTTATTTTTATCTCGGCGTGCAATGGCTGGTAGGATCATTCCTAACATAATTAAAATAATCGGTGTCACAATATTTGAAATTAATTGGAACCACCAAGCTTTAGGATCAGCCGCATACTCTACTTTTGGAACCATTCCCAAGATACATGCAAAGGCTGTGAAAGCAAAACACCAAGCACCAAAGATAAATCCAACTTTAGGATTTTTCACAAATTTGTATTCAGAAGTAAATTTTTTGTATGCTTTGTTCAGCATCATATAAGCTAGGAATACCCATAAATAGCGCATTGGCATCACTACTGAGTTTAAGTTAGTCAACCATTTAACCAGCTCGTTCATATCTTTGATACCAAAAATTGGTAGTAAAATAATGATGCCGACTAATATTCCAGTTAATAAGTAACCATTAACTAATGTTCCTTTTCGGTTTCTTTTACGTAACCATAATGGTACAAATTCTGGATCTGCGTCAGCTAATAAAATTTTCAATGGCGCATCAATTGAAAAAGCTAACGCAGAGATTTGACCAACCATATTTGTCAATGCATAGATGATCATCAATGAGTTCCCAATACCATAGTAGTTACCTAATATTTGGAAGGCACTATAAGCTCCATTGGCCATTAAGTCTTTAGGAATGTTGTCACTAGCAAATAACATCCCCATTGCTACAGAACCTAAAACGGCACAAACACCTACCATCGCAGCTAAGAAAATCATTCCTTTTGGAAACTCTTTTGCTGGGTTTCTTGTCGAGTTTACATAAGGAGAAATTTTTTCAGCTCCTCCTACTGCAAAGACCAACATGGAGACTGTTGTAAAGTAACTAAAATCAAACTTAGGGATATAAGTTTTGACTTCATTCATCCCTGTTGTAGCAAACTCCATACTTGAATTAATAAACGGTGCAGTTACAGCCATAAGAATGAATAATAATGACATCACAAACATGGCAGTTCCTGCCAATCCACCAATTACTTTCAGCGTTGACAGTCCTTTAGTGGATAAATACAAGAAAGCTAAGAAAATAATCAATGAAATTACTGCGACCATTTGTACGGACATCGTATTTACAATGTTTCCGTTTCCTTTTACGGCCCAGCCTCCAGCGATCAAGATTGCTTGAGGTTTTTGCGCTAGATATGGAATGTGGACGACCCAATACGTCCAAGCAGCGTAATACGCCAATCGTTTATTGGACGTCGTATTTTCCACCCAAGAACTAACGCCACCTTTACTGTCTTTGAATGCGGAACCAAGTTGTCCTACGATTAAAGCATAGGGAATAAAATAAATAGCAAGAATTAATAACCATGAAGTAACAACTGAAATTCCTTGTTGTGCATAATTGTTTACGACATTTCCCATGCCCCAAACCATATTAAATGCAATAAGTGCTACGGTAAACCAACGTAATTGTTTATTGTTCATCTGTCCTCTCCTTTACTTTTTATTCACAATAAAACAGTTATACACATGTAATAATAAACAAATTCTTATTGTTTTACAATGGTTCGTTATTTTAATTGTGGATAATTTTAATTTTCACACATTGTTTTAACATTTTATTATCATTTTCCTTTATCCATCGCATTTTTAAAGCGATTATTTACTTTTTCTCGTAGAAAATAAACAAAGTTTCAAAAAAATAAAATCTTCATAGTTATTTTAATGAATTCGTTTACCGCATAGCTGACAGTCGCTGATTCATCTGACCAATCCCATAAAAAAGAAGTTTTCCTTTTATTCGAGTATTTCGAATAAAGGAAAACTTCTTAACTAATAGCCATAAAGACTAGGTTCTGCTCGTTGCCCCTCTATCCAAACACTTTTCAACCTTTGGTATTTATGCAACAAGTTCAATTAGAACAGAAAAAATAATTTTTTCTATTCTCCTTTATTACTTGGTCGCTCTTACTGTTTACAAGGATTTTACCGTATTTTGAAACAGATAATTGGACATTAGGAAATTTTTTCAATTTTATTTGATAAAACAAATCAGGCAATTTTTTTATTTTCTTTTTTTACATGTAAACATCTCATTGCATTTAATACAGCTAAAACTGTTACACCAACATCCGCAAAGACTGCGTCACCCATTGATGCAATGCCTACTGCACCTAAAATTAAGACGAAAATTTTGATTCCAATAGCAAAAACAATATTTTGTTTGACAATTTTTAATGTTTTTCTTGATAAGCGAATGGCATCCACGATTTTTGAAGGCGCATCATTCATGATTACTACATCTGCTGCTTCAATCGCCGCATCGCTTCCAAGGCCACCCATTGCGATCCCTACATCTGCTCTGGCCAATACAGGTGCATCATTGATACCATCTCCAACAAAAGCTGTTTTTTGAGAGCCTTTATCCATGATTTGTTCTAATTTAACTACTTTTTCCTGTGGTAAGAGTTCACTATACACCTGATCAATGCCTAATTCATTTCCAATATGGGAAGCAATCTCTTTGGCGTCGCCAGTAAGCATGACCGTTTGTTTGATACCTGCTTTTTTTAGTTTTTTCAATGCTTCTTTGGCATCGTTTTTTACCGTATCAGCAATGACTAAGCAACCAGCATAGTTCTTATCAACGGCAACATAGATCAACGTGCCTACCGATTGGTTGGCAGGGAAATCTATCTTGTATCGTTTAAGTAGTTTATGATTCCCTACTAAAATCATTTTTCCATCTACTCTAGACTGAATTCCTTCACCGGCAATTTCTTCTGTTTGATCTGTCGGTAATAATGGACCATTATAAGCTGATAAAATGGCTTGAGCAATCGGATGAGTAGAAAACTGTTCAACACTTGCTACATATTCCATAAATAATGATTCATCCATTGACGTTTCAATTTTTTGAACTGAAAAGTTTCCTTTGGTTAATGTCCCAGTTTTATCAAAAACCATCGTCTCTGTATGAGCTAATAATTCGAGGTAATTGCTTCCTTTGATCAACACCCCTATTTTACTTGCTCCACCAATTCCCCCAAAGAAGCTAAGAGGAACAGAGATCACTAAGGCGCAGGGACAAGAAATGACTAAGAAAGTCAATGCTCGATAAACCCAATCATAAAAGGCGGCATTTGGCAGAACTAAAGGCGGCACAATGGCAAGTAAAACAGCCAAACTTACTACTACTGGCGTATAATAACGAGCAAATTTCGTAATAAAATTTTCTGCTGGTGCTTTTTTGCTGCTGGCGTTTTCCACCAATTCTAGTAATTGACTAATCGTTGAATTTTCAAAGTTTTTCTCAACTTCAACGACTAATGGTTGGTTTTTATTAATAAAGCCACTTAATACCGTTTCTCCTGTGAAAACCTCTTTTGGGATTGATTCCCCCGTTAAAGCAGAAGTATCAACCAACGAACGGCCACTGATGACTTGTCCATCTAAAGGCACACGTTCTCCGGGCTTAACCAATATCCGTGCTCCTATAGCCACGTTTTCTGGTTGTGTCGTGATCAATCCTTCATCTGTCTCTACGTGTGCAATTTCTGGACGAATTTCCATTAATGCTCGAATTGATTTTCTTGATTGATTGACGGCAAAACCTTGAAAATATTCCCCTATTTGGTAAAACAACATGACTGCTACAGCTTCTGGATACTCGCCAATCAACATCGCACCAATTGTCGCAATAGCCATTAAAAAGTTTTCATCAAATAACCGACCTTTGGTGATATTCATCGCTGCTCTTTTAATCACATCAAACCCAATCAGTAAATAAACGAGTAAAAAGCCAAATAATCGAACGGGTTCACTTGGTTCCCACACAAATAATGCCAATAAACCAATTGCTGAAATAATGATGCGGATCAGTTCACTTTTTCCATTTTTTTCATCTGGTGAATGAGTGCTTTTTTTAGTAATGGCAGTAACTACAACTTCTGGTTCTAATTCTTTCACTACTTTTTTGGTTTCCGTTTCAATTACTGCCATATTTTTTTCATCTGCATCAATCGTTAATTTACACGTAGCAAAATTCACATTTGCTTGCTTGACACCATTTATTTCATTGACTTTTCTTTCTATTTTCATCGCACAATTTGCACAATCTAATCCATCTAATCGATAACTTTTCATCATTCTCACTCCTTATTTACACATATGAATATCTCTTCATAAGTAATTATATATGAATGAACTGTCATATGTCAAATAGATAATTGAAATTTTTGTTTAAATAAAAAAAACAAGGAAATATAAATTTCCTAGTCTTTAAACATTAATCAAACTATAAATAAGTGAAAATTTTTTTGATTTCAACTGTTTAGATATGTGGTTTCATAAAAAATGTTATAGCGAATTTTTCATTGCTTATTTTACTTCTAATGTTTTCAACAGTTGTTGGAAGGTAGTCGAAGTACTTGTTCCTGGACGATTTCCAATTAATTTAACCGAAATAACATCTCCAGAAGTCAATGATGTTTTACATGTCACTGTTACAATTCCATTGCTTTTCTTAATAGATGAGTAAAAAGCTTTTCCTTTGTAGGTTTCAGCAATATATGAACCATTATTATAAAGTACGATACGGTTATCTTGTTCAAATGCTGCTTGATCCAAATCCATCACGACTGTATTTCCAACTACTTGAATATTTTTCACTACATTATCTAATTCAGGTGCCCCTACTTCTAAAGAATTATTTACAACAAGTGTTTCTAATAATTCTTTGCCAACTGAACTGTGTCCAGGTGTACCAGGTGCTATGTATACTTCAATTTTTTCTCCTTTTTGTCCATTAAATCCACGACGTACCTTAACAGATTGTTCTGCTTTATCTACAGAAGAATAGTAAGCTTTCCCTTGATAAGTTTCAAAATAATATTCGCCATTTAGATAAACGATGTAGCGTTTTTTACTGTTAAATTGTTCTTTCGTTAAGTTTAAGTTAACAAATGCTTGACGACTTTCTACATCAACAGAAAGCAAGGTGTTTTGAGTTGTTTCATCTTCTGATTGGACATCAATATTTTTAAACATTGCCCAGCCATTTCCTGTCGAAGAAAAACGCAGAATATATCTATTATTTATTTCTGGTGTAGTAAATGAGAATGTTTTTCTTTCCCAGTTCTCATTGTCATGAGAAACTTCCTGTAAAGGCTTAAACGCTTCATCTTGATTCAAGGTACCAAACTCCACTTTCGCAGGAAATCCAGAGCTTGCGACTGTATATGAAAAAGTATAGGTAGTATTTGGTTTCAAACTTACAAATTGATGGATGTTTTCACCATAACTTGCTTTCACATAAGAAACACCATCTTCTGTTATTAATTCTGGATTGTTCGATTCAGGATTTGAAACAATCCAACCGTTTAATCCATCACTAAAATCACCGTTTTTAATAACAGATTTTTTTGTTACTTTGTTATTTACTCCACTGCTTATAGAAAGTGTGTCTTTCCCCAGTTCTGTCGCACTGACACTAACTGAAGTTCCTACTGACACACACGCGATACTTGCTACAAGCAATTTGTTAAAAACCGTTTGTTTCATTTTAACATCTCCTAAAAATTTAATAGTTATTTGTGTAACGTGTTTTAGTTTACGCTTTATTTTTTCAATAAGCTGTTTAATTTCTAAATTTTTATAGACATTTTATTTTTAGAATTTTTTTTTATTCAATAAAGTAAAAATTTGATGTATTATTTTTTAAACTTCATACAATTTTTTTCTAAAAAAAGAAAAAATGGTTTGTCATAAAAACTATTTTACTAGTAAAATTCTTACTATAAATGAAAACTAAAATGGGGAGGTCCTGTACATTTTTAAAGAGATATTATCCAGAAAACATCGAAACCAATTACTTATTTTGGAGTCATTTCTAGAAGAACAAACCGTCACCATTCAGCAGTTAGAAGAAAAAACTGGCGCAACCAAACAAACTATCCATAAACAAATCAGGGAATTAGAGCAAATTTTCTCTTTTCGTTTAAAAAAATATCGAAATACCTTTTATTTACAGAATAAAGAAATGATCAATTATACGACTATTTCTCATTATTTCTATCATCATTCGATTCAATTGCAATTAGTTTCCTTTATTTTCTTTCATCCTTTTGCTTCAACGGCAAAAATAGCAAACACACTTGAAATTAGTGAAACAAAATTTAGAAATGTGTATAAGCAAGTAACTACCGCTTTAAAACTTTATGATATTTCCCTAACGAAATCACCTTTTTGCTTTGTTGGCGATTTTAATAAAATGCGTCAGTTCTTTCAGGTCTTTTTTTCAGAAAAATATTATACAATTGAAGAATATATCACCTCAGACGAACAAGAAATCATTGAAAAAATTCTTCAAGGTTTCGTACATTCAACGAATGAATCATCCTGTCGAACACAACAACTTAATAGTTTGATCTGGGTCACTATTAAATTGAGCGCCCACTTACAAAATACTTGTTTCTTTTTATCAGAGACAAAAGTGAGTCAACAAATTGTCATTGACTATGCCACTTTTAATGACGTATTTAAAATTCCTTATCCTGGCCTTGTAGAATGGAAAATTTCAGTATTACATACTACCTTAACAGAGATGAATCTTTCACCTGAACTGTTAACCAAAAGACAAGCTTTTGTTTCTTTAGCCACTGGTCTTTATGAATTATTCAACATACCACAAGTAAAATTAGATGAAAAAATCTATGACATCGTCACCACTATACTTATTCAATACACGGGGGTCACTTATCTATTAAATCATCAAAAAAAGCAGTTTGTTTTTGCATTTTTCAAACAGAATGGGAATTTTTCTATTCCTATTTCTAACCTCTTCTTAAACAAATTAACCACCTTTAAAAATGACCTTCAAGATGAATCTTTGTTTTACGAATTGATCTATGTCTTACTTGTCCACGACTATCATTTATTGAAACAGATAAGAAAGACACAAAAAAAGATAAAAGTTGGACTTTTTTTTACTCATGAAAAAGCGCATCAAGAATTTCTTTTGTCTGTTCTCAAAAATAAGTTTAGTGAGATTGCGACCTTTAAATTACTTGATGTTCACCAGCCAACATCAATTGCTCATAAGCTCAATTCATTTGATTATTGCCTTACTAATATTCCTATAAGTAAGCAAACTCGATGTATTCTTTTAGATAACTATCCTTCATTTGAAACCCTTCAGGAACTAGAAACACTCTTTCAACAATCTTATTTTCAAGCTTTTTTGAATCATTTGGAAAAGCCACTGGCATTACACATAAAGAAAAATCAAACAAAACATACATAAAGTAGTTCTTTTTAGTGACTAATCAAAAAGAGTGTGAGACAAAAAGTAAAGAATACTTTTGTCTCACACTCTGAATAGGTGTAAACGGTGTTCAAGTAGCAACTCCTCAACAATAAGCGTTAAATTTCTAAAATATGAGGAGCTATTTTAAAAATTTATCTCTTATTCGCTCGGAGCTGATCGCTACTTTCACGACCTCTTGTTCTGTTTATGGGTAGATTCGGTTTAATAAGCGTGGGAATGGAATAGCTTCACGAACGTGATCAATTCCAGAAATCCAAGTCACTGTTCGTTCTAAGCCTAAACCGAAACCAGAATGTGGCACAGAGCCATATTTGCGTAAATCAAGATACCAGGAATATTCATTTTCATCTAAACCATGGTTTTTGATTTGTTCAAGTAAGAAATCATAATCAGTTGCTCTTTCACTACCACCGATAATTTCACCATAGCCTTCTGGCGCTATCATATCTGCACAAATCACGACGTCTTCACGCGTTGAATGTGGTTTCATGTAGAAAGGCTTAATCGCTTTTGGATAATTTAAAATAAATACTGGTTGTTCAAATGAATTAGCGATAAACGTTTCATGAGGAGAGCCAAAATCATCGCCCCATTCGATATCGTCAAACCCATTTTTCTTTAACAACTCAATAGCATCATCATAAGAGATACGTGGAAATGGCAGTTTTGTGTAAGATTTCAATACTTCTTTGTCTCGTTCTAAAACATCTAGTGCATAATCACAATGATCCAATACATTTTGTACTAAGAAAGCGACGTATTGTTCTTGCACTTCTAGGCTTTCTTCTTGATGGGTAAATGCCATCTCAGGTTCGATCATCCAAAATTCAATTAGATGACGACGTGTTTTTGATTTTTCTGCGCGGAAAGTTGGACCAAAAGAAAATACTTTTCCAAAAGCCATCGCTGCAGCTTCCATGTATAATTGTCCACTTTGAGATAAATACGCTTTTTGATCAAAATAATTTGTCTCAAATAAATCAGTTGTTCCTTCCGGCGCCGATCCAGTTAAAATTGGTGGATCGATTTTAACAAAGTTCTGATTATTAAAGAACTCATAAGTTGCTCGAATAATCTCGTTTCGGATTTGCATAATGGCATGCTGTTTAGATGAACGTAACCATAGATGGCGGTGATCCATCAAAAAGTCCGTCCCATGTTCTTTTGGTGTAATCGGATAATCATGACTCTCGCTGACTACTTCAATTGATTGGATCCCAATTTCATAACCAAATTTTGAACGACTGTCTTCACGGATTTCTCCAGTTAAAAGGACGGATGTTTCTTGAGTCAGATTTTTAGCAAGCTGGAAGACTTCTTCCGGAACTTCACTTTTAACAACCACACCTTGAAAATAAGCTGTTCCATCTCTTAATTGTAGAAAAGCAATTTTTCCACTTGAGCGTTTGTTTGCGACCCAAGCGCCAATTTTCACTGTTTCTCCTACATGATTTTTCGAATCGATGATTTGAATTGTTTCCACGTATGTCTCTCCTTTTTTCTACCTTGATTAATAGGATTAATTTTGACTTTTACTCTCAATAAAATGGGCTATTCGACGCACTGCTTCTTCTAATGTTCCAAGATCTGTCGCATAACTCAAACGAACATTTTCCGGTGCACCAAACCCTTCGCCTGTAACTAAAGCCACGCCAGTTTCTTCCAGAAGATCTTCTACCCATTTTGTGACATGATCATAGCCACACATAGCGATAGTTTCTTTTACATTAGGAAATAGATAAAAAGCACCTTGTGGTTTATTGAGCGTCACACCAGGTAAACTTGAAACAAGTGGGTATAAAGTATTTAGACGTGCTTCAAAAGCCTGACGCATTTCTTCCACTGTATCTTGCTTACCTGTCAAAGCTTCGATTGCTGCATATTGACTGACAGCAGTGGGATTACTTGTTGATTGTGAAGCAATTGAGATCATGCCATTGATGATTTCTTGATTTCCTATAGCAAAGCCGATCCGCCAACCAGTCATGGCATAGGTCTTTGATACTCCATTAATGATAATTGTTTGCTTGCGAATGGCTTCAGAAATGGAAGCAATTGGAGTAAACTCATTGCCATTATAAACTAATCGTCCATAAATATCATCTGCAACTATTAAAATGTCATTTTTTACTGCCCATTCGCCAATCGCTTGTAATTCCTTTTTATCATAGATCATACCAGTCGGATTAGAAGGAGAATTGACAATTAATGCTTTCGTTTTAGATGAACGAGCTTTTTCTAATTGTGCAACAGTTACTTTAAAGGCATTTTTTTCTTCTCCTTTAACAAATACTGGATGTCCACCTGCTAATTTTACTTGCTCACCATAGCTTACCCAGTAAGGTACAGGAATGATGACTTCATCTTCAGGATCTAAAATCGTTTGAAAAAGCGCATAAAGCGCAAATTTTGCTCCATCTGTTACGATTGTCTGCGAAGTTTCATAATGAAGACCATAGTTTTCTTTCATGTAGGTAACGATTGCTTGACGCAGTTCAGGAAGTCCAGCACTTGGTGTATAATAGCTTGCTTTACCATTTTTGATCGCACGAATGGCGACTTCTTGTATATTTTCTGGAGTCGCAAAATCTGGTTCTCCGACAGTCAAACTTAGAATATCTTTTCCTTGTGCTTTTAAAGCTTTTGCTTTTGCTGCTGTAGCCAGTGTAACAGAAGGTTCTAATTGTTGTGTTCTTTTCGACAGCTTCATCCAACTCATCCTTTACAAATTATATTCCAGTGATCGTTTTTACTTCTTTCCCCGATTCAAAGGAAAGTAAATAATAATTTAATTGATCGTTCGAATTTTTTCCAACAATCTCCCAGACCGCTTGATCTTCGTACATACCAAGAGAGGCCTTTTCGATTTGAACTTCTGGATGAGCCTCTGCTATTTTTTGCTTTGCCTCTTGTTCCGTTAACCCATTCTTTTGATCCATTACTTTTACTTTTTCTCCTGATTTGGGGATAATAACGGCAATTTCTTGTCCCTTATCATTTTTACCTGTTAAAGAAAAATAAGTGTTTTTACGCGTAAACCAATAAAAATGGTCCACTTCTTCAAGGTCTGCATATTTTTTAGCAATTTCAATTGCTTCTTGTTTTGCTTGCATTCTGGGACGGCTCGAACGCAAATAAAAAATGGAACTACAGACGATGATCGCTAATAAAGCGATGATCAGTCCAAGTAATACACGATTGATTGTTTTTTCTTTTGTTGGTTCTTGCTTATTTAATTGCTTCTTCAAGGATCATCGCTCCTTTTATATTGACTAGAGTTTATTATAACAGATTTTCTATGTGAAAAAAGATGGTCAGAAAAAAGTTTATTCCTCGCTTTTCTTCAAAAATTCATGGATATCTTGACAAATATCGTCTAATGATTCTTCTTTAATTGTTATTTTCTTAGGCAGTGCTTGGATAATCCTTGAGCTATACTTTGCAGAAAGAAAACGATGATCCAAAATTAATAAAACGCCTCGATCTTCTTCTCCACGGATCAGTCGCCCCAACGCTTGTCTTAACTTTAACGCAGCTTTAGGTACAGACTCTTGATAAAATGGGTTGATTCCTTCAGATTCAAGATAAGCATTTCTCGCTTTGACCATTGGACGCAAAGGGTTATCAAAAGGTAAACGTGTGACCACGACAATCTGCAAAGCATCCCCAGGCAAATCTACCCCTTCCCAGAAACTATCAGCGCCAAATAAAACACTCATTTCTGATAACATAAACCGTTTCAATAATTTTTGCCGACTGCCCCCAATTCCTTGTGCTAAGATTTCTCTTCCTTGTTCTAACATCGACAAATGGATCATTTGATATACTTTTTGCAAGATATCATGCGAGGTGAACAGCACTAATATGGGACGTTTCTCTTGATCAATCAAACGTGTCAATGTTCGAGAGAGATACTCAACATATTGCTGATTGTTTACTTGACTAATCGCTGGCGCCTCTTTTGGTATATAAATCCTCGCTTGTTTTTCATAATCATATGGCGAAGCAATCACCTTCAAAGGAGTACCATCAATTCCTAAGCGCTTGGCTAAATACTGACGATTTGGACCAATTTTAAGGGTTCCTCCCATATATATAATATGGGTATAGCGTGGATACCAGACTGACGCTTTTAATAACGCTGCATTAAAATCATGCAGATGAAAAATTGTTTGTTGTGGGATTTTGTTTGGAATAAACCAGTGGATCAAATTCTCATGCCAATCTTCCAACCATTTCTCCATAAATTCTGCTTGTTTGTCCATTTGGTCAAATAATTGATAGAAGCTTGCCAAATCAATACGCATTTGTTTGGTCCAACTGTCTTGGATCTTCTCCAAACTAATTCGCATTTGCCCTTGTAATTGCTGGATTTCACGATAAAACAAATGAAGATGGTCAATTGCTAAACTTGATTCAATAGGTAGCTCGGCCAGTTTTTCTTGGGTAATCATCATTTCTTCTGGGTATTCATCTTTTTTTATCTTTGCCGCAAATTGATTTAAACCTTCTGCGAGAAACAGTTGTGCTTCACAAAGCGCATGTAATTCATCTTGATAAATTTCTAGCCAACGATGCACTTCGTGATTTGTTGGTAAATAATGTTTGAGCCGATCAAATAACTGCTCTGGTTCTATCAATTGTTGAATCTGTTTATAAAAATAAGCAATACTTAGACGTTGGTCATTCACTTTTTCTGCAATATCAGGCAGATGGTGGGCTTCATCAATCAATAAGTATGGGCTAGCTGGAAGTAACGGTCTTTTCCTTTGTGTTTCCTGAACTAAAAAAGCATGATTGACAATTAAAAAATTACTCTGTTGCACTTTTTTCTCCAAAAAGCGCACAAAATCTTGCGCATAAAATGGTTGATTCTTTGCTAAAAAAGAAGTGCCACGATGTGCGATTTCAGAAAAAAGAGGAGGATTTAGATTGGTTAAATGCAACTCATCTAAGTCGCCAGTTTTTGTTTGCGTCAACCATACTAAGATCGCCATCTGATACAATAAATACTGCTTTTGTTCTTTGGGTGCGTCTAAAGTCGCTTTAAATCTTTGCAAATCAATATAATGTCGATAGCTTTTTATAATTGTTGCTTGAATCGGTTGATCAAGCAATTGATTTAATAGTGGGATGTCTTTTTCCATGATTTGTTGTTGTAAGACTAAAGAAACAGTACTGATGATCGCTGGTCTTTCAGGCGTAGCTAGATAGCTTAAAGGAAGCAAATAGCCAATGGTTTTACCCATTCCTGTTGCTGCTTCGATCATTAAATTTTTTGAATCTTCTTGCGTAAAATGATCATATACAGCGTTCATTAATCGATTTTGTTCTTTACGATACATCAGTGTTTTTCCAAAAATTCTTTCTTTTGCTTGTTTTTTGCGAGGATAGACCTGTTCTTCGTAATGAGTACTAGTATAAAGTTCGACTTGCTTTTTTTGCAATGCTAGACCGTCAATAATTTCTATATCTTCACTTAATGATGTAGGATGTGCTTTCATCTCCTCCATGACGGTTTGAATAAAACTTCCCGTATCCATGCCGGTTTGTCCACTCAAAGTAGCAATTGCTTCTAGCGTAACTAAAGGTAAGGCTCTCATTCGTTCTTCAATTAATAAAAGAAGTTGAGCTGTTACTTCTGCATCGCTGTCTGCTTGATGAGGATTCTCGTGAATAAAGCCTAAACTCTCAGATAAATCAGCCAATCGAAAACTTGGTTCGCTTGGCAAAAAAATTTGCGCTAACTCAACGGTATCAATCCCAGGTATGGTTAAAGCTGGTGTTTGACAACGTAACAATTCTTGATTGAGGAAATTGTAATCAAAATAAACATTGTGCGCAACAAAAACGGTATCAGCCAAAAGATTATAGATAGTTGCTGCGACATCTTCAAAGTAAGGTGCTTGCTGAACTCGACGATTTGAGATCCCTGTTAAATGTTGGATCTGTTTCGAAATCTTCCGCCCTGGATTAATGTCTATCGAAAAACGAGCAGTCATTCGACCAGCTTCAATCATGACACATCCAAATTGGATAATGCGATCTTCTTTTGGATTTGTCCCAGTTGTTTCAATATCGACAACTGCATAAGTTTTTGGTTTCAACATAACTTCCTCTTCTCTTGCCATTAAATGTTCTCTTGCGATTATACTACAAACACTGGAAAATTTCTTAATCCGTCTTTTTATTTTATAAAAAAATCCTTTATTTAGCTGTTCTTCTTTCTATTAAATGATTCAAGCTCTTCATTTCCTTTTATTTCTTGTCATCCCTTTGTTTATTCTCTAGTTAAAAAAAGAAAACAATGCCACACAAAAAAAGCCCGATAACTATCTTAAGATAGTTATCGGGCTTTACTACTTATATAAGTGAATTAAGCTTTAACAACGTTTGTTGCTTGAGGGCCACGTTGACCTTCTTCTACGTCAAAGTTTACTGTTTGACCTTCTTCTAAAGTTTTGAATCCGTCGCCTTGGATAGCTGAGAAATGAACGAATACATCGTTACCGTTTTCTGCTGTAATAAATCCAAAACCTTTTTCTGAGTTAAACCATTTCACTGTACCTGTTTCCATAATAAAAATCCTCCTTGTGTCTCAACACATATTTTGCAATTACTTGAATGGTGTATATCTGGAAGATGTTTATTTGAAACAAGCTACCACAGATTACCGAACAAAAACTACATTTTTAATATATCATACCGTTTACAAAATAGCCACTATTTTCCCTTCTTTTTTTCTCTTTCCTCTCATATTTTATGAACAAACAAGCCTAAATATATTCACTTTATTTGTTCCAAAAGCATTTTAAAAGTTTCCTCAAAAAAGAGGAAGGGAAAAATCCCTACCTCTTAAATTTGTTTGGCAAAATTCATTCAATTTTTCATTTCAAGTTTTTAATATCGAAGGATGGCTACTAAACTCTTCTCATCTGGGGCATCTTTTTGTTCAAGGATAAACACCTGTCCCCCATTTGTAAGAACATTATCCGCTAATTCATTCAGTACTTGACGACGATCATATTCCGTTTCTGGATCTTCACCAAATCCATCTACTAAGTTTGAGGTGGCAACAAATAAATGGGAAATTTTCCCTTCTTTGGCCGCTGGAACAATATCGACAAGTTGGTCAATGAATTTCTTATCTAATAATCGATTATAACCTTTCGCTTCATTGGCTGCTAATTCATCAGATAGTTTTTTCGCCCCTTCTTCGATTTCTTTTAGTGTCAACTGTGCAGGTGAAGCAGAAATTGCCACTTCGGAGCGATAATAAGGGTTTTTGGCTACTTTTTTAAACATTGTTTGATTTTCTGGTAAGGCAAATAAATAGATTGGCCATTTTTCTGGATTTTCAAAGGTGTTTTTAAAGTACTCATCTACTGCTTGGTAATAATTAACCCAATCGATTTCGACTTCTTCATCTTTTGGATTGACACCATGGAATGTGGCACCTTCACCTCCATTTGATGTATAGTTTAGACCGCCACCTGTTAATTCTGAGCCTAAAGCCGTTACCACATCTTTAGGGGCATCATCTGGCAATTTTACTTCTTTCACTTGTTTATTGTTTACTTCATACAATTTCATTGAATCTCGGTTTAAGCCTAGTAAATAGTATGAGTAATTGAAGTGACTATTTTTGATAACTGCCAGTAAATACGGCAGATCACTCACATAATACTGATCATCAACAGGAATACTTAAGCGATGGATATAGGTTTGCTTTGGAGACAAGATAAGTGCAACACTAGCTGTTGCACTCCGCCAGAACGAAGCATCTTCTAATAAACTAGTGATTTTTTCTTGGAACAAGGACCAATCGTGCTCAGCATATTTTTTTTCAAACCGTTTTTTTGCTTCTTTTGCAAAATTTTTGAGTTTGATTTGGTCTTTTTCGACGTCTTGATGTGCTACATGTGTGTTTAACATAATCGTGACAAAGGGTCCTTTTACATCTTCTGAAGTTAACTGTGACAATAATTCTTTCGCCATTTTTGCCATAAACGTATCCCTCCTAAAAAATCATTCCTTTACTATAAGTAAAGTCTACCACAACAATTTTTTTCAAGACAATAAAACGAATCCTTACGAGTAATTGGCACACTATTTTTTTCTCTACTTCATTTTCTCTTCACACTTTTATCCGACTTCTTAGTTAAATGTTAATAAAACCTTCAAATATTTTTGTTAAAATAGGATTAATTCAATAAAAAATGAGGTGATTCCATGCAATTACTTATGATTTTTAGCTTATTAACGATCACTGCTCTTTTTCTTTTTACAGCCTCCCGTTTGACAGAATCAAAAACACAAACCGTAAAAGTACGCAGTCATTACAAAAATAACCATTAGTACCTCAATAACCAACATTCGTGCTTACAGCCTGCCAAAATCAATAAAATTGGACGTTTTTCGTCAATAATAAAAAATAATTTATTTAGGTTTTGGCTTTATTTTCAAAGAATAAAAAAACAAAAAAGAATCGTCTGACACTCGATTCTTTTTTGTTTCTTCATATATTAGATAGATTTAAACGAAATCTTTTGCGATTTTTTAAGAAACGCTATTAGTTAGCGTCCAGTTAATCTCTCCTGAATAGGTACCCGGAACAATTGTTAATGGATCTGCCTTAAATTTAAAATAGATATCATATTCATTAAAATCTTTCGTCAAATCGGCCGCTCCTACGGTTTCTTGGGTAAAGATTCTTTGTTTTTCACTGGTTAACTGGAAAAGCAAATTTTTTGTGTCTTTTTCAAAGAAGCAAAGGGAGAAGTCTTCTGCCCATCCACTCACTTGTTCGACAATACTGGTTAATTGACCATCAAACGCCCACAATTCTTCCCCCGTATTGGTTATACTCAGTTGATTTTCTAAATTGTCTACTTTGAGATAAAAATAACCATCCGATTCCTTAGTTTTAATTAAATCATTAATCGTTACCGTTTTTCCGTTAAAATTTCCAGGTACCGTATTTAATTCGACAATTCCTCTAAAATCAATCGCTTGGTACACTGTTTCTGACTGATTCCCTTCTACATCAATAACGTAAATCCCAACGTAATAGATCGTTCCTGGTTGAAGTTCTGTGGTGTCATAGTCAATCGTAGCAGTTAAAGGATCCGTTAGTTGTTCCCTTGAAATACTGGTTTTTTCAGAGAACGTCATCGTTGATAGATCTTCTTCAGAAACAAGTTGGCTCATAAACAACTGAACAGAAGTTGAATTTTCATCTTCTATTTGAATAGAAAAATAGGCATGACGATTTTGACGGACAATGGTTGCATCTTCTTTTGCTTCTGTTGCCGTTTTATATCCGGTAGTTACGGTAGGTTCCCAAGTTCCTGTCAAATTGTAATAGTGTGTCTCTGCATTGCCAGAAATGACAGGAGCAGAAAAAGCATTACCAGAAAATGTTGTAGTAACAGGTATCTTTAAATTAAGATTTTTATCCGTTTCGATATAATTATTTTTTACTTTAAAATATATCTCATACTGATATCCTCTTTCTAATTCTGGCAAGGTGACAGTAACTGTATCTCCTTCTCTTACAAAATCAATTGGAATTCCTTCCTCTGGTTGAACAACCGTACTCGTATCTTCAATTTTGACAAAGTAAATCGTATCATCAACCAAATCTAAACTATCTGGCACCAAAAAATCAATGGCCGTTCCTGGCTGTAGGCTTGTCAAGTCACTGTCTTCAGAATAAGTAAGAATGGTCATATAACTAATTTCTTGCTCTTTATCTACCGAGTAAATCGTTTGAGGCACCGCACCAGTATCAAGAAGCAACTGGTTATTTGATACTTGAAAAATTCCTGTTCTTAATTGTAAGTCAACTAACCCTTCTACATTAACAAATGAAACAGCTTTTGCTTGTGAGTATCCTCCATTTGCTCCTGTAAATCCAAAATAAACAGATTTTCCTGAGCTTAATCCTAAATTAGTTTTGAACGTGTCATCTACTGGGATGGTGACATTTACATCATAATCTGGCACCGTATAGGTAAAAGTGCTTTCACTTGCTTTAAATTCCACCGTAAAATTGTGCCATTGCCCATCTGATAAATCCGCAACCGCTACTTCATCTTGATGGTGAAGTACCTTGTCTACGAGTATAGTTCCATCTGTCGTATAGGAACTGTCGACACCTGGATAGGCCCAAGCGATATGATGACCTTGGGAAACGGTATCTCGGTCCATCATTCCCTGTCTATCGAAAATGGTACTATAATTGTTACGATAGGTGTCAAATTCTATAGCAATACTGTTAGGGATAGCGCCTTGACTTAGAGGATTAGTGCCTGCTGTATTTGACCAAACTCCAAGCGTCGGACCTGCTTCTTCACCTAAAGCGGTTGGCCCGTTACTTTGCATGACAAAAGCCACTCCATCGCTATCATTTGCAGTATTTTCAATATAAAAAGCCATTTCTATTTTAAAATCTCTTGTAAAAGTAACTGGATTATTAAACCATACGGCACCACTTGAGTTGGTCGTTGTATCATTGATTTGTACATACCGATGCTTTTGTGACCCAGCTGGTGCTCCTGCTTTCCCAACCGTTGTAATCATCGTCTCGTCAATTGGCAATGTTTCAAATGACGGTTCAACAATTGCTGCATTCGCTCTAGTAGAGAAAAGCAGAAATAGGATAAATAAAAGAAAAACGAATGATCCTTCCTGAAAAACTCTTGTTGTTTTCTGTTTATTCATTTTTTGCATCACTCACTTTGTGATTTTTTTGATTGATAATATTTCCATGTTAACCATAGGATAATGACTAGCAACACCAGAATAAATGAGACCAATAAGAAGACTAACAGATTCTTGTTATCATCTTGTGCATAAACAGTTTTTTGATTAATTGATTTGGCTTTTTCTTTCGATACAGTAAACGAATCATCAAATGACCATTGACCTTTTGATGAGGTCACTTCGATATGTGTGGTGTAGTCGCCAGGATCTAATTGCTTGGTTTCCAACTCCGTAATCAAAGGAATCGTAGAATTAGGGGCAATTTGATAATTCTCAATTTTCTTTTCACCAACGATTTTATTATTTTTTTTAGCATAGATGGTTGTTTGAACTTTTACACCACCAAAGGCTGTGGGTTGATCATTTTTAATCGTACTTTGAATCACAGCATTGTCATTTTTGACAATCGGCTCTGTTTTTTCTAATGATAGATTTGGTGAAGGTAATTCTGTTAGACCATTTCTTAACCTAATCCCCACTTGAGTCACGTAACGAGCCTGGATCATTGTATCTTTGTTTGATTCTTTGGTGTCATCGGAAACAATATCAAACGAGAATACACCTAAAATTTCTCCGGTTATTTTTTGTTTTTTTAGATCTAAAGTAAAGGATACTTCTTTGGCTTCATTTGGTTTCAATTTTATTTTCTGTTGCTTGGGTTCAATAAAACGAGTAAACGAATATCCTTGATTTTTTTCTGCCGTTTCAGTTTTTTGATACGCAATAATGCCAGTAGAAGTTGTATAACTATTTAAAGCACTACCTTCAATTTCTAATGTTTGATCAGATGTGTTTTGGACGATCATCGTTAACGTTTCTTTTGTCTCTTCTTTCACAAGCAAATCAAAGTAAGTCGCATCAGAAACTTGATTTTCAGGAAAGCTAGGTAAAACAGTAAAAGCAGTCGTTTCTGCTTCTACAGATAAATGGCCAACATTTATACATAAAAAAAAGAAACTTGAAAAGAAAATTAGTGCAAGCAGAATTTTTTATTTATTTTCATCATCTCTCATTCCCATACCATTCTTTCAAAAATTTTTACAAAAAATCTCACATGTATGATAAATCTCTCATTACATGTGAGCTTCTTATTTTTACGCTGGTGTATAAGCGTTAGTTAAAGTCCATGTAACAACACCTGAATACTGCCCGCTATTAATATTTTGTTTAGGAAATGTTAATGTCGTCGCCGTAAAATCAAAGGCATTTTCTGCTAGTCCAGTTGTACCATTTGCTGTAGCCACAAGTGTTGGATCTGTTGCACCTGCATCAATGGCAGGAATCGTTCCAATCGCAGCATCCCCTTGCGCAACAGTAGCAGCTAAATTTAATTGTGCAGATTGAATTTTGACTGAATTTTCGTTTTCAATGGCAGATAATTGAGCTGTAAGCATCCATCCAGAGTCATTCGGTCCTCGATAATCTGAGATCATAGTTGTTTCTGGCGTACTTGTTAACGATTGATCAGAATCAGCGATATCTTTAATAGACAACGTGCCAAAATCAAAATTAGAAACTCTGTCTAAACTTAAAATACCTGCTTGAATATTAAGTGAAGCCTCACTTGTTAATTCTGCTGTCGGATTTGCTTCAACAGCAAATGCATTTTGAACACCACCAAATAAACCAACCCCACTACCTAACAACATAAAAATAATACTCTTTTTCATAAATACCCCACCTTTAAAATATGTTTTTTTATCATTTTATTTTTACCATAAATTAATAATAACATATTCAATTAAAATTACCAAAACATTTGTTAATTAAGTTTGTAAAGAAAAAGTTTTTTCACTTCACTTTTTTTAAAAAAATATATAAACTAACAAACCTAGTTAAATCAAGCGTTTAATAATTATATAATTTATTTTAACTAACTTCCAAGTAGCGTTAAATATTTTGTTTCCCATCCCTACTTTTTAAAAGAACATCAGCTTCTTTTTTTATTGAATTAATTATGATAAAAAGCATCAATAAAAGCCCTGCCAAAGTTAATTACAATAGTTATTTATTAAAAATATATACATCTAAAGAAACTTATTCTTGTTTAAATAAAATGTTTCACATTTATTTTCTTTCCTTCTAACCTTTTTTCTTTCCATCCAATACTTTATTTTAATTGCGGAGTGATTTCTTCTCATTATTTGTCCACTTAGCTACTTATTCATCATTGCTATTTGTTCAGCCATTCCAAATTTTAACTGAGGTCCGTTTTATCTGTTTTCTACGTAATTTAGATTAAAAATGAAGTGATATATAAATTTATCCACATCAAAAATGAAGCAACATATCTTTCTAAATAAATATCCACTGAACAGAGTCCCGCTCACCTTTATCGCTTCTTTCTTTTTGATCATGCGTTTTTGTTCTTGCCATTCATATTGATACAAAAAAACCGTAGTATAAGTTTCCTCTCAATATTCGTCATATTTTTCTTTACAAATAAAAAAATAGAATCCTGACAAAATCTAAGGTTTTTTCCAGAAACATTGAAACTGGTGCTTTTCTCTGATAAAATTTTAATTTGTAGGAAAAAAATTAGAAAACAAGGAGATCGGTTATGGCCCTAAAGAAAACACGTTTGGTTAGATTATTAACAAGTCTTATTTTATGCCTTACTTTATTTTTACCTGTAGTAACTGTGCAAGCAGATGATGCTTTTACTGTCAATGCAAAAGCAGCTTTTGCTGTGGATGCTGAAAGTGGAAAAGTTCTTTACAATCAAGATGGAGAAAAAGCCATGGGGATTGCCTCTATCACTAAAATTATTGGCCTTTACATCGTACTTGATCAAGTAAAAGAAGGAAAATTATCTTGGGATGAGAAAGTTTCTATCTCAGACTATGCTGAAACGTTAAGTGTTGTTCCTGACCTATCAAATGTTCCTTTACACAAAGAGCATAGTTACACAGTCAAAGAACTATTTGATTCAGCTTTTATCCAATCTGCTAATGCTTCAATGGTCGCCTTAGCAGAAAAAATTTCTGGTAGTGAGACAAAATTTCTAGAAGTAATGAAAAAACAACTAAAGGACTGGGGAATCAACGATGCCACGATCGTGAATGCTTCTGGTTTAAATAATTCTTATCTTGGCGAAAATCGACCAGAAGGCACTTCAGAAACCGAAGAGAATCAGATGTCAGCCAAAGATGTTGCGATCATTGCACGTCATTTGATTTTGGATTTTCCTGAAGTATTAAAGGTGACGAGTACGACGACTAAAATGTTCGGTGAAAATACCCAGTCTCCTGTAGAAATGGTTAACTGGAACTGGATGCTACCAGGTTTTGTTAGCTATAAAGAAGGGGTTGACGGTTTAAAAACTGGGACAACTGAATTTGCTGGTGCATGTTTTGTCGGAACGATCAATAAAAACGGTCAGCGTATCATTACAGTTGTTTTAAATGCTGATAATCATGCAACTGATCCAAGTGCTCGTTTCAATGAAACAAATCGCTTAATGGATTATTGTTATGATAATTGGTCTGTCAAAGAACTAGGAAAAGCCAATGCAAGTATTCCAAATTTGAAAAAAATCGACGTAAAAGATGGAAAAGAAACTTCTGTCGCTTTAGCTTTAAAAAATCCAGTAAAAGTATGGGTTAAAAATGGAATAGATACTGGCAAACTAACGATCACTCCTACTCTAGATAAAAAAGTAACAGCAAATAACCAAGTGAAAGCACCCATCAATAAAGGAACAAAAGTTGGAACAGCAACCATTACCTTAAAAGATGATAAACTAGGCTATTTAGAAGATAATAAAGAACCTACTACAGATATCATTACGACTAAAACCGTTGAAAAAGCGAATATTTTCGTGATTGGTTGGAGACACGTCACTGACTTTTTTAGTCAATTGTTTTAAACTTAAATAAATAAACGATAAAGCGCTCCTTAAGTCAGTTCGTCCGTTCTAACTTAAGGGGCGCAGTTTATTCTCGTTTTTTTATGTAAGATGGATCTTTATTCTTTTTTTGTTTCCAACTTTTCAAAACAGCTTTTTTCTAGATATTTCGCTATAATAATAAAGGTTGTAAAACAGTGAATGATTTTACAATCAGTAAAAATTCATTTCACTGATTTGCCGAGAATGAACGTATTTCATTTGATGTGTTAACTAAACGAAAGGAGTTAATTTTATGAATCTGACAAGAGACCTGCTTTTCTTGGTCCTCTATGTTTTAGGGTTTGGTGGGATTTTGTATTGGCGGCGACGTCAAAGTGATCCAGCATTGTTCTTTTATTGTGGAACATGGACATTTATGATGATGGTCACTTATTTTATTGTTTTGGAAATCTTTTATTCTACCTTTTATTTTTTGATTCCCTTACTTTTTTTCAGTATATTTGCCTTTTCCTATTTTACTGAAAAACGTAGATTACTGAACGGTGTTTTGTTCAATTTATTTTTATTTAGTTTTGGTGTTTACTTATTTAAATTACTTATCGAAACACAAAATATTTTTATTGGTGGTTTAATTGCACTCATCGCAATTCCGATTTTACTTATTTTAATATTTGGTATTTATATCCTAATTGTTTTTTTATTTTGGAACAGTCTTGTTGTTTTAAGAAGAGAATCTCGTTCTTTGGCAAATCTTTTAACTTTATTGTTAGCTATTTTTCTAACATTGTTTATTGTGTTCCAAATTTACTTTATTCAGTATTTACCTCAATGGTTCAACGTTTTATTTTCGGCAGTCCCTGCTACTTTAATCTATCTATTTATCGTTTTTTATAACTTTATGACTGTTTCTTTTTTATACCAGTTCAATCGTCCAAGATATAATCAACACTACATTGTCGTTTTAGGTGCGGGATTAATTAATGGCGAAAAAGTCTCTCCTCTTTTGGCCAAACGAATTGACAAAGCCATTGCTTTTTACTGGGCCCAAAGTAAAGCAACTTTGAATCCGCCTGTTTTATTGATGTCTGGCGGACAAGGTGCTGATGAAAAATTACCCGAAGCTATTGCGATGAAACAGTATGCACTAGGAAAAGGAATACCTGAAAGAGATATTTTAGTGGAAACTCATTCTAAAACTACTCTTGAAAATATGCGATTTTCCAAGGAGATCATGGATCAACGTTCAGACGGTCCTTATCGTGCGATTTTTTCTTCCAATAATTATCATATTTTCCGAGCGGGAATTTATGCACGGCAAGCGAAATTAAAAGCAGATGGTATTGGGAGTAAAACAGCATTCTACTACTTACCAAATGCCTTTTTAAGGGAGTATATTGCCATTTTAGTCTTGCATAAAAAAAGGCACTTATTCGTTGGTAGTTTGATTGTTCTGTTTGCAGTAGTATCGGCACTTGTTACTTACTTTATTTAACGAGTCAATAAAAAGGGTAGAATTCATATATCCTGGCACAACAAATAAGCCCCAAAAATCGAAAACAGCTCTGCTTGTTTTTGATTTTTGGGGCTTATCTTTCGCAGAATTCATGCTTTAAACACCGCATATTCTATTTTAAAGTTTTGTCCTTTTCTATTTTTATAAAATACAGAGTTACATAAATTAGCATTTTGATAAGTTATGAAAAAATTTCTTCTTCTGCCATTGAAACCCAATAAACATTAGCGAGTAGAAGCTAAAATCTTTCTACTTAAACCTTGTCGTTGCCCACTTCTTTTAATCGTATTTTTATAAATGAGACAAACCTAGCGTTTCTTTTTTCTTTTCCATGATTTACTTTCCATGATCGGTAAAAAGAGAATTCCTTTTTTAACCTCTACTTTTTGTGCAGAATAAATCCCACTATTACCAGAACACATAAAGCTCACCAAGCAAACCATAAAGAAGTAACTCGCTGCTTGTCCACCAAATAATTCAATCCCCATAATAAAGCAAGCAATGGGTGTATTCGTTGCGCCAGAAAACACACCAATAAAACCTAATCCTGCTAAGAATGGGATAGAAACATGTAGAATTGGTGCCAACGCTGCACCTAGAGTTGCGCCAATTTCAAATAAAGGTGTGACTTCCCCACCTTGATAACCAGCGCCTAATGACAGCACAGTAAATCCTAACTTTCCGATAAAATCATAAAAATGAGCCGTTCCGTTAAATGCTTCTTCTAATAAAGGCAAACTTAATCCAAGATATCTTTGTGTTTGCAAAACTACTGCTACTAATACAACAATTGCTCCACCAATAAAATTGCGGATGACAGGATTTGGCATTCTTTTGGCATACCATCCCTTTAAAAAGACAATCGAACGGCTAAATACCCATCCGATAAGTCCAAAAGCAATCCCAGCTATTAGCAGTTTAAAAAAAAGCGCGACATTCCAAGTTGGGATACTTCCCATGTCGTAATGAATATGTTTGACACCAAAGCTTTCTGTGACAAAATTAGCAAATAAAGCAGCAAAAAAGCTGGGAAAAATTGCTTCTGTTCTGACTTTACCAATCGCCAGTACTTCTAAGCCAAACAATGTGCCCGCTAAAGGCGTGCCAAAGACTGAGCTAAATCCCGCACTGATTCCACTAATAACTAATAATTCACGTTCCAATTTATTCAGCTGAATAAGCCGAGCAAAGTTTTCCGCCAAAGCCCCACCCATCTGGACAGCCGTCCCTTCTCGGCCAACAGATCCGCCAAATAAATGCGTCGTAATGGTTCCAAATAACGTCAAAGGGATCAAACGTAACGGGATGTTTTCCTCTCCACCATTGCCTTGATCAATCACTAAATTATTTCCTCTAGCAGCATTTTTCCCATATGCGTTGTACAAAAAAGCAAAAATTCCGCCACTGATTGGTAAAAGCAATAAAAGCCAAGGAAATGCAAGTCGAACATTCGTTACAAAAGTTAAACTATTTAAAAAAAATGCGGATAAGCTTCCCATAAAAATACCTAAAATAAATGTAATGAGTAGCCACTTGGCCATATACACGACAATCCTCAGTGGATCAGATAATTGATTTTCCATTTTGTTTCCTCCTCAAAAAAACGCCTACTAAAAAAAGGGTATTCCCATTTTTTAGTAGGCGTCATTAGTTATCTAAAGAATAACGTTTAAAGGCGAACACCATCACCTATTCACTTCACTAAATAAATTAGCACAGATTTATGAAAAAAACAATGAAATTATCTTTCTTTTTTTACAAGTTCCGTAAATTCATAAAAAGGAGCTAATTGAACTAAATGGTGATTGCATTGTTCACTATCATGACAAATATAGTTTCCTTTTTTCGTATACGTTCCGTCAGAATTAGACTTGGTTGTTGCTAAAAAAAGCGAAACACTTGAAGTCTTTTTACAGATTGTACAAATTCCTTTAGTAACTGTTGGCGATAATGCCCCATGAATGCCGCTTAATTTACCTTGTTCATCATAATAAATCATAAATTTCTTCTGACTTCCAGAATCGTTCCATCCAATATAAGTGCATTCTTTTAAATCTAAGTGTTGCCAATCAGGTTGCTTTAATTTTTTCACTTTTCGGAATAATTTTTCGATCTGTATTTTCGTTGGTTGCTCAAAAGGAAGAACCGACTCTTTTAATTCTTCTAATAACCGTTCAGCTTTTTCTTTTTTTAACGTAGCATCCAAAATGTTTTCTAAGAAAAGGTCAACGATTGGCGAAGAACTGTCTAACAATTCTTTGATTTTTTCTACAGCTTGAGCTTGAACAGTCGCTACTGTTTTAGGATCGTTAACTGAATGGTAAACGGATAATAAATGTGTAACTTCTCGTTTGATAAAAAAATATTGGTAAGGTTTAATTGATTGTTCCATGATTTAAGTCCTTTCTTCTTGCAAATGAATGTACTTTGAAGAAAAGAACTTCCACAAAGTACGCTAGTTGAAACCTTTCCACGCTTTTAAATAAGATCCATTCAGCATCTTATCATCACCCCCTTTATTTTTAATCAGCCTGTTTCTTTAACTAAAGTAAACAGGAAAAACCTCGATTCGTCAACAAACAAAAAACCTGCGAAATTTTACAAAATTTCGCAGGAAGATTTCTTAATCACATCAAATGAAACTAAATGGATTGTTTTTTACCAAAATATCGTTGCCATTTGTGTTTCATTGAATCTGTCATCGGTTGCGCTGCTTCTTTCACCGCACAGTACTTATCAACAAAAGTAACAATATAGCTTTCTTTATATTTTGGTGGAGCAATCGTTGCCCCCCACATATGTTTCAAAATAATATCGCGCTCTAAATCTGAAAGTTCAGTAATCTTTTCAGCGTTTTTTACAGCAATTCTTGGATGAATATAAGCATGCGTACCTTCATCAAATTTCGTCGTACGCCAATCGTAATAGAAAAGATCATGTAAAAGTCCTGCCCGAGCTGTTGCTCTTACATCGCCTCCCCATTTTTTGGCTAATTTATAGCTGTAATATGAAACACTAAGAGAGTGTTCTAAACGAGTTGAGTGGACATGTTGTGTATAATTAGCTAGTTTCTGCACTGCGTCTGTTTCCAATAAATCTTCTACATAAGAGAGATATTCTTCGTCTTCACGCCATAGTTCTGTCATAATTATCGATCTGCCACCTTTTTGAATTTCATTCTCTTTGAAATTGAACATAGTATATCACTAATGTTCGGATTATTCTAGTGAGGTTTCAGAAAAATGCGGAAAGCTTAATAGTTCCTTAACATAAAGAGAAATGGTAAAGAATGATTCCAGCTGCCACTCCTACATTTAATGATTCAGCATTTCCTTGAATCGGTATATAAACATTTTGGTCCGTCAATGAAAGAATCTCAGAACGTACCCCTTGCCCTTCATTCCCCATAACAATCGCATAATTCATTGATGCATCCACTTTCGTTAGTGAAACTGCTTCTTCGTTTAATTCCGTACCGTAGATCATCAATCCATTTTCTTTTAACTTAGGAATGAGTAATTCAAGGTCTTCTTGGATAATAGGAAGATGGAAATTACTCCCCTGCATGCTTCTTAAAACTTTTGTACTATAGATATCAGCCGTGCCTTTTCCTAGAACAACACAAGATAAACCAAATGCATCCGCCGTACGTATCATTGTGCCTACATTTCCAGGATCTTGGACATTGTCTAGTAACAACCATCCACCAGAAACGGCTGGCATTTTGACTGTTTCATAGTGCATAACGGCTAATATACCTTGTGGGGTTGGTAAATCAGACACAGCAGACATCACTTCATCCGTCACCAAAATACGAGGAATTTCCTGATTTCTTTCAAGCCAAGAAGACCATTCTGCTAGTCCTTTTTGTGTGATTAAGATTTCTTTTACACTTGCATCGGAAGAGACCGCTTCTTCAATCAAATGAAACCCTTCGAGTAGGTATTCGCCTGTTTCTTCTCGAAATTTTTTTTTATGTAGTTTTTTTAATTCTTTGATTCTTGGATTTTTTGCTGATTGGATTTCTTTCACATTTTTCACCTCGCTTCATTATAGCATGGATTCGTTCCTTGAACTTGTTTCCTTCTCAAAAAATCGGTATCATTAATTTAAAAATAAAGGAAAGATAGGTGGATACGATGAATAAAGTCAAAATGAATGTCCAAGGACGTGTGCAAGGCGTTGGTTTTCGTTATATGACAAAAATTGTTGCTGACCAATTGGGTGTGACAGGAACTGTAAAAAATGAAGAGGATGGTTCTGTCACGATTGAAGCTTTTGGGGAAGAGGAGATCATCAAAAAATTTATTGAAGAAGTCAAAAAATCACCTAGCCCAAGTGGTCGTGTCCAATATGTCGACTTACAAGAAAATCCCATGATGGAAGAAAGAAAAACATTTGATGTCATTGGTTAATCCTTTTTATTGATGACCCAAAGAGTAAACGAATAAATGAAAAAAGATAAGAAAAAGAGTATGACGAAAAAAGAGCTTCTGCGAACATTTTTTGCATCCTTCTTCGTAGATCCATCCCTTCTTCTCACACTCTTTTTTCCTATATGATCCAACTACCTCTGATAAATTTACTCATAAATTATTCACATAGCGGAAACCTTTCTTCTTAGCTAGTTTGCACTCATTATTTTAGTATGCTTTTATTACTTTTGGTTAAAATTGTTGGGTTTACTTACCTACTATTTATCCTATGTCTTTTCTTGGCAGAATTTTTTATGCTATAAAAATGAAATGTTTCATCTATTCGACGAGTGATTTATATGAAATTTCTATGAAGTAGATTGAATTATGAGTGCTTTTTTAGTATAGTTAACTTTGTGTAAAAATTATAAAAGAGGAAGTATTTTATGAATAAATGGAAAAATTGGTTATTGGGTTCTAGCCTAGCGACAATCTTGCTTTTCTTGTCTGGTTGTGTACGTTTAGATTCAAATGGTAATCCTGATACATCAGGCATTGTGTACCGACTATTAGTTCATCCAATGGGTCAAGCGATTACATATTTAGTGGAGAACTTCAACTGGTCTTATGGTTGGGCTGTTATTTTGATGACAGTCATTGTTCGTATTATCATTTTGCCATTAGGTATTAGTCAATCGAAGAAAACAATGATTCAATCTGAAAAAATGCAAGCGTTGAAACCACAAGTACAAGCAGCGCAGGAAAAACTGAAAACTGCTACGACTCGTGAAGAACAAATGGCTGCTCAAGCAGAGATGCAACAAGTCTATCGTGAAAACGGACTAAGTATGACAGGCGGAATTGGTTGTTTACCTCTACTGATTCAAATGCCGATATTCTCAGCCCTTTATTTCACTGCTCGTTATACAGAAGGTATTCGCGATTCTTCATTTTATGGTATTGACCTTGGTAATCCTAGTTTTCTTTTAGTGGCAATTGCAGGTATTGCCTATTTACTTCAAGGGTATATCTCTACAATCGGAATTCCTGAAGAACAAAAGAAAACAATGCGCACGATGTTAATTGTCTCTCCTGCGATGATCGTCTTTATGTCAATTAGCGCACCAGCTGGCGTGACGCTTTACTGGGTAGTCGGCGGTATTTTTAGTTGCTTACAAACATTTATTACGAATGTGATAATGAAACCAAAATTAAAAGCCCAAGTAGCTGAAGAATTAAAACAAAACCCACCAAAACAAGTAGTGACTCCTCGTAAAGATGTCACCCCTGCAGAAGAAGAAAAGCAACCGACGAAACAACTACAAGCTTCCAAAAAACAAAACGGTCGTAATTCCGGCAAACAACAAAATCGGAAATAACGGTAGATAAAAAAGAGGTTGGTTTCCAACCTCTTTTTGTTTACTTTTTTCTCTGTTGTCACGCATCTATCATCATTTTTTTAGTAAAAAAATCAGTTATCTTTCGCAATGACTGCAACAAAAAATGATTTACAACTATTGGGTTATCCTTGCGAACCATTTTCATCTGCTATCTTCTTGTTTATCCATTTTTCTTTTTACGTACAATGAAATCAATCAGTGGATTCGTTCTTGCTATCGTGGTGATCGCTAAATAGATCGGTGCTGCAATTAACACTTGGATAATATTTGTCAGCATGTTACTTGTTAGTTGATTAGTTAAAAAGCGTGTAACCAAACACATGGTCAGGCTTGCACATACATAAATACAGATTTTACGAAAATCAAATTTAAAATCAGTTTGTTGCAAAAAAGATTTCGTCCGCACAAAAGTAACCAAGCATTCTGCTAAAATATATGAAAACACGACACCAAAAAATCCAACTGTTGGTAACAAAATAAAGTTCGCACCGATATTAATGATTGCACCAACAATGACCGAGCGATTGTATTCCTTTATATGTCCAATTGGCATCAAATATTGTCTTGAGATCGCCATTCCTAGTGGAATCACTACAATCAAAATTGTAAAATAAGGAATCACTTGATTAACATAGAGAAATTTTTCTCCAAAAAACCAAGGCACTAATTTATCATAGACCGTTAATATTCCAAACATGATCGGTATCGAAAAAAATAATTGGAGATGGATTGTTTTTTCCATCATACTGATGATTTTTTCGATGTTTTCTTTGGCAAAAAAACGAGTCATATGAGGCAACAATACCAAATCTAGCGTGGTGATAATCGTGACAAAGACAGTATTCAACTGCAAAGAATTTGTAAAAAATCCTACCGCTGTGCTCCCTAATGTAAAGCCAAGAAGTGTTTTATTCAAGTTGGTATACAATGTTATCGCAATCTGAGGAATAAAGTATTCAAATGCCTCTTTTAAATGTTTACTACTGTTTTTTATATTTATTTTTGTAAAACGAATATATTTAGGGATAAAGAGCCAAACACTGATTTGTGAAAAAACCAATCCTAGCCCCTGGATCAATGTGTACTTTAAAGTATCACCTTCATTTTTGATAAACAAAATGATCAAGAAAAAAGTGAATAGCTGAACCACTAAATTGGAAATACTTGTCTTCTTAAAATCTTCGATCCCCATAAAAAACCATGAAACATCAAATAATACTGCAAAAATCCCCAAAGATTGAATAAATAAATAAAGTTTATTTTTTAAAAAGAAAGCTAAAATAAAATAAACAAGCAATACCAATCCTGTTACTAGCACTTTAAAAGTAAGAATCTCCCAAAAAACTTTAGACAACTCTTCTTTCTTCCGATTATAGACTAGGGTTATTTCTCGATTCCCATAGATTGTTACACCTAATCCAGCAAATAAAACAAAGCACTGTGTAACGGAAAAAGTGTAGTTATAAATACCGATGCCACTTGGACCTAAAGCATTTGAAACGATGGGTATAGTCACAATTGGGATAATAATTTTTGTGATTTGAAATAGACTCTGATAAAAAAAATTTTTGGCTATATTTTTCATTCATTAATCTCGTCTAAAAAGATCTCTCGTATAAACTTTTGCTGCCACATCATTTAATTGAGGATCCATTCGATTTGATACAATCACGTCTGACAGCTGTTTGAATTCTTCTAACTCTTTAATGACACGTGAATGAAAAAAGTTTTCTGTATTTAGTGTGGGTTCATACACAAAAACTTCGATTCCTTTTGCCTTAATCCGCTTCATGATCCCTTGAATCGATGAAGAGCGGAAATTGTCAGAATTTGCTTTCATTGTTAAGCGATAGATACCTACTGTTTTCGGTTTTTTAGCTAAGATTTGTTCGGCAATAAAATCTTTTCTTGTTGTATTTGCTTCTACAATTGCACCTATTATGTTGCTTGGTACTTCTTCATAATTTGCTCTTAACTGCTTCGTATCTTTAGGTAAACAGTACCCGCCATAACCAAAAGAAGGGTTGTTATAATGAGAACCAATCCGCGGATCTAACCCTACCCCTTCAATAATTTGTTTCGTATCTATCCCTCGAGATTCAGCGTAAGTATCTAATTCATTGAAATAGGCAACACGTAAAGCAAGATAGGTATTTGAAAACAATTTGATTGCTTCTGCTTCAGTAGCATGTGTCATTAAAACTGATACATCTTGATCTAAAGCGTTTCGCTTAAACATATCTGCAATTTCTTGCCCTCGCTCAGAACATTCTCCTACGACGATTCGAGAAGGATAAAGATTATCGTATAGCGCTTTTCCTTCTCGTAAAAACTCTGGCGAGAAAATAATATTTTCTGTTTTAAATTTTTCTTTTAAGTCTGCCGTATATCCCACTGGTACCGTAGATTTTATAATGAATGTCGCATCAGAACGAATAGCTAATGCTTTTTCAACAACCTCTTCGACTGTAGCAGTATTAAAGTAATTTTTCTTTTCGTCATAATCAGTCGGAGTGGCAATAATCAAATAATCACCAAACAAAACTGCTTCTTCAAAATCTTTAGTGAAAGCGACCTTCAAATCATCACGTTCAAGAAATTCATGAATTTCTTGATCATCTAAAGGTGATTTCTTTTTTTGCAGCATATCGATTTTTTCTTCCACAATATCATATGCTTTAACATTTTCATGCTGGCTAAGCAACAAAGCGTTCGCTAAGCCAACATAGCCGAGGCCAAATACTGATAAGTTCATTTTTAATCTCCTATTTTTATAAATATTAATAACTACACATTCATTATATTTCTAAAATTCTTGGTTTTAGATAGTTAATAACTAACATTTGATGAAAATATAAGTATTTAAACATTACTTTCTGTCTATTACCGAAAATATATAATCACTGATATTAAAATCATGTAAACTTCATAGTCAATAGTTTGAAGTTAAATATAACCTTTTGCATAATATAACGAATAATATATGGAGACCTAAATACTTCCAATAGCCCTTTATAATTCTTTTTGTCAATTAATTCTTTTGCACGTCTAAACTTTCGTTCTTGTTCTGGAGTAATATTCGTGTATATTTCTTTTATTTTCCCCATAGAAAACTGATCTTGATTTTTATACTTTCTCTGCACATGTAATTTTTTTATATTTAGAGATGTTAAAAATTGTTTCAGAGAACTACTTTTGGTGATACTTTTTTCTCTTATTCTATAGAGTACTAATTTTTCAGGAAGAATCGCTAAATTATAATCTTTGTCTAAAAATCGTAATATAAAATCGTAGTCTTGTGAGGAAGGAAACTCTCTATAACCTTCCAAATCATCATATACAGATTTTTTTACCATCCAAGTAGAGTGAATTAAAAAGTTTTGTGTATATAATAATTTTTTGAGTTTATTTCGAGATACAAGCGGGAAATTGTATTCTCCTATTCTTTCATTTTGCTCATTTATAAGTGAGCATCCGGTTGCTAGAAGATCAATATCAATATTTTTTCCATGTACTCTACTTGCTTGTAAATTCTCTCAGGAAATGAATAATCATCTGCGTCCATACGGGCAATATACTTGCCTTTTGCACTTTTTAAGCCTCTGTTCAGTGACTTAGCTGGTCCTAAATTTTCTTTATTTTTTAACAATCTACATCGCTCATCATCTTGTACCATTTCAGTTAATTCATGGAATAATTCTAAGTTATTAGGATTATCATACATAATAATAAATTCTATATTGGCGTATGTTTGGTTCAATATAGAATTAATAACATAGCTAATTTCTTCTGTTTTTTCGTTGTATACGGACATAATCACAGAAACAAGTGGGTTTTCATTCATTATAATTTCACTCCTTTATATATTTCATTAAAGTTGTTGATTATCATACATCCAAATTTTTAAAATGATGATGTTTAATATATCTATTTCACATATAAGTTACATGCCAAATATAGTTTTCATTCTAAAGACTTTTCATACAACTCGATATAAGCTTTGATCATGTTAGCTTTATCATATTTCAGAGCTTGTAATTTACAAGAATCTCTAACATACTTATTTTTTTTAACCTCTATAATTTTTTCAATAAATTCTTTTTTTGATCCTTGTTTCACTACGAAACCAACATTATCGTTAATAGCTTCTCTACTTCCACCCGTGTCGTACGTGATAATCGGTGTACCTGCCGCCAATGACTCAATATTAGTTGTAGGAAAATTATCTCGATATGTAGGATTTATAAACACATCTGCTTCTCTATACAAATCAAGCAATACGTCAAAACTATCTGTTCTACTTATATGAGTAATACCAGAAGGAAGTCGCTTACTCACTTTCCCAACTATTGTGAACTTGTAATCATCACTTAATTGGTTATTAAAATAGATTACGTCTTCTAATCCCTTTCTTTTTTCCCATATATTTGCTACCGCCAAAATATTTTTTTTCGCAGGTTCGTTAACTCGCTTATTTTCACTTTCTTTTTCGTATTTACTTAAATCAATACCGTTATTAATTGTAATGATGTCACATTCGCTAAAAAATGAATCTTCTGTCATCTTTTTTAACCAATCTGACGGTGTTACAATTGTACAATTTTTTAAATCACTAAAAATTTTTTTCTTTTTTTTCCAATTAGCAGCAGAATTATCTCTAAATGATTTTGGGTAAGAGAATCGTTCAGAAAAATGCATATTTCTCTGCGGTAATTGTTTATCTCCCACGTAGTCAATATAAGCCGCATGGCCAGAAAAAGGCCATGCATCATGGAATGTCCAAATTACTGGAATGCTTTTACTCTTTAGATATTCAAACAATATTTCCGTGTTTATATAATACCCATGAATATTATGCAAATGTATTATATCTGGTCTATACTCCTCAATAAACTCAACAAAGTCGCGAGTTGTTTTTCTTGAAGCAAAACCATGATTATCAAAAAAACGATTTTCCACTACATGGAGAAGTGTATTCAAATTATTACCTATTTTGTAAGTTTGAATATCATCTACCTTATTTCCTCTGCCATAAGCAATACAACATTCATGGCCTAAATTTGTTAGGCCTCTGTACAAATCAACACAAATTTTCCCAGTGCTTCCTATCCCACAAACAGAATTAACCAATAGTATCTTCAAATTTTCATCTCCTATTTTGCATGTTACCAATACTTCTCATCACATAATTTTTCTTCATCTATTCGCTTACTCTCTATACGCGTTCTTAATAACTATAAAGAGAGCTCTTCAGGTAATTTAATTCTATGATCATTTATTATATAGGCATAAAAACCTAAAATATAAGAAAAAAGTGGAAATGCAATTGTAACAGAGAGAGTCATTGTGAAGGTGATTGAGATAAAAGCAACAAATAAAATATCTTTACCTTTCTTAGTTAATGACGTCACACCTCTAAAAAAAATCGATCCGTACCAAAAGATAATTGATAAACTAATAATACCAACTTCAAAAAGGATAGTTCCCCATCCGCTCATAATTCTACCACTAGTAAAGTTAGTACTAACTAGCCTTTGAATAAATGTCCCAGAATCATTTATGATACCATAAGCTTCTTTAGACCATGTTCCCAATCCATATCCCAAACCATACCTGGAAAATAGACTTTTTGAAGATATTAATATATGAGCCAACCTATCTGATATACTTTGGTCCGTAAAAAATATTTCCTTCCAATTTTCATTTAATCTAAATAAAATTGAAGTCACTCTATTAGTGGGAAGAAGATACAAGTTATTTCGCACAAAGTGTAAGGAAAGTAAACTCAAGAATATAACAACCATTTGAATAACTCTGGCTTTAATACCATTTTTAATAAATATTTTAGTAAGCAAATAAACAATTAGTAAAAGATATCCCATTGCCGAACTTGCCAAAAAAAACTGGATTATTAACAAAAGCATATTAAGAATATAGGCTTTCTTACTAATTTTTTTTGAATAATAAAATAAATCATTTAATAAAAGTATGAACAAACATATATTCGCAAAAGCTGAAGGTTCTACAGCTAGACTTGTGACTCCTCGATCTGTGGAAGTTGAAATCCTCGCCACTAAAAAGTTCCCAAAAAGTTTGTATACAAATCTTTGGATTAAAGAAACTAAAAACCAAATTTTTATGGAAAAGTTCAGGAGTTTTCCCTTTATAAGAGGGAAAGAATTGTAAGCAGCTAAACACAAAATTGGAATTGTTACATAACCATAAAAAGATCTTAACCAAGCTATAAAGGATAAACTTTCGTTGAGCGTTATTAAACTATAAATTATGGGTAGCCACAGTAAAATACTAGGTTTAAAAGATTTGATGTAATTATTTTTTACAACTAAATATAGTAAAAATATAGTAGCTAACATTAAACTATAGGGTTGTACATCACTACCAGTTTCTATAAATGTGATATACGGGAAGAGACAAAATAAAAAAACTGAATTAGCCAGGAGCGAATCAAACTTTGAATTCATGGAAGCTTTCTCCTTTGTATTTTCAATTAGCAGCATAATTCTAGGGTTTTGTTTCTTATATATGATGTTATTTTTTCATCTTTCACTCCCCCCACACCACCCGGTTCACATAATCAGTATAAGAAAGGATAATTCGCAATATTTTTTCTGAAACATTTGGCATTGAATAGTCTGACACTCGGTGTAAAGTATCTTTTTCTTGGGTTTCTAGTACTACTAAACCTTGCATGATTCTTTCTTTTTCTAATCCGACCATCATGACACTCGCTTCTTCCATTGCTTCTGGCCGTTCATGTGCTTGTCTGATATTTAGTGCCTTGAAACTCAAGATTGAAGATTCTTCACTGATTGTTCCACTGTCACTTAATACTGCTTTTGCATGGATCTGCAGTTTATTGTAATCATTAAATCCCAGCGGTTTCATCATTTGGATCCGCTCGTGAAACTTGATTCCTTTTGATTTGATCATTTTCATCGTACGCGGGTGCGTACTAACAATAATCGGTAGTTGATAGGTTTCTTCAATTGTATTTAAACTATCTATTAGATTTGAAAAATTACTTTTTGAACTGATATTTTCTTCACGATGAGCCGAAACTACAAAATATTGTCCTTCTTTCAGCTCTAATCGTTTAAGAATATCAGAATTTTGAATATCTTCTTTCCTTGAATTTAATACTTCAAACATTGGACTACCAGTTTTAATTATACGATCAGCAGGCAAGCCTTCGCGTAAAAGGTATTCTCTAGCAATGTCACTATACGTTAAATTAATGTCTGCTGTATGGTCGACGATTTTGCGATTTGTTTCCTCAGGTACACGCTGATCAAAACAACGATTGCCTGCTTCCATATGAAAAATAGGGATATGTCTACGTTTAGCAGCAATCGCACACAAACAACTATTGGTATCACCTAATACTAAAAAGGCATCTGGCTTTACTGCTTCTAAAATAGGATCGATCTTAATCAAAATATTTCCAACTGTTTCAATTGCAGTACCAGTTGCTGCGTTTAGGAAGTAGTCGGGTTTCTTCAAATCGAAATCTTCAAAAAAAACTTCGTTTAATTCGTAGTCATAGTTTTGTCCCGTATGTACCAACACATGGTCAATAGCTTCCGAACTTTCTAAACGATTGATTATCGCAGATAAACGAATAATTTCTGGGCGTGTGCCTACCACTGTCATCACTTTTAATCTTTTCATTGGTTAAACCTCCACATAATAAGTATCCGGATGTTCTGAATCAAATGGTTCATTGACCCACATCACAGTTACCATGTCTGTTGTTCCTAGATTTTCAATATTGTGCGTATAGCCCACTGGAATATCAACTACTTCAAGTTTTTCTCCAGAAACAAAATAGGCAATCACTTCACTTGAATCGATTTTTCTAAAACGGATAACGCCTTGCCCACTTACAACTAAAAATTTTTCATTTTTTGTGTGATGCCAGTGATTTCCTTTTGTGACTCCTGGTTTTGAGATATTGATGGATACTTGTCCACGATCATTTGTTCTTAAAAACTCTGTAAAGGAGCCTCGGCTATCGACATTCATTTTTAGAAAATAAGAAAAAGCATCTTCTGGCAAAAAACTTAAATAAGTACTGTATAGATTTTTTTCTACTCTTCTAGCAAAATTTGGCACACTCAAATCTATGCGACTATTTTTAAATGAAGTAATCAACTCTTTTAATTCACCGATTGTCACTTTATCTGTTTCTCGCACTGCACAATAACCATTTTCCCTATAAGGTTTGCCATTTAAACAATGAAATAATTCTTTGATGACATCATCAATGTAGCAAAGTTCAACGACAGCGTTTGGATCATTCACTATCACTTCTTCATTTCTGGCAATTTTATAGCAGAATGTTGCAACTACCGTATTGTAATTTGGTCGTGACCATTTTCCGTACAGATTTGAAAAACGATAAATATAGACAGGGGCTCCGGTTTCCTCCTGGTATGCTTTTAAGAGTTCTTCACCAGCTTTTTTACTTTTTCCGTATGAATTTTCGAGCGTTGCTTGGATAGAGGAAGAAATCATCACTGGACAAGTGTTTTGTTGTTCTTTTAATTTTGCAAGCAATTCTGAAGTGAATCCAAAATTTCCCTCCATAAATTCCGCTTCATTTTTTGGTCGGTTTACACCAGCTAAATGAAAAACAAAGTCTGCTTTCTTACAATATTCATCCAATGAAGCGTTTGGTGTATCTATGTCAAAACTGAAAATATCTGTGTAGCCTTCATTTTTTAATTCAGCAATCAGATTTTTTCCAACAAAACCGTTTGCTCCAGTTACTAAGATATTCATAGGCTTTGCCACTCTTTCAATTCTTTTTTCACGTAATCTAATTCAAGAAGTCTTTCCTTGATTTGCTCAATAGATAAACGTTGGGTGTTGTCTGAATTGTATTCCCCTTCTTGTGTTAATTCCTTACTACCTTCCACAAAATATTTATCATAATTCAGATCACGTGTGTCTGCTGGAACACGATAAAAGTCCCCCATATCTTGAGCTACTAAATATTCTTCTTTTGTTAATAACGTTTCATATTGTTTTTCTCCATGACGTGTTCCAATAACATGGATTTCACTTTCTGCGTGAAATAGTTCTTTAACTGCTTGGGCTAAGTCACCAACCGTCGAAGCGGGCGATTTTTGTACCATGATATCTCCTGCTTTTGCATTCTTAAAAGCAAAAACAACTAATTCCACTGCTTCTTCCAAGCTCATCAAAAAACGTGTCATATCAGGATCTGTCACGGTTAATGGTTTGTTAGCTTTGATTTGGTCAATAAAAAGCGGGATGACTGATCCACGAGAAGCCATCACATTGCCATAACGAGTTCCACATATTACTGTCTGTTCATCAGAAACAGTTTTTGCTTTAGCAACGAATACTTTTTCCATCATTGCTTTGGAGACACCCATCGCATTGATCGGATAAGCCGCTTTATCAGTCGACAAGCAAATCACTTTTTCAATCTCCATTTCAATTGCAGCAGTTAACACATTATCAGTTCCAAGAATATTTGTTTTCACTGCTTCCATAGGAAAAAATTCGCAAGAGGGGACTTGTTTAAGCGCTGCTGCATGGAACACGTAATCGACGCCATACATCGCATTTTTCACACTATGGATGTCTCGAACATCTCCTATGTAGAATTTTAACTTGTCGTTATTGTATCTTTTTCGCATATCGTCTTGTTTTTTTTCATCCCGAGAAAAAATACGTATTTCTTTAATATCAGAATCTAAAAAACGTTTCATTACCGCATTACCGAAGGAGCCTGTTCCACCGGTGATCAATAATACTTTATTTTTGAACATAAACTGTTCTCCTCACATTAAATGTCCATCCATTATGGATAATAATTTTTCTTTTTCGTACTCTTCTTCAAAATATTTTCTAGCATTTATACCTAACTTAGTAATTTCTTGCGAAGATAAATGACTGATTTTTATTAAATTATTAAATAAAGCGGTGCTGTCTCCTGCTTCTCCTACAAAACCACAATTTGCCTTTTTTACAATCTCTGCTACTTCTCCACTTGCAGATAATAAAATGGGTTTACCGCAAGCCATACTTGATTGCAATTTTGCGGGAATAGTCATGGAAAATATGTCATTTTTTTGCAAACTAACAAAAGAAAAATCACTGCTTGCAAGTATTTCAGGAATTTCTGTTGCAGGAACAGCCTCAACAAAATGAAACCATTCTTGTAATTCATTACGTTCAATTTCTTTTATTAAATCTTGTTTATATCTACCGTCACCTACAAAATTGAATCTGACATTCAATTGTTTTTCCTTTATTTTTTTCCCAACTTCTGGCAGGATATCTAGCCCTTGAGCGATACCGATATTTCCAGCAAATGTAATATTTACTTTTTTGTCATTTATCAACACTGAACTCTTTACCTCAGAAATCTGATAAAATTCTTCTGCATATTGTGGCCAAAAATATATCTTTTGAGAATCAATTCCTCTGTTTTCTATATTTTTTTTAAAACTACGTGAAGCAGTAAAGATTTTTGTACAATTTTTGTAAATATAATCGACCATTTTATTTAATGGTTCTATCACTAGAGGATGGGTTATCCCAGTAATAATTTCAAAATTTTCAGGCCATAAATCCATCACATAAATATAACAAGGGATATTTAGTTTTTTCGCTATTCTTACAGCTGGAAGGGCTTGTGTCATGGGGGACACTTCATAAATAAACACTAAATCGAAATTCTGTCTATTCAATATTTTCCACAGCTCCCCAGAAATGACAAAAGAAAGATAGTTTAATCCCATCATTATACTATTCTTTTTTCTTGGAACAATTGGAATTCTTTTTATCGTCACTCCTTCATAAATTTCTCTTTTGTTCTTTTGATAACCATAACCTTCATAGAAATCACCTTGTGGATAATTAGGAATTCCTGTAAGGACTGTCACTTCATATCCTTTTTTGACCCATGTTCGACAAATATCATTTATTCTAAATTGCTCGGGATAAAAATATTGAGAAACAACTAAAATTTTCTTTTTATGCATTTTTATATCCTATACTCTTTTTTATCGTTTCGTCGAAACAAACAAATTTGTCTTTCCTTTCAATAGGAGCATAAACTAAATTACCAAAAGCTTTATTCGTCAGTCGTCCCATTTTACCTGGAAGATAACCTAATAATTTTACACAATAATTAAAATAGGGTAGACAGATTATTTTCTTTTTTTGGTATTTTGCTATTATTTGTACCATATCGCTCGTTTTGACATATTCATTATTCTGCGGGAAAAACACACCTCTGCGTTTTCCATCAATAATTGTTTTTATTTGGATACACAAATTATCGATAAACAACATAGACCGTTGATTATTAATCTCCGGAAAAAATGGTAGATGCTTAGCTAATTTAATTAATTCAGGAAAATTCCCTTTGCTTCCAGGACCATAAATCATCGGTGGTCTAAGAATGACTATTTTAAATTGACTTTCATCCAGTGGCATAAGACCCTGTTCTGCTTGTAATTTGCTATCACCATAGAAATTAGAAGGATTAGGTTTTGTATCAGGTGTGATCACACATTTTTTATTAATATTGGTCTCTTCACCGTAAATAATGATTGAGCTCATATAAATAAATTGTCCACTTTTTCCAGATAAATCATTTTTGTACTTTTTAGCAGTCTCAATCGCAAGATCACGATTCACAGTATAATAAAGCTGTTTTGTTTCTTCACTGACTTTTGACACATCAGCATGTGCAATACCTGCTACATGAAAAACCGTATCATACTCTGAAAAATCATGATGTCGCCATTCATCGCCTCTTACACTTAAGCACTCAATCTGATAATCCTCTTGAAATGGTGCCATCCATTTTTGGAAGGATGTGCCAATATAGCTGTTTTTGCCAGTTATCAAAATTTTTTTCATTCAACCTCCTCCTTCTTTCTATAGCCAGTGCCTCCTTCTATTACACCGTGTCTTTTGAAAACTGAAATAATTGTTCCAAAAAAACATTTCAAATCCACCCAAAGAGTCATATTCGCTGTGTAGTAACCATCTAATTTTGCTTTTTGATGAATCTCTAACTCGTCTCGGCCACTAATTTGAGCCAACCCAGTCAAACCTGGGCGAATATTATTTGCTTGGTATTTTTCACGCTCTTCAATCAAGTCATATTGATTCCATAATGCTGGACGTGGTCCAATAATAGCCATTTCTCCTTTTAAAATATTAAATAGTTGTGGTAACTCATCTAAACTTGTTTTTCTAAGAAATCTTCCTACTCTAGTAATATAAATATCTGGATTCAACAATAGGTGGGTGGGTATTTCTTGTGGTGTATCCACTTTCATTGTTCGAAATTTGTAAATGTAAAAATATGATTTGTTTTTTCCTATGCGCTTTTGTTTAAAGATAATCGGACCTTTTGAATCTAATTTAATGAGGATACATAAAATCAAAAATACGGGAGATAATCCGATAATCCCAACTAAAGATAGTAAAAAACCAATACCTCTTTTTAAATTGTCTTTATACAATTTACTCCTCCTACTTATTTGAAGCATTTGCAAAAGCGACGATTTCTTTAGCTAGCTGATCATCTTCTTGTGTTAGATTACTAATAAATTCCATCACTGTTTGCATCGGGTAGCCTTTGATATTACCGACAAAGATCTTTTCATATACTGCTTCATCATTTCTTTCCTTGTCTAACAGTAATTCCTCATATAATTTTTCTCCTGGACGAATACCTGTTTCGATAATTTCAATTTCATCCTCGCTGTACCCCTTAATCGGATCATATTTTTGGCAAGATCAACGACTTTAACCGGCTGGCTCATATCTAGAATAAAAATTTCACCACCATTGGCTAAAGCACCTGCTTGGATGACTAAGCGGCTTGCTTCTGGAATCGTCATGAAATAACGTGTCATTCGAAAGTCAGTGACAGTAATCGGTCCACCACGATCAATTTGTTCTCGAAATACTGGGATAACGCTACCTCTAGAGCCGAGAACATTCCCAAATCTTACCGCTGAAAATTTGGTGCCATCTTCTTCATTCAAATTAGTGACGATCATTTCAGCGATTCTTTTTGTTGCACCCATAACATTAGGGGGGTTATTTGCTTTATCTGTTGAAATCATGACAAAATTTTTCACTTTTGCTTTTTTCGCTGCCTCTGCTACATTTTTCGTACCAAAAATATTATTTTTGACTGCTTCTTTAGGATTGCTTTCCATTAAAGGGACGTGCTTGTGAGCAGCGGCATGATAAACGATATCAGGCTGGTATTGCTTCATGATTTCTTTGATTTTCTTTTGGTCTTTTATATCAGCAATAATTGGTATGATTTTTGTTTGTTTTTGTTTCTCATAACCACGTAATTCACGATCAATTAAATAAATGGAATTTTCTCCATGTCCCAAAAGCAATAATGTTGCTGGATCAAAAGGCATAAGTTGTCGACAAATTTCTGAACCTATTGATCCACCAGCACCGGTTACTAGGATCACTTTATTTGTGATCTGGTCTTTGATGGATTCAATTTCCAATTCCACCTCATCTCTTCCCAGCAAATCGACAACGTCAATCGTTTTTAGTTTTGACACACTAACTTTGCCAGAAGCGATTTCTTCTATGGAAGGCATTGTATTGACTTTGACAGGTGAAGATTCAACTATTTCAAAGATTTTTCTTAGCTTTTTCCGTGGTAAGGATGGGATAGCAATCGTCACTATTTGTATATTGTAAATTTTAATTAATTCTGGTAAATCTTTTATTGTACCTAAGACTTTTTTTCCTGAAAAATATGTATTTTGTTTATTAGGATCATCATCCACAAACCCTACGACATGGATAGCTTGAGCGGTTTTTGAACCAGAAAAACTATTATACAAAACCCGTCCCCCTTCTCCAGCCCCAACAATTAACGTATTTTTAGCAGATTCTAAAGACAAATATCCTCTATTCTTCTTTTCGATGTAGATCCGCCAAATTAAGCGACTACCAACAATCAATAATACTGAAAGAAGATAAGTAAATGTAACAAAACGCAAACTATATTTTTTATCCATGAAATATAAAAACAGGATACTTGAACTTGCACTCGCAGACAGTGAACTAAAAATTGCAATCATTTCTTTTAAATTTGTATAACGATTGATTCGAGTAAATACTTTGAATAAACTACCATAGAATAAATAAAAGCAGATCGATAAACCAACAGAGATAAATCTAAAATCCATTGATATAGTAACAAATGGTATCATAAATATAACTGCTACAATATTGGAAGTAATCAAAAGTAAACTGTCCACAAAGATCAAAGTGATGATTTTACTTCTCCTTGTTCGTACAAACACTTTTCTTCCTCCTAAAATAACCCTAATTTCTTCTTTTTAATTTTTTGATAAAGTGGGTAACTGAACTCTTTGCCATCAATCAAATCTTTGGCTACCTGTTTCAACAGGTTTACCCTATCATTCCCAAAATCTTTGGTTAGCTCTTCATAACATTCTTTTAAATAAAAGGGACGATTAGTAACCGAATGGGCATCGGAAGCAACCATTTGCACAAGATGATGTTCGACCATTTTCTTTGCTGTTTTTTGAATCTCTTTGCCGAATCGCCCAATATAACTTGGCGCTGTGAGTTGTGCCAAGCAACCCATTTCAAGAAAAGGTATTAATTGATTAGGATCTTTTCTAAAATAGGCATGACGTTCTGGATGCACAATCACTGGTGTCTTTCCTCGTTTCAACAATTCAAAAAAAAGTTTTTTTGAATATAGTGGAACTTCTAATGTGGGAAATTCAATCAGTAAGTATTTCCTTTGGCGATCTGTAAAAAGAATTTCATCTCGTTGAATTTCATCTATCAAATCGCCAGTTATACGTATTTCTTGACCTTCAAATAATACCAATGGCAAATTTCTTTTTGTCAATTCTTTTTGTAAAGAGACGACCGAAGTTATCACTTTTGACTTTTGGTTATAATATCTTCCGTTATTATGATGTGGGGTACACAAAATATGAGTAATCCCTTGCTTGATGGCGTGTTCAGCCATTTCAATACTTTCTTCAAGATTTTGTGCCCCATCATCAATTCCAGGTAAAATATGGCAGTGCAGATCAATCATTTCGTCACCCCTCCTATTTAACTACTGTAATAATAATTCGTCTCTTTGTTTTGTTGCATTCCGTTATAAACGACACCAAGTACTTTGGCTTGCGACATTTCTAATAACCCTTTAGCTTTAAGAAGCGATTCTTTTTTAGAAATTCCTTCACGTACTACTAAAAGTGTCCCATCTGCTTTTGCCGATAATATCTGGGCATCAGTCACAGCGACGACAGGTGGCATATCAAAAATCACAATTTCATAAAGCTGGTTTAATTCTTTCATCAGTTCATCCATTCTTGATGAACTTAATAATTCTGAAGGATTAGGTGGGGTGGGACCGCTTGGTAGAATAGATAAGTATTCCATCGTTGTTTTTTGAATCCCATCTTCCATATTTCCAGAAAAACTTAAAATATTACTTAAACCATAACTATTATTTATTTGAAAAGTCTTAGCTAATACTGGTTTTCGCATATCAGCATCCACCAATAATACTTCTTTTCCTGCTTGGGCAAATACCACTGCTAAATTAGCTGCAGTAGTCGACTTCCCTTCGGCTGGACCAGAAGAGGTTACCACAAGCGTTTTCACTGTCTTCCTCTCTGTGGCAACAAATTGGATATTTGTACGAATCGTTCGATATTGTTCTGAAATTGCAGAAGAAGGATTCGTCAAAGTAATCAAATCAACTGTTTCTATTTGCGATTCCATTTGTTTTTTGATACGTCTCATTTTTCTCCTCCTACACTTTTGAACGTTTTCTTCGAGAAGCTCGTGCTTGATCATTCATTTTTTTTACTTGTGTGACAGTAGTATTTTTTTTAGGATGAATAGTATTTAAATCTTTCATGGTCATTTCGGGCACTGTCCCTAAAATAGGAAAACCTAAAACCTCTGATAGGTAGCTTTCATCTTTGACGGTTCGATCAAAGACTTCTCGTAAGAAAGCAATCCCTACACCGATGATTAATCCTAAAGCAAGTCCAATAGCTATATTTAATTTATTATTTGGGGAAACAGGCGTTCCATCAGCGACCGCATCTGAAATAATCGAGATTTTGTCTACATTCATGACATCCTTGGCTTTTATTTGAAAGACATTAGCGGTTGTATTAGCCACTTGCTGGGCAACATCTGGGTCAGGACTGATTGCTTGAATCGAAAACATTTGTGAATTTTGAGATTGATTGACTGAAATAGCTTTTTTAATTGCTTCTGCTGACATCGTTACTTTATCTTGTGTTTCCAAACGATCTTTCACTTCATTTAAAACCAAGTCACTAACAATCATATCCTTATAGGTATTGATCATTTGCAAATTTGTATTCACATCATTCGCATTGGTGGTATCTGATTGAGGCAATGTGACGATTAGTTGAGCCTGCGAGCTAAATTTAGGGGAGATAATAAAGAATGTGGCGAGGCTTGCTACAGCTAATCCAGCTAATACTGAAATAATAATGGTCATTACGTGTTTACGAAGTATCTTGATCGTTTCTTTTAGACTAATTGTCTCTTCCATTTTTCTCACTTTCCTACATCTTTTTTTTATTCAATTTTTTAGTACTAATTTTACTAATTATTCATAAATGCGATCTTAAGAAATGCTATTTAAACAAAATTTCCTCTTTGTAAAGGGATTCAATACTTTTGATAAAACAATTGATCATTCTCATTTAAATAAAGACGTTAACTATTTTATCTTCAAGCGCACATAACTATGAGGGAATAGAAGTGATTGTTTTTATAAATTTGTCATTATCTATAGTAATTTCATGTTGATATTTTTGTTTGACTTACTCTCCAATGCCATTTACGAGTGTAACTGGTGTTTGTTTTTCGAACAAACATGTCTATTTTAATAAACGTTTGCTTTATTTTTTAGTAAAAAAGCAGTTCTTTATATTTTTCATAGGAAAAATTAGCTCTTTCTTTTGCTCATTTTACTCTATTCACAAAAAATGAAGTATCATTAATTTTTTAAATATCTAAAATTTTGTCAATATAATTATTTTTTTATTCATATGTTATTAAAAACATTGCCTTTCAATACTTTTATGGAAATTAAATAAAAGTTATACACCCCACTTTATTCTCCTGTCACCTAATTTTTCCATTATTTTTTATCCTTAAAAATAAAACGCAATCATTGTCTTTCACCGAAAAAATAAAGGTAGTACTAATTGAACATCTGATTACTTTTTCATTAGTGGTGCCTTTCTTTTCATAAATAACGACCTTTCTAAACCATTTTTTATCTTCAGCTTACTTTTTATTTGATGATTAACAGAAGATGATTGGAGTGATATTTCTCAAAATAAATTCTTTGATTCTAACATTCAAAACAAAATAATTATTGTCATCTTACATTTGTTCATTGATTCATTAACAAGCCAATTCTATAAATATGAAATTAAGATTAAAAAATAGTTAACATTATAAAAAGTTAAAAAAATCACATATATTTAACTTACTAAAACAATTATACATAAATTTTAATTTTAAATAAAGATTGAATTATAAAATAAACTCCAATTAATAAAAAAAGTTATTTTATTTTCCAGCTAATAATGAAATAATTAACTAAAATTCTTGTTTTACATATAGACTATCTATGTATTACTTTTTAATAGTTAAACCTATTTTAAAATGATTATCTATATGATTAAAAATAATTCATTGTTAAAACTTCTTTTTCATCTGAAAAAACGAAGAAATAATTTTAATTATACATCAATAATTGTTTTTTTATAACATTCTACAAATCAATTATAAACTTTTTCTTTAAATAAGTTTATTAAAAATAAATAAATTTCTTTCAAATTTTCTTCCTTATTCATCACCAAAAAATACTTTTTTCACAAAATTAAGCTTTATCTTAGTTAAAGCATGAATCGGTGATCTAATATTCGGTGCAATATAAAAATATTTTTATATTTCAAAAGATTTTTTAATCTTGAAATTATTCGATGAAACTCATAGATTGTTCAACTACGCAGTTCAAATATTTTTTTCATATACTCATCGTATTTTTTCTTGGTTTGCGTTATCAAAAAAGAAGCGTAAAGTATATACATTATTACAATTATCAATAGATAAAAAAACAAAATTGACTGGCACGAATTCAGGACAATACCGAATCCATACCAGCCAACTAGTTAGCTAATCTGTGAACAACCTTTTTGGAGGATAACATCTGATAAACGTTGTATATAATTTCTTATTTCGTGATAATTTGATCTAAACTTGCTAATGAAAGAGCCATTTCTGCGATTTGTCTTAATTGCGCCAAACGGTTATGACGTACTGCTGGGTTTTCGACCATAACCATTGTTTGATCAAAATAAGCTTCAATCAATGGGCGTAAAGCAACCAGCTGAGCATAATTTTCTTGTAGTGTTTGGTTTTCAAAATGTGTTTGTGCTTCTTTTGTTGCTTGATACAACTCTTTTTCTGCTTCATTTTCAAATAAAGATGGATCAATTTCTGTTTGTACTTCTTGTTGGGCTTTTCTTGCTAAGTTTACTACACGAGTCAAGGCTTCCATCGACGGTTTAAATGTTTCGTCTTCTAAATGCTCTTTAAATAGTTGAGCAGCTGCAAAAACTTTTGTTAAATCTTTTTGATTTGCATTCAAGACTGCCTCAATAACATCATGACGGATTTGTTTTGTCGTTAATAATTGACGTAACCGACCTTTGATAAAGTCAATGACTTCTTTTTGACCGTCAGATAATTCAATACCAAAGCGTACTTTGTCTTCATTAATGACTTGATCAATTTCTTTTTGTAAGATAGCTAATGGAAAGGCCCATTGCTTCGCCTCAATGATCCGAACAATGCCATACGCTTGTCTGCGAAGAGCATATGGATCATTCGAACCACTTGGAATCATACCAACCGTAAAGAAGGCAAAAATACTATCTAATTTATCAGCAATTGCCAATACGGCGCCAATCGTTGTTTTTGGCAACTCTCCTTCACTTGAATTTGGCATGTAGTGTTCTCTGATAGCTGTGGCTACTGCTGGGGTTTCGCCATTTAATAAAGCATATTTTTCCCCCATGACTCCTTGAAGCTCTGGAAATTCACCGACCATATTCGTAACCAAATCAAATTTATAGATCTCAGCAGCACGTTGCAAATCAGTTAGTTCTTCTGAAGTCAATCCTACAGATTCTCCGATAATACGAGCAATCACTTGAACACGTTGCATTTTTTCATAGATACTCCCAATTTTTTCATGGAAAGTTACCGATTTTAATTTTTCAACACAAGTATCGATCGTCATTTTTTTATCTTCATTATAGAAAAATTCAGCATCTTCAAGTCGTGCAGTCAGCACTTTTTGGTTTCCTCGGATGACATTTTCTAACTTCACACGGTCTCCATTACGTGCAGAAATGAAGTGCGGTAACAATAATCCTTGGTCATTTCTCACTTCAAAATAACGCTGATGTTCTTTCATGGAAGTCACTAATACTTCTTCTGGCACAGACAAATATTTTTCTTCAAAATTACCTGCAAATACCGTTGGATATTCGACTAGATTATTTACTTCTTCCAATAGATTTTCATCTAGATCTATGGTCCAATGATTTTTTTCTGCCAATTCCGTTGCTTGTTGAACAATCATTTCTTTTCTTTTAAATGGCGCAGCGATCACAAATTGTTCTTGTAATTTTTCTTCATACTCATCAGCATGTGAAAAAATAATATCTTCTCCTAAGAAACGATGTCCGCGAGAACTACGTCCTGTTTTTACGTCTAGAATCTCAAAAGGAATCACCTCATCATCTAGTAAAGCAACAATCCAATGAATAGGACGAATGTATTCAAAATCAAAATTCGCCCAATGCATCGTTACTGGAAAAGTCAAACTCTTAATCACTTCAGCTAGTCCTGATAGTACTTCTTTTGCTGGTCTTCCTTGAATATATTTTGTAATGTACACATATTCCACGCCTTTAAGTTCTTTAAACGTGATATCCTTTGTTGTTAAGCCTTGTCCGCGAACAAAGCCTTCTGCTGCTTTTGTCCAATTTCCATCAGCATCTAAAGCGATTTTTTTGGCTGGACCTTTTAATTCTTCTTCGCTATCTGCTTGACGTTCTGGAAGGTTTGTTACTTTGATCGCTAAACGTCTTGGTGTAGAAAAAGTTTCAACCGAATCATATGTCAATTGATGCGCATCTAAAAATTGTACTGTTTTTTGTTCCAATTGTTTCATGCTTGGTGTGACAACATGCGCAGGCATTTCTTCCAAGCCAATTTCTAAAAGTAAATCTTTTGCCATTTTATTCAGCCTCCTGATTGTTTTTCGGATTTGCTGTGTGCTTGTTCAATAAAGGAAAACCTAGCTTTTCTCGTTCAGCAACAAAAATTTTAGCCACAGCTTTTGCCATATTTCTAATACGTGAAAGGTAGCCAGCCCGTTCCGTTACCGATACAGCGCCACGAGCATCTAATAAATTAAAAGTATGACTACATTTTAAAATATAATCATAGGCAGGATGGACTAGATTTTCATCAATGCAGCGTTTGGCTTCTTTTTCAAAACGATCAAAGTTACTTAATAGTAACTCTTGGTCACTTACTTCAAATGAATATTTTGAATGTTCGTATTCAGGTTGCTTAAAAATCTCCCCATATTTCACGCCGTCAGACCATTCAAGATCATAAACACTTTCTACTTCTTGAATGTAGGAAGCTAAACGTTCCAATCCATAAGTGATTTCTGAAGTCACTGGTTTACAAGGAAGTCCACCAACTTGTTGGAAATACGTAAACTGAGTGATTTCCATTCCGTCTAGCCAAACTTCCCAACCTACACCAGCACACCCCATCGAAGGATTTTCCCAGTTATCTTCTACAAAACGAATATCATGTTCTAAGGGATCAATTCCTAATAAACGCAAGCTTTCTAGATAAAGTTCTTGAATATTTTCTGGAGATGGTTTCATTACAACTTGAAATTGATGGTGTTGATACAACCGATTAGGATTTTCTCCATAGCGTCCATCAGCTGGACGACGTGAAGGTTCTACATAAGCTGCATTCCAAGGTTCTGGTCCAATGGCACGTAAAAATGTATAGGGACTCATCGTGCCTGCCCCTTTTTCTGTATCGTAGGCTTGCATCAACATACACCCATTTGATGACCAAAATTTTTGTAAGGTCAAGATCATTTCTTGAACAGATTGTTTTTTACTCATTTGAATGACTCCTTCCAATTTTTAAGAAAATTTATCATAAGAATTTGAAACAACAAAAAATCCCTATGCTTGTGTAAACAAACATAGGGACGATCAATTCGCGGTTCCACCCTACTTCCGAAATTTTCGGCAGCTTCGTTATCAGTACTCACAAGTGCCTCTTCAAAAATCGACAGCATTCGGCTTACACCCACCCGAACTCGCTTTTGCTACGTATTTTTTACTGATCTTGCTCAACGTACTTCATTATTCTTATTCAATACTTCGTAAGTCTCTCATTTATCTAGCTTCCATAATAGACGTTTTCCTATCCATTTGTCAAATAGTTTTAAATGGACTTGGCGTTTTTTATTCGTTTTCTTTTGTTTTAGTAGTTTTTTTCTCGTCTATTTCTGGTTTTTTTAAGACATGTTCCCATGACTTCATTTGGTCAATAAATTTTTTACTCTTTAGATGAATGCCTACATATTCTTCGTATAACTGATCAATCAATTTTCTAATCTCTGCTTTTGTCGTCTCTTTTAGATTGATTCCGGCAATTTTATCGTAGGAAATAGCCGAAAACATTCGGACAAAATACACCGCTCGTGGATCTGCATGATAACGACGATGATCCATTGACCAATGCTCTTCACATATTACACCGCCGTATTTGGAAGAATAATCGAATTTTCCATGAGTTTTCCCACAAATCACACAATGTGTCCAAATAGGGGCTATTCCAAAGCGTTGCAACAATTGTACTTCAAAGATATTCGTGATAATTTCGGCATCATCTCCTTGATCCATTCGTTGCAAAGCCAATTGAGTAAATTGAAAAAGATGAGGATCGTATTGATGATCTTCAATTGCCGCATCCACTAAATTCAATAAATAAGTGCCGTAGCCACTCAAAAAAATATCTTCTTGAATTTTTCGAAAAGCATGAACATCTTTTACACTCGTTATGAATGAGAGTCCTTCATTTTTGAATGTCCCAATGTAGATCGCTTCAGTGAAAGGAAGGAGTGCCGGAGCTAAGGGTTGATTTTGCCGATGAATACCTTTTACATAAAACATCATTTTTCCAGCAGATTCCGTAAAGATTTTAACTAATTTATCTTTTTCTTTATAGTTTTTACTGGAAAGGATGATCCCTTTTGATTCTGCCAATTGACTCATCTTTCGATTCCTCTCCTTAAATTTTCACACGTTCTTCTGTCCTGCTGTTTTTTATTGAATAGACAATAAGGAAAAGAAAAATCATTCAATGAATCATCCTTCTTTTCCACTTTATTATCTACCAATTCACTTGTTTAGTATTCATCTTTGCGATAACCAAAATCTTGTAAGTAAACTTTTTTGTCACGCCAATCTTTTTGAACTTTCACCCATAATTCAAGGAACACTTTGTCTCCCAAAAGATTTTCAATATCTTTTCTGGCTTTTGTTCCAATATCTTTTAACATTTTTCCGCCTTTACCAATAATGATTCCTTTTTGGCTATCACGCTCAACGATAATCGTTGCTTGAATGTGAATTTTATCATTTTCATTGCGTTTCATGGAGTCCACGACAACCGCAACAGAATGAGGCACTTCATCTCTCGTTAAAAATAGCACTTTTTCACGAATCAATTCTGAGACAATAAAGTATTCTGGATGATCGGTTACTTGATCTTCTGGAAAATATTGTGGACCTTCTGGCATCTCTTCAACTAAAACTTCCATCAAACGATCTACATTGTTGCCTTCGGTGGCTGAAATTGGCACGACTTGGGCAAAAGGCATTTGTGCAGAATAATCCTCAATAATACTCAGCAATTCGTCTGGGTGGACTTTATCAATTTTATTGATAATCAAGTAAACAGGCGATTGCACATTTTTTAAACGTTCAATAATAAAATCATCTCCACGTCCACGTTTTTGATCTGCACTGATCATAAATAATACAGCATCTACTTCTCTTAATGCGCTATAGGCTGTTTCAACCATGAAATCACCCAAACGATGTTTAGGTTTATGAATTCCTGGTGTGTCAATAAAAATCAACTGTGCTTTTGGTGTCGTATAGACTCCTTGAATTTTATTTCTAGTTGTTTGTGCTTTGTCACTCATGATAGCGATTTTTTGACCGACGATGCGATTAAGCAATGTGGATTTACCAACATTTGGACGTCCAACGATTGCGACAAAACCTGATTTATGTTCGAACATATTTTTCTCCTTTAATTAAACAACATTTGGTATATTTTAGGAATAAACAAAATGAGACCTACGATGATGGCAAAAAAAGCGGTGACGAGCACTGCTCCTGCTGCCATATCTTTGATTTTTTTTCCGATCGGATGAAAGTGAAAATCTGTAAACATATCTACAACATTTTCAAAAACCGTATTTAAGATTTCAACGATCCAAACCAAAAAGACGGCTAAAAATAGCCATAGCCACTCGGATAAACTTAATTGGCAGATAATTCCCATGAAAAAGGCAAGCAAACCAAAGCCAACATGTTTTTTCATGTTCCGTTCTTCGTTAAATACTGTTTTGACACCTTGCATAGCAAATTCTACTGACATGAGAAAATGTTTGTTTTTTTCTACTTTTTTCTCACACTCTTTATCTTTTAAGTCCATACGCATCTAAAATCTCTTTCTGTAACCCAAACATTTCTTTTTCATCTTCTGCTGTCATATGATCATAACCGTTGATGTGTAAGAAACCGTGAACGGCTAAGAATCCCAATTCTCTATCATAGGAATGGCCATATTCTTTTGCCTGTTCAGCCGCACGTTCTGTAGAGATCATAATATCGCCTAGCACACGTGGTAATGGGTTGTCATCATCTTCAAAAATTACTGGAATTTCGTCTTCTCCTTCTTCTTCCAAGGCAAAGCTGATTACATCTGTAGGCATGTCTTTTCCACGATATACCCGATTGATCTCTTGAATTGCTGCATTATCCATAAAAGTAACAGACATTTCTGTTTCTTCTGGTAAGTTTAGATGAGAAGCAGCAAATTGCAAAAGCTCCTCAATTTCTTTGATTTTTTCTGCTGAAACGGCTTGTGTTTCATCCATAAATGTAATGTCCATAACCATCGCTTCTTTCTTCTTGCTTTTTATCAATTTTTTAATTGTCTGTTTCAGGTTTCATTTTTTCTGCTTCCGATTTCATTTTAGGGTATTTGATCCTTGAATGGAAGGTACTGCTTAAGCCACTAATCAATGATTTTTCGACTTTACGTATTTCTTTTAATGTCAAGCCACTATCATCCAATTGACCATCTGAGATGCGTTCTTCGATCAGATTGTGTACAAATTTTTCGATTTTTTCACTCGTTGGATGATCCATTGCACGAACAGCTGCTTCACAACTATCGGCAATGTTCACAATTCCAGCTTCTCTTGTCTGTGGCTTAGGTCCAGGATAACGAAATTGTTCTTCCGTTATTTCTGGATTTCGTTCTTTTGCTTTGATATAAAAATATCTCATTAATGTTGTGCCATGATGTTGTCGACAAATGTCAATCACCATTTGAGGCATGCCATATTCCTCTAAAATTTTAGCACCATCCGTCACATGACCAAAAATAATCTGTTTGCTATCTTCTGGTAATAAAAAGTTATGTGGATTTTCTGCACCAGAAGGCAAATTTTCTACAAAAAAGCTCGCATGTTTGATCTTTCCAATATCATGATAATAACAAGCCACTCGTGTCAGTAAGGAACGTCCGTTGATTTCAGCTACTGCATTGGCACTTAAATTGGCGACCATCATGCTATGGTGATATGTCCCCGGAGCTTCTTCTAACAATTGTTTTAGTAGCGGATGATTTGGGTTACTCAATTCGTTTAAGACGATTACACTATCATCATTGACCATTAATTCAATATAAGGATGTAGCCCCATCGTTAATAAATAAGACAATAAAGCGCCCATAAACCCACAAATAAGCATGAGCCAAGTTGTTCCATTGCTGAAACTCATTCCTTGATAAACGATCAAGACAATATCCATCATCAAAGGAAAAATAATTACCCACATCATAGCAGAAAACCATTGTTCTGAAACTCTCTGGCGTTTTAGAATTGTCGCTAGTAAGCCTGAGAACAGATAAGACATTAAGATAACTGTCAAAAAGTTTGTGCCAATTGAATTATAAAAAATAAAAAGGGCAGATACAGCTTGAAATAAAGCTGCCATGATACCAGCTCTTCGATTCAAGAAGAAATTCAAAACTAAAGGAACAAAGGCAGCTGGGTAAAAGAGTGGAATATAGGCTGCTTGTTCTGTTTGGAATAGTTGAAAGAATTTCATTAATAGTACACTAATTGACATGGCTGTCACGTAAAAGAGTACGTACTCGGTACGTTTTCCAGCTTCATGGTATTGCATAGAATTGTAAAGAAGCACAGCAATTTGTAAAAGGACGGCTAAAACCATCGCAACTAATGGAAAAATCGAAGTCGTTTGATTGGTTAAGCCTAACAATTCAAGTTTTTTCATCGCATCTGCATCGATTTGATTTCCTTCACGAACGATGACTTCACCTTGATAGATCATCACCGGTTGAACCGCTTCTCTGGCAGATTGTTTTAGTTCTTCTGTTTTCTTTTCATTTAATACATCATTTACAACAATTCCTTGATCGACCAAATAATGAATTGTCTGTTGTTGATCTGTTGAGACATTTAAGTACTGTATCTGGTCTTCTGCTTCTTGTTTAAAAGTTTCCAAATCACTTTCTCGAACCTGTTTTTTCATTTGTTCACCAATCAGTCTCAGGCTCTCGTCTCGTACGGTTGTAATTTGAGTATTTGTCATGCCAAATATTTTTGTATAGAAGTTTGTAGGTAACTTTTGGTAAAAAGCAACATTTTCAGCATTGGCATTTTCAAAATTCTTTTTTAATGCGGCAATTCGTTCATCTATCGTTGGATTGGGTATATTTTCATTTTCTTTTGCCTTATCCACTTTCTCTTTATACGCTTTATTGACAGAATCATTTGTTTTACTGATTAAATCAAAAAGTTGTTTGATTCGGCTATTTTGTTCCTCAGCCAAATCTTGTTGATAAGTATATTCTGGCGTGACAGCCTCTGCTGCCAATTTTCTTTTTTGTTCCGTTTCTTCAGTATTTTCAATCGTTTTGTTTGCTCGAATACTTTCTTCGGCCACTTGCCCTTCTTTAAAATCATTGGCTTTTTGTTTGACACTGCTAAAGGTTACCCCACATACAATCACAAAAAACAAAAGTAATAAGAAGGGCAGTGCAGCTTTTCCTAATCTAGCTTGCAGTTGTTGTAGAATTTTGTTCAACATTCGCTTATCCTCCTAAGCCTTACTCTTGATGAAGATCTGCCTTTTCATAAGCTTTGATGATTTCGGCTACAACAGGATGACGAACAACGTCACTCGCCTCAAAATTAACAAAATCGATTTTTTTGATTTGCTTCAGTGTACGTTCGGCGTGAATAAGTCCACTCATCACTCCTTTTGGTAAATCAATTTGACTCGTGTCTCCATTCACAATCATTTTCGATTGGTAGCCTAAACGCGTTAGGAACATTTTCATTTGAGCAACTGTTGTATTTTGCGCCTCATCTAATATGACAAAGGCATCATCTAACGTCCGTCCACGCATATAAGCTAACGGAGCAATTTCAATAACGCCTCGCTCCATCAATCGATTTGTATGATCCAATCCAAAAATTTGATAAAGCGCATCGTAGACTGGACGCAAATAAGGATCAACCTTTTCTTTTAAGTCTCCTGGTAAAAACCCCAAATTCTCACCTGCTTCTACAGCTGGCCGAGTCAGAATAATTTTTTGTACTTCGCCTTTTTTCAAAGCTGCAATCGCTAATACAACTGCTAAAAACGTTTTACCAGTTCCTGCAGGACCGATACCAAAGACGATGTCATGCTTTGCAACGGATTCTACATATTTCTTTTGTCCGCTATTTTTTACTCGAATTGGTTTACCATTACGGTCTTTGACAATTTCTTCTTCATACATTTCAACGAAGTAATCCAACGTTCCTTTTTGCCCCATTTTTAAAGCAGTGACCACATCAGGTGTACTGACATGGATACCTCGTTTTATTAATTCTTGTAATGTCCGTATGACTGAGTTTGCTAATGAAAGCCCCGGTTCTTCCCCGATCACTTGGATCATTTCTCCTCTAGTATGGATCGTCGTATCTGTCATTTCTTCGATTAATTTTATATGTTTATCATGCGAACCTAATAGCATACTGATATCATCAGCTGCTGTTAATCTAATCTCTAAAGAACTGGATGCTTCTGTCAAAAATAGACATCTCCTTTACTTCAAATCATTCCATCCTATTTTACCATATTAGTAAAAAACTATATAGCAAATAAAAAAGGTTATTAGCAAAGTGTTTATATGCGGATCAATTCATCCAAAAAATACGATTTTTAGACAACTGCCCCCAATTTGTTTGGACGATACTTACTTGGCTCATTTCTTTTTTATTTAGAAAATAGCTCGAGAAACGATGATAAAAATGGAAATAGTCGAAATACTTTTACTTATTTACGGTCGTGAACAAGAAAGAATTATTTTATATAAATAAGAAGAATAGAGAATGATCATTGAGGCAACTGTTTTTTATAAACTCATTCGAAAATTTATTTTAAATAACCGTATTCTTTACTTTTCTTGTATCATTTTTTTCAAAAATATACAAAAAAACTGCGAACATCACTGTTCACAGTTTAAATGATAAAATTAGGATTGCAATAGTTCCTTCACGATAGCATTCACTTGGTTTCCATCTGCTTTTCCTTTGACTTTAGGCATGATCACACCCATGACTTTGCCAAATTCTTTTACAGAAGAAGCACCAGTTTGCGTGATCGCTTCTTGAACGAGTTGACGAATATCATCCTCAGAAAGTTGTTCTGGCATGTATTTTTCAACAATTGCTATTTCACTTTTCACTTTTTCAGCTAAATCGTCACGTCCAGCTTCTTCAAACTCATGCAAAGAATCACGTCGCTGTTTCATTTCGCGAGACAACACTGTTAATTCTTCGTCTTCTGTCAAGTCGTGACCTTCTTTAATCTGCTCGTTTTGAATGGATGACTTAATCATACGAATCACTTGTAAAGATTCTTTATCTTTAGCTTTCATCGCTGTTTTCATGTCATCGTTTAATCTACTTAGTAGTGACACACTACCAACTCCAATTCATCAAAGAACTAGAATTTTTTGCGTTTTCTAGCTGCTTCAGATTTTTTCTTACGTTTTACACTTGGTTTTTCGTAGAATTCACGTTTACGAGATTCTTGTAAAGTACCCGCTTTTGACACGGAACGTTTGAAGCGACGAAGAGCATCGTCAAGTGATTCGTTTTTGCGAACGACTGTTTTTGACATGTTAATTCCCTCCCTCCGAGCTTAAAAAGTAACCGTAATTGTTATTGAAATTAGAATCCAAAAAACAAGACTGTTCTACAATTATTATATCTAATGCTGTTTTGACCGTCAAGGGAATCTTTGGTTTTTTTAAAATAATAAAATGTTATTTTATGAAATATCAACCGATTGACAGTTTTCACATCGCCCAAAAATTTCGAAACGATGCCCTTCAATCGTACAGCCATTTAACTGATTTTCGAAGTAATTCATTGGGCACATGTGGATTTCTTTTGTCATTCCACAAACAGTACAGATGAAATGATGGTGATGTCCAATCTCACCTTGACAACAATGAAAGCGAAATTTCATTTCACCATTCAAGTCTGTTTCTTCCAATAAATCAAGTTCAGAAAAATCATGAAGGTTTCGATAAATCGTATCGTAACTTACTCCTTTAAATTCTTGATTCATATAATCAAAGACTTCTTTTGCAGAGACGTATCGATTTCTTTTTATTAAATAAGTCAACAACGCTTCACGCTTTTTTGTATACTTAAAACCGTTATTTTTCAATGTTTCTAATGATTGTTCAATCAATGTTTGCTTTTTCAAGGTTCTCCCTCCAAATCAAAATGATTACGAAGTATGGGTTCCACAGTATGGTATACTAAAGATAAAAAAAATGCAAGTGAGGTTTTATAAATATGACTTTCGAATCAACTGAAATCGTTACTTTTTTTGTCATTTCGGATTCTGCTGGGGAAACAGCTACGAAATTAGCGCAAGCAACCATGGCTCAATATCCTACCGTTGAATTTAATTTGTTTCGACGAACATTTGTAACTGACAAAGAAACCTTAGCCCAAGCGTTGCAAGATGCTTTAGAAGAAAAAGCGCTTGTTCTACACACTTTGATCAATCAAGAGTTAATTGATCAAACGCGAAGTTTTTGCCAAAAAAATAACTTATTTAGTTTTGATGTCTTAACCCCACCAGTTGAAGAAATTGAACGTTTAACAGGGATTAAACCGACCCGACAACCTGGTGCTTTACATTTATTGAATGAAAATTATTTTAAACGGATTAAAGCTATGGAGTTTGCTGTAAAATATGATGATGGAAAAGACCCACGTGGTTTTTTAGAAGCTGATGTTGTATTACTTGGGGTTTCTAGAACTTCAAAGACCCCTTTGAGCTTATTTCTAGCAAATAAAAACTTAAAAGTAGCAAATTTACCATTGATTCCACAAGCGCATATCCCTAAACAACTATGGGAAATCGATCCTAAAAAAATTGTTGGTTTAACAAATAATCCAGATATCTTAAATAATATACGTAAAGAACGAATGCGCTCTTATGGGTTAAATCCTGATACTGCTTATTCGGATATTGAAAAAATTCGAGCCGAGTTAGATTTTGCAAATGAACTTTATGAAAAATTAGGGTGTATAGTGATCAATGTTGCCTCACTTTCAATTGAAGAAACAGCGTCCCTGATTTTAAATGCTTTGGAGTTAGAGGACCATAGTTACTATGGAACGGATACTTCTGGGGAAAAATAGTAAAAAAACTGATCCAGCTGTTTTAGCGGATCAGTTTTTTTACCTAATAGAGCACAATAAACAGAAGTAAACAGGCCATCATTCGCTCACAAAAATTTAAAACCGACAGCGTCCACATATTTTTCTGTTCTAGCAATATTTATTTAGGATAGATTATTCATTTACTAAAACGATTTTCCCTTGGGCATGGTGGGTCGCACTTAATTCATGGGCTTTTTTTACACCTTCTGCTGTAAGAGGGTACGTATGTCCAATGATGCTTTTTACTTTTCCTTCCGCCATTAAATCCGCAATCTCTTGTAATTGTTTGCCATCTGGTTGAAGCCAGATACTTTTTGCTACAGCAACGTGTTTAGCTAATTCCTCATCTGGCTGATCAACGATTGAGATCAATCGTCCCTCTTCATTTAACACTTTAAAACTCGCTTTTTGCACGTCGCCGCCCATCGTATCAAAAACTAGATCAATATTTTCTAATACTTCTGAAAAATCAGTTGTATGATAATCAATCACTTGGTACGCTCCAAGTTCTTTTAATAAGGCATGATTTTTCTCACTAGCAGTAGTAATAACGAATGCTCCAGCGTTTTTTGCTAATTGAATGGCGTAGATACCTACACCGCCAGCCCCCGCATGGATTAAGACTTTTTCACCCGCTTTTAGTTTGCCGTGAGTAAATAGTGCTTGATAAGCAGTCAATCCTGCTAATGGCACTGCTGCTGCCTCTTCAAAAGAAACCGTTTCTGGTTTTTTGGCTAATAAATGATCATCTACGATCGTATAGTCTGCATAGGTACCAAAACGTGTTGTTTCTGGTCGAGCAAAGATAGCTTGACCGACTTGCCAATCTTGCACTTTTTCTCCTACAGCTACAATTTCACCTGCCACATCCCATCCTAAAATAATTGGAAATTCCCAAGGCATCATTTGCGCTAAATACCCTTCACGTAATTTCCAATCAATCGGGTTGACTGATGTTGCTTTTACTTTCACCAAGACTTGATGATCCCCTAATTCAGGTAAACTAACTTGGCTTTCTTTTAGTTGATCCGCATGACCATATTCTTCTATAACTATTGCACGTGTTTCCATTCATTTTTCCCTCCATCTCGCACTTATTATAAAAGCTCTAACTAAAATTCGGAAATGATTTGCACTCATCGAATAAATGAGAGTCTAAAAGATAAGATTGTTGATACTTTTTTGCTAATTCGTATAAGTATGGAAGGGCTTCATCTTGCTCTTTTGTTAACTGCTCTAGTAAAGTAAAAAATTGTTGTTTTTCTACTGGTGTGGCTACTTTTTTAAAGTAACCCCAGACATGTTCATAGGTATTTTGCTTAGCTTTTAAGTCAACCGGCATTTTTTTCACACTATCTAGCTGCTGATAAAATGTAGCTTTTTTTTCTTCTGACCATTGATTTCCAGAAAAAAGCTGACGCAAGGCTAGATATTTTTTTTGAGAACGTGCCATAACAAAATATTTCCAGCGAGCCCATTCTTTTTGGGTTTCACACATCTTGAACACCTCTTCTTTTATCACTATAACATTTGGTGATTCAGAACTTGAAGACATGAACTCCTCTTCTACTAAACATCATTTTTTGTTGAATATCTAGTCTGCAATCACAAGGGTAAGTGTGGCTTTGAAATAGATTGAAAAAGTTGCACGAATAAAATAGATACAACAAATAAAAAGTGTCTGACAAATAAATCTATCTCAAAACTTTCTAACTAAGCGATTTAAAAACGCTTACATCCAAGACAATAATTTCAAACAGAGAAAAATATAAGAAACTATTTTCTCTGTTCATTCTTATTGCTTAGTGCAGACCAGCCTTTTCACAACCTTCTTTTCATTGATGCTCCACATGTTTCAATGTTTGTTCCAAAATATCTAATACATGAAAATCATCTAAGCTATATAAGATTGCTTTTCCTTCACGATGTGATTTAACAATGTGATTTTCTCTTAACAAACGTAACTGATGAGAAACCGCTGATTGTTCCATTTTGACGGCTTGACTGATTGCTGTGACATTTTGCTCGCCGTCTTTTAAATAGATCAATATTTTCAACCGCGTAGGATCACTTAGCACTTTAAATAATTGACTGACTTTTTCTACTTCGTTTTTTTGTGTGTCTGACAACCGCTTCCCCTCCATCAAAAAGACTGATGTCTAAAGTTTACCACTTTTTCCATCAGTCTCAAGTTTTTTTATTCTTCTGTCATTGATTGAATAATTGCTTCATAGGTATGAATTTTCTCTTCTGCCTCTTTTGCAGAACTACCTTTGACACCTATATAGAATTTGATTTTTGGCTCGGTTCCTGAAGGACGAATAGCAATCCATCCGTTTTCTTCCAAAACATATTTCAATACATCAGATGGTGGAGTTGTTAATTTTTCCACTTTTCCTGTCGAATCAGTTTTCGTTAATTCTTTGAAGTCTTCTGTTTGAAGAACTTTCGCTCCAGCAAATTCAGTTGGTGCTTGATCACGGAATTTCTTCATTAAAGTAGCAATTTTAGCAGATCCTTCTTGCCCACTCATCGTGACAGAAATTGTTTTCTCTGCAAAATAACCGTATTTTTCAAAAATTGTTTGTAATCCATCATAAAGTGTTTTACCTTGTTTCTTATAAAAAGCAGCCACTTCTGCTAATAATAAGAGTGCTTGAATGGCATCTTTATCACGAACAAAAGGTTTCACTAAATAGCCATAACTTTCTTCAAAACCAAACATGAATGTATGCGAATGGTCCTCTTCAAATTGTTGAATTTTTTCAGCGATAAATTTGAACCCTGTTAACACATCGAACATCGTTGCGCCGTAGCTTTCAGCAATTGCTGTAGGAAGTTCACTTGATACGATGGATTTAAGAACAGCTGCATGTTCAGGTAACGTACCACGTGACTGATGTGCTTCTAAAATATATTGAATAAATAGTGCACCGATTTGGTTACCTGTTAATACTTTATAAGATCCATCTGGTTGTCTGACTGCCGCCCCTAAGCGATCCGCATCTGGGTCAGTTGCTATCAGTAAATCAGCGCCTTCTTTTTCACCTAGGCGAATGGCATATTCAAAAGCAGAGTGTTCTTCTGGATTTGGTGATTTGACGGTTGTAAAATCAGGATCAGCTATTGCTTGTTCTGGCACTAAAACAAATTGTTCAAAACCAGCTTGTTGCAAGGCTCTTTCTCCAAGCATTTTTCCTGTACCATGTAATGGGGTGTACACCAATTTTAAATCTTTCCCCATCGTTTGAACCAATTCTTGGTCAATTGTGACTGCCTTGATTTCTTCTAAGTAGGCTGTATCCACTTCTTCACCGATAATGTTGATCAAACCACTAGATTCGACTTCTTTATCAGATAATACTTCGACCTTTAAGGGATTACTTACTTCTCGTACATATTTTGTTAACGCATCTGCATCGGCTGGTGGCATTTGTCCACCATCTTCGCCATATACTTTATAGCCATTGTAAGCCGCTGGATTATGAGAAGCTGTGACCATGATTCCCGCAAACGCATGCAAATGGCGAACGGCAAAAGAGAGTTCTGGTGTGGGACGTAGACTTTCAAATACAAAAGAAGGAATGTTGTGTTTCGCTAATGTTTTGGCTGCCTCCATCGCAAATTCAGGGGATTGATGACGTGAATCATAAGCAATTGCGACCCCACGATGCTTCGTTTCTTCTCCTTGCGTATCCATAAAACGAGCAAGCCCTTCTGTTGCTTGTCTAACCGTGTAAATGTTCATACGGTTAATCCCAGGTCCTAAGATGCCACGCATGCCAGCTGTTCCAAATTCTAAAGGCGCATAAAAAGCATCTTCCAATTTTTCAGGATCTTGGCTTAGATCAGTTAATTGTTTTTTTAAATTTTCTTCTAAATTTTCTTCATTTGCCCATTGTTGGTATACTTGTTCCCAAGACATGAAGCGAACACCTCTTTCTAAAATATGTTTCGTTTTAAGTATAGCATTCTCTTTTTAGATAGAAAAGCCAGAAGGGAGAACAAGAAAAAAACAGATGCCAATGATTGTCTTTTCCATTCACTTACTAACATAATCTTTAAAAAATCACCTGCTGAAAATTCGCTTTTCTGTCCAATTCATTCTTTATAAATTATTTTTAATTCATTTTTTGAATTTTTTTGTGTAAGCTCAAAATAATCGTTCCATAACTCCCAATCTCTATACTCTCCCAAAACATATTTAGTCCATTCTTTTGAAAGCTTTGATAAATTTTCAAAAGAATCAAAGGAAGAGCCTTTATGATATTCTTTTTCAATGATTCTACTTATTTATTTGACTCCTTGATAAATACCAGAGTGATCTAGCCGTGTTTTTTTGATTGAATCTGGTACTTGTCTTTTTGCTTATTCTATCTATACCAACTTCTAAAAGGTATAAGAATGTCTCGCTGTATTTGATACTTCTTCTCAAAATTGAAACACATCATTCTCTTTACCTAATCATCAGTGAATGCGTTGCTTTTTCGTTTCTTGTCTTACTTTCATTTAAACCCTTAGATGTGATCTGTGACAACTTTATATCATGCTTTAATTTACTTTCAGAGAATCGACTTGTTTGTGGTAACGGGTATTGATGATAAGAAAGAGCAACAACTGTCGATGTTTTTCCATTTTCTATATTGGGTAAGTTTTTATGTAAATCAACTGATTTTTTATTTGAATGAGAAAAAACATTCTTTATTCGCTTCCAAATTCCATTTCCCATTCTTTTAATAAGTGAGTGTTTATTTTTTGTTTGCTCATCATTTATTGTTTGGCTTGTTTTTGTAATTTCAAAATGAGCATTTTTCTCTAGCTGTGGGTTGTTCAAATCTTGCATTTTTTTCTTTTGTTCTAATTCACTTCGTTTATGATCCTTTTTTTCTGGTTCTGCACCATTTAGTTCTTGATTCTTTTTCTCATGTTCCAGATCACTCAGTTCTGTTTGCTTTTTCTCGGGTTCCAAATTACTTAATTCTTGTTTTTTCTTTGGTTGATAGTTCTTCCATAATTCAGGGTCTTTTTCCCATGGAGCTATGACTCTTTCATTATTTTCTATAAAAATGATTTTTTCTTTCAATTTTTCCCAATTACGGTAAACATAACGAAGTTCCTTTGATGTATAATCATATCCATCCATATTCTTAGATAAAACCTCTTTAAAGTCTATATTATCCAAAACAAAATGAACGATCAGATCATCATGTATCTGCGCCATCTCAAATCCGATTCTACGTCCTACTTCTACATGCGAATCTATATCTATATGGACATCATGACAATCCTTTTTTTGAAACATTTTTAATGGACGATTATAGATTATTTCCAATGTGCTCAGAAAATGCTGACTTTGGAAAGTAAATAAATACATTTCCCAAAACGGATATTTTTTTATAATTTCCGTACTACGAGAAATTTCTTTTATAAACTTTGAAAAGCTTTTTTCTGAGTCCCAAGCTGATGGCTGAACTGTGTATCTGTTTCTTTTTTTTCCCCACTCTTGGAGTAATATTGAAGCAAGTTTATTGTTATAGTCTTCAATAAATAGGGGAATATATTTAGATTTCTGGTTTTCACCTATCAAATTATTATAATAATCTGATCTTTCATCATCTAATCCATAAATCAATATATGCTTTTCATTCATCCTTATTCCTACTTTCTCTAATTTTTTTAATTTCTTTCTAAGTATTTTTTCTTTATTCAATCACGTTTCAATCTTCATTCCTCCACTTATTGACTATGTTTAGTTTATCCTCTATCTAACTGATTACAGAACTTTTTTTTCTTTAAATAGATATTTTAAATTCTGTTTTTTTCTGCTCTATTTATTCTTTTCTATGTTACAAAAGTTAAGAAAAAAACTGCCCCTCTTTTTAGAGGAACAGTTTTAGCATTTTTTATTTATTGGTAGTTTCTTCTAATGCTTCCAAATATTTGTAGACTTGTTGACCGGCGATTCCGCCGTCGCCCACTGCTGTAGTGATTTGGCGCAAATCTTTTTCACGAACGTCACCGATTGCAAAAACGCCAGGCATATTGGTCCGCATCTCTTGATCTGTTGGAATCCAGCCTGCAGCATTTGTTAAACCAGATTTTTTAAATGGTTCAGTCAAAGGATCTAAGCCAACATAAATAAAGACACCATCTGCAGCCAATTCAACAGCTTCATTTGTTTTGACATTGTGCGCTTTAACTCCCGTCACAACCATGTCATTTCCTATGATTTCATCCGTTACCGTGTCCCAAACAAAGGAAATTTTTTCATTGGCAAACGCACGATCTTGAATAATCTTTTGTGCACGTAATTCGTCTCTTCGGTGCACAATCACCACTTCTGAAGCAAATTGCGTCAGATAAATGGCTTCTTCTACTGCAGAGTCTCCGCCACCGATGACAACCAATCGTTTGTTTCTAAAAAATGCACCGTCACATACTGCACAATAAGAAACACCACGTCCTGCATATTCTTCTTCTCCCGGAACGCCTAATTTACGATGAATACAGCCCGTAGCGATAATCACGGTTTTGGCTTCATAAGATTTGTCTTCACAGATGACTTCTTTATAGCTACCATGGTCTTTGATATCTTGAACGATTCCGTAAACATTTTCCGTACCAAATTTTGAAACACCTTCATACATTTTGTAAGCCAAATCAGGTCCCATGATTGAATCAAAACCTGGATAATTTTCTACTTCTGCCGTGTTATTCATTTGCCCGCCTGGCGCCCCTTGCTCAATCATTGCGACCGATAAATTGGATCGTGAAGCATATAATGCAGCGGTCATTCCAGCAGGTCCTGCACCGATTACAATAACGTCATACATATGTACATTCCTCCATTTTAAAATCAAGTAAGCTTACTTTACAGCCAATAGAAAAAAAAGTCTATTGTTCTGCTTACTCTTTTCGAATAGATTTATTATACTCGAAAAATCAGTTTAAAAACAATAGACTTTTTATTGAAATGACTACTCGCTGCTTAAATCTTCTCCATTTGTCGCAATGACCTTCTTATACCAATCAAATGATTTTTTCTTCGAACGGGCCAATGTTCCATTTCCTTCATTGTCACGATCGACGTAGATAAACCCATAGCGTTTCTTCATTTCGCCTGTTCCAGCAGAAACTAAATCAATACAGCCCCATGTCGTATACCCCAAAAGATCAACCCCATCTAATTCCACAGCATCTTTCATTGCTTGAATGTGTTGTGCTAAATAGTCAATACGATAATCATCTTCTACATAGCCATTTTCATCTGGTGTATCCACGGCTCCTAGACCATTTTCTACAATAAACAATGGCTTTTGATAACGATCATAGAGATCATTCATCGTTGTACGTAACCCTAGAGGATCGATTTGCCATCCCCATTCACTTTCTGTCAGATAGGGATTTTTAACAGAAGCAAAAATATTTCCTGCTGTTTGTTCTAAAAGCTCTGGATCGGTCGTAGAGACACGAGAAGAGTAATAAGAAAATGAAATAAAATCGACAGTATGTTCTTTTAACATTTCTAAGTCAGATGGTTCCATTTCAAGTTTGATGCCTTTACGAGCCATTTCTTTTAGCGCATAAGCTGGATATTTGCCTCTTGACTGTACATCAATAAAGAAATAGTTTTCTCGATCTGCTTTTCTTGAATCCCAAACATCTTCTGGTTTGCAGCTGTAAGGATAATTTGCTCCAGCTGCTAACATACAGCCAACTTTATTTTCTGGGTCTACTTCATGTGCAATTTTAGTAGCAATCGCACTAGCAACTAATTCATGATGGGCGGCTTGATATTTGATTTGTTCCACATTTTCGCCTTCTTCAAAATACAATCCAGCTCCCATAAATGGGGCGTGAAGAATCATATTGATTTCGTTAAACGTCAACCAATACTTCACCAATCCTTTATAACGGTTAAATATAACCCGACAAAGATTTTCGTAAAAACCAATCAATTTTCGTGAACGCCAAGCCCCATATTCTTTGATCAAATGCATGGGACAATCAAAATGTGTGATCGTTACTAAAGGTTCAATCCCATATTTTTGGCATTCTTTAAAGACATTTTCATAAAACGCCAAACCTTCTTCATTTGGTTCTTTTTCATCTCCCTTAGGAAAAATACGACTCCAAGCAATGGATAAACGATAAGTTTTAAAGCCCATTTCAGCAAAAAACGCAATGTCTTCTTGGTAGCGATGATACATATCGATGGCTATTTTTGCTGGATAAAAATGTTCTTCATCAAATGTAAACATTTTTTGTTTTCCAGCAATCACAGGAAAACGGTCTTTACCAATAGGAACAACGTCCACATTTGCTAGACCACGTCCGCCTTCATCATAGCCTCCTTCACATTGATTGGCAGCTGTTGCGCCACCCCATAAAAAATCTTTTCTAAATGCCATTATATTTCCTCCACGACCATTTTTGATAAGTTTTTTGCTATTTCATCTTGCACTTCTATTCCTTCTTCTTTCAAATGTTGAATCGTCTCACTGAATTGTGGTAAATAAGCTTCATGTGCAATAAAGAGTTCATCCATGATTCGTTTTGCTGTCTCACCCGAACGAATCAAAGGATTGATCGTAAATGCTTGAAGCGCTGTGCCATAGTCACCTGTTACTGCTGCTTCAATGGTTAATAATTCCATATTTTTCATGACTTGTAGCCAGCCACGTTCAGCTGGTGGTAATGAACCAAAAGCAACATTACGAGCCCCTTGTGCACCAACATAGGCAGTCACTTCTACTACACAATCTGCTGGAAGATCAGGGACAGCGCCTTCATTTTTAGTTGAGACCACAATTTGCGTTTCCTTGTTGGCATAGATAGACGCAATCGTCTCACAAGCAGCGTCAGAATAATAAGCCCCACCACGTTTTTGTAATTGTTCTGGTTTGTGGTCTAATTGAGGATCTTTATATAATTCAAATAGCTCTGCTTCTGTTTCTTTTACTTGTTGCGCTCTTGTACCAATCGTTTGATATTCTTCCAAAGCATGGTTCAACATCTCTTCTTCTCGATAGTAGTAGCGATGATAACCGCAAGGAATCATCTGCATTTGTTTTAATTGTTCTTTAAAAAATGGAATATCAAAAATATTTTTTGGTAAGCCATTGTTTTCAGCGTAGAGGCGATCAATTAATTCATTCGTTCGATCTTTTCCAGTTGAATCAGCCACCTTGTGCCAATGAAAATGATTTAATCCAGCAAATTTATAGATCAACTCTTCTTTTGCTACGCCAAGCATTTCTGGTTCGGTCATCATTGCCATGACTGGGACATTACATAGTCCAATCACTTTTTCCCATTTACCATAACGAACCACAGCCTCTGTAACCATACCGCTAGGATTGGCAAAATTGATCAACCAAGCATTCGGACATAATCGTTTCATGTCTTCTACAATGGCAAGAATGACAGGAATGGTTCGAAAAGCTTTGAACATTCCACCAGCCCCATTTGTTTCTTGTCCTAACATACCGTAATAAGCAGGAATCCGTTCGTCTTTTATTCGTGCATCCAATTGTCCTACACGAAATTGTGTGGTCACAAAATCAGCGTCTTTTAATGCTTCTTCTCGATCAAGGGTTGCGTAAATTTTCACATCATAAGGTGAAGCATCCCACATGCGCTGAGACATTTCACTGACAATTTTTAATTTTTCTTTTCCTTCTTCAACGTCCACTAACCAAATTTCTTTGATAGGTAATTCTTCATAACGTTTAATAAAACCTTCCATTAATTCAGGGGTATAGCTACTTCCACCGCCAATTGTTGCGATCTTTACTCTTTGTTTCATTCGCTTCCTCCTTTATTTTATTTACAATTATATTATGTTTTTTGTAAATAAAAACTACAAGTACCTCTCAGTTTTTTGCATTTCCATTTACAAAATCTACTTAAAAATGAAGTTTTTCTGTAAAAAAACTGTATAAAAAAAAGATTGGTTGACATAATAACATTTAGCGCTTACAATTTTTTTACATAAAAAATTAAAAAAATGTAAAGGAAAATGACATGCTTTTAAAAGAGAAATTAAAACAAACCGCCTTTTCTCCATCTGAAACAGTTGTAATTGACTTTATTCAAAATCATAAACATCAACTAAAAGAATTAACCATCCAACAAATTGCTAAAGCTTGTTATGTTCACCCCTCTACATTGATACGTATAGCCAAAAAAACTGGGTTCAATGGTTGGATCCATTTTAAAGAAGCATTTACCGCTGAAACGGAATATTTAGAAGGAAATTTTCAAGAAGTGGATGCCAACCTGCCTTTTTTAGCCAATGAAGGGATCATGACAATTGCGAATAAAGTCGCCTCACTTGAACAAATGACCATCGAAGATACCTTATCTTTGCTTCATCATGATGACTTACAAAAAGCAAAGCAACTCTTATTAAAAGCAAAGAAAATCGTTCTTTTTTCCAGTCATTCAAATACATCAATCGCACAAGCATTTATGTTAAAAATGAAACGGATCAAATACGACGTAACCATTGTCACCACTACTGGTGAATCCTATTATGAAGCCTACAACTGTACATCTGATACCTGTGCTATTTTAATTTCCTATACGGGTGAAAACCAAATGATGCTTCGAACAGCGAAAATTTTAAAAGAAATCAATGTACCTATTTTAACGCTGACTAGTATCGGTGAATCTACGCTGGCTTCTTTAAGTACAACCGTTTTACGCATTACAACCAGAGAACGTTTGTATTCTAAAATTAGTAGCTTTACTATAAATACGTCGATTTGCTACTTACTAGATGTTTTATATAGCTGTGTTTTCGCAGAAGATTACCAGAAAAATCTGAATCATCTGATCCAAATTGGACAGAAAGTGGATACGCGTTCGGTAAGCTCCTCAATTATGGAAGAACCGCCTTATCCTTAGCAAGTTTTGATATCATTTATTTTCACCCAGTTTATTCATTGTTTTATACTTAAGCAAAAAATAAACTGGGTGTTCCCTCCATCACTCAATGACTAAGTAAATCTTACGTCATTGCAGTGATCAATTCATCACCAGAGTTAACTGCTGCGATTCCTTGTTTTTGTAAAATTGTTAAATAATCAGCAGAATTTGTGATAATCACAGGAGTTTCAACACTAAAACCCGCACTTTCAATGGCTTCAATATCGAATGTAAGTAACAACTCCCCTTGCGCTACTTTGTCCCCTTGTTTCACGTATTCTTTAAAATAGTTGCCATCTAACTGTACGGTATCTAACCCTATATGGATGAGCAATTCTAGTCCATTGTTTGAAACCAGTCCAATCGCATGTTTCGTAGGGAACAACGACATGACTGTCCCATCAAAAGGTGCTCGAACTTCTCCTTTTTCTGGATAAATCAATATTCCTTTTTTCTGTTACTTCTTCTACCATATCTTCTTTCCAAAAGAAAAAGGTCAATAAAAACCCAATGACAGAAGCAATAGCTATACCAATAAATGCATGATACATTCCACTAGCATCCGAACCAGTAATATAATTGACGACACCAAAAATTCCTAGTCCACCCATTGTATAACCCGTTGCACCTGACACCATTAAATAAATACCTGAGACAGCCCCACCGATCATTGAAAAGATAAACGGTCGCTTATTAGGTAGCTT
>NZ_BJWF01000006.1 GCF_007990225.1 Enterococcus villorum | reverse complement strand
GTTTCAGCAACTCATTTACCATAACTTATCGTTTGTTATTTGTCAAGAACTTTTTTGAAGTTTTTCTTGATGAAACCAAGCTTCTTCATCGGTTCTTTTTTAACGACTTCGTTATCTTATCATGTGATCTCTCACACGTCAAGAACTTTTTAAAGTTATTATTTAATTTGTTCAGAAATTATGATTCATAACTTTTGAACAAATAATAATATACCAACTAAAACTTTATCGGTCAACGAATTTTTCGTATTTTTCCAAGTTTTTTTCAATCAACGATCAATCTCTCTATTCTTAAAATAATCATTCGTATTTTACGCATCATTGTTAGTCATTTCTATTTATAAAAATACAATCATTCGTCATCAATTTATCATTTATATTCAAACACTAGTGGACTATCGTTATCTTGACATTCTAACATACTCAAAATTGATCATTTTTATGATGGTCAACCACTTTTTAGGTAACATCTTTTGGGACAAAGTCCCTCCTAAAAACATAGAATGCCATAAATGTATTTAAACGATAATTTTTTTCACTTCACGTTGAAATGTTCTAACTCTATTAAGGATGATGAAAAAGTAAAGAGCATGAGAAAAAAGTAAAGAATACTTTCTCCTCACGCTCTAAAATGTATAAATTTCAATCAAAGTATTGCTTCTGCGAAATTTATGCTCAAAAATCCAAAAATATGAAAAGCTATTTTAGAAGACTATCTTTTAATTGCGCAGAGTAAAATACTTCTGTCGTTGCCATTTTTCGGCAATTAATGAATGGATTAGCGCATTGTTGGGAATAACAAAACATCTCGGATCGATTGCGCATCTGTTAGTAACATAACTAAACGGTCAATCCCGATACCTAATCCGCCAGTTGGTGGCATACCATATTCTAAAGCTTCTAAGAAATCTTCATCCACACCATGAGCTTCGTCATTTCCTAACTCACGTTCTTTTTCTTGTGCTTCAAACCGTTCTCTTTGATCAATAGGGTCATTTAATTCCGTAAAGGCATTTGCAAATTCTCTACCAACGATAAATAATTCAAAACGATCTGTGAAACGAGGATCTTCTGGGTTCTTTTTCGCTAGTGGAGATACTTCTACTGGATGTCCGTAAACAAAAGTAGGTTGTGTCAAAGTTTCTTCTACAAATGTTTCAAAAAATTCATTGACTACGTGTCCGACACCCATCGCTTCTGTTACCTCTACGTTGTGTTCATTAGCAATTGCTAAAGCTTCTTCTAATGTCATTTCTTTCCAGAAATCTACACCAGTTTGTTCTTTAATCGCATCAACCATATGAATTCGTTTAAAATCACTTTCTAAATCAACCGCTTGTCCATCATAAGTGATTTTCGCTGTTCCAAGCACTTTCTGGGCAGCGTTACGAATAATTCCTTCTGTTAGATTCATAACGTCTTGGAAATCAGTGTACGCTGTATAAGCTTCTAACATCGTAAACTCTGGATTATGAGTTGTGTCGATACCTTCATTACGAAAAACGCGTCCAATTTCGTAAACTTTTTCCATTCCCCCGACAACTAGACGTTTTAAGTGAAGTTCTAATGCAATACGTAAATATAGATCAATATCAAGTGCATTATGATGCGTAATAAATGGACGGGCAGCAGCGCCACCTGCTTCATTGTGTAGGACAGGTGTTTCTACTTCAATATACCCGTTTCCATCTAAGTAACGACGAATTTCACTAATAATTTGGCTACGTTTCATAAAACGGTCGAAACTTTCACGGTTACTGATCAAATCAAGGTAACGTTGACGGTAACGTTGTTCAATATTTGTTAATCCGTGGTATTTATCTGGTAACGGACGTAAAGCTTTTGATAAAATTGTGATTTCTGATGCTTTGACTGAAACTTCTCCAGTATCAGTTTTCATAATTTCACCTGTTACGCCAAAGAAGTCCCCTAAATCAGCATGTTTAAACACCTCATAGGCTTCATCTCCTACTTGGTCTTTGCGTACATAAATTTGGATTTGTCCTTCACGATCTTGTAAATGAGCAAAACCTGCTTTTCCTTTTCCTCGACGTGTAACCATACGCCCTGCAATACTCGCAGTTAATCCCATTTCTGCTAATTCTTCTTTTGTTCTTGGATCAAATAATTTATGCAACTCTTCTGAATTGTGCGTACGCTCAAATCGCTTACCAAAAGGATCGATCCCATTTTCTCTTAATTGTTCCATTTTTTGACGACGAACAAGCATTTGATCATTTAAATCTTCTACTTGATGTTGTTGTTCCTGTGTCACAAAAGTTCCTCCATTCTCATGTTATTCTCTTTCCTATAATGCCAATGAAACACAAAAAAAGCAAGCCGAACTTAAAGTTCGACTTGAAAACTCACAAAAAATTTAGAATCTCACTGTATCATTTTACAGATATTTTTTCTGTTTTCTCTAAAAACTGATCCAACAGCTTATTGATTTCTGCTTGTTTTTCTGCTTGATTAATGGCAACTTTTACTTTTGCTGCCCGAGAAACTCCCTTTAAATAATACGCAGCATGCGTTCGAAATTCTCGGCAAGCAATCCCCTCGCCTTTTAGATCAACTAAGCGATTTAAATGAAGTTTGGCTGTAGCTATTTTTTCTCTTGGCGTAGGTTCTGGTATCAGTTCTCCAGTTTCAAGATAATGCTGTGTCCGATGGATCATCCAAGGGTTCCCTAAAGCAGCTCGTCCAATCATGACCCCATCTGCGCCAACGTATTCTAACATTCTTTTTGCATCTTCAGGTGTTTTTACATCCCCATTCCCCATAAACGGAATTTTAAGATGACTTTTCACTTCTTTTAATACTTCCCAGTTCGCTTGGCCTTCATACATTTGCACTCTCGTACGACCATGCATAGCAATGGCACTGGCACCTGCAGCTTCAGCGGCCAATGCATTTTGTACAGCAAAAATATGTTGTTCATCCCAACCAATTCTCATTTTTACGGTTACTGGGATATCTACTGCTGAAGAAACTGCTTGAACCATTTCATAGACTTTATCAGGATCTAATAACCATTTGGCACCTGCTTCTGCTTTAATGACCTTATTCACTGGACACCCCATATTGATATCAATAATATCAGCTGCGGTATTTTCTTGAACAAACTGTGCTGCCTCAACGAGAGTATCTTTGTTCCCACCAAAAATTTGTAAACTTAATGGGTGTTCAGTTTCTTCTATATGAAGCATCTCTAACGTTTTTTTGTTTCGAAAATGAATGCCTTGGTCACTGATCATTTCACAAACGACTAATCCAGCACCAAATTCTTTAACAGTTACGCGAAAAGCAGCATTAGTAATTCCTGCCATCGGTGCAACGACTACTCGATTGGGGATCTCCACCTGACCAATTTTCCATGTATGTTCCACTTAACTTCCTCCTAGTGCTTCCGCTTTTAGCTTGTACAAATCTTCTTCGCTATATTCATATTTACTATTGCAAAAAGAACAGACAGCTTCTGCACCATGATCTTCATCAATCATTGCTTGAATCTCTTTTGCCCCTAACGCAATAATCGCTTCACCAAATTTTTCTTTTGAACAATCACATTTAAATTGCACAGACATTTTTTCTAGAATATTTAACTCGTTCGTATCAAGTAATCCTTCTAAAATTTCTTCAGGCGTTAAGCCTTCATCTAATAACGTAGAAATTCTTGGCGTTGTTTTTAACTGTTCTTCAATTTTACTGATCGTTTCTTCATCTGCACCCGGCATAATCTGAATCATAAAACCACCAGCTGTTTTGATGCTATCATCTGTATTAACCAAAACACTTAATCCAACAGCAGAAGGAATTTGTTCGGAGATCGCTAGATAATAAGTAAAATCTTCGGCAATTTCACCAGAAACAATTGGTGTTTGTCCAGAGAATGGTTCCTTTAGGCCCAAATCTTTGGTCACGCTAAACATTCCTTGCGTTCCCACAGCACCACGAACATCAATTTTTCCAACCTCATTTAAAGGCAGGCTTAGATGTGGATTTTGGATATACCCTTTGACCTCCCCTTTTCCGTTGGCATCCACGACAATCCCATTTGCTGGCCCATTCCCTTGGATTCGGACGGTTAACTTATCTTCTCCTTTTAAGGTTGCGCCCAATAAAAGCCCCCCCACTAATGTACGACCTAACGCAGCAGAGGACGTGTGCCAAGTATCATGTCGTTCTTGAGCTTCTGCGACAGTGTTTGTTGCCTGAACAGCGTATGCGCGTACAAACCCATCGTAAGCTAGAGCTTTAATTAAATAATCTTCCATTTATGTACCTCATTTCCCGTTTTTGAACTCATAGTGAATCATACTAGTTACGCTGATAATTTTCAACTTATGAATTTTATCTTTTCGTTTATTTATTGTTTTGATAATAAAATAGACAATAAACGTATAAAAAAGAACCACGACTTTTGTCATGGTTCTTGTCTTCTTCTATTGATCTTTTGAATCATCTTCTGAAGAAGTAGAATGATGATCTTCTTCATTTAATTCTTTTTTCTCTTGTTCAAAATCTTTCTTTTCTTCCGCTTGTTTTTCTGCGTCTTTTTCTTCCAAAGCACGTTTTGCTTCTTCAAAAGTTTGCGCTTCTTTTTCGCTTGGATAATTAGCTGATTCTGAACCTTCTGGCATGACACCTTTTTCAAATAAAGATTTGATTGCTTTAGCATCTAATGTTTCAAACTCTAACAGTTTTTCAGCGATTAATTTATGTTGTTCACGATGCGCTTCGATGATTTCGTGCGCTTTTTGATGTGCTTCCATCAAAATCTTACGAACTTCTTGATCAATCTCAAAAGCGACTTGTTCAGAGTATGATTTTGTTTGACCGTAGTCGCGTCCAACAAACACTTGATGATTTCCTTCATATTGAACTGGTCCTAAGCGATCACTCATTCCATATTCCGTAACCATGCTTCGTGCTAATGCCGTTGCTTGTTCAAAGTCATTTGAAGCCCCTGTAGATTGTACATTGAAGATGATTTCTTCAGCTGTACGTCCACCAAGTAATCCAACGATTTGTTCAAACATATCTTCTTTTGTCATCAAAAATTGATCTTCTTTTGGCAGAGCGATCATATAACCGCCAGCACGTCCGCGTGGGATGATCGTTACTTTATGAACGACACGTGCACGACTTAAGACTAAACCAACAATGGTGTGACCAGCTTCGTGATAAGCCACCATTTCGCGTTCTTTTTTACTGATCACACGATCTTTCTTAGCTGGACCAGCGATTACACGATCTTCTGCTTCATCAATATCAGAAGCATCGATTTTCTTTTTATTACGACGAGCAGCAACTAGCGCTGCTTCGTTTAAAACATTTTCTAAATCTGCACCAGCAAAACCTGGTGTTTGTTGTGCAACAACTTTCAAATCAACATCGTCTGCCATCGGTTTATTTCGAGCATGCACGCGTAAGATCGCTTCACGACCTTTAACATCTGGGCGACCTACTAAAATTTGACGGTCAAAACGTCCTGGACGTAAAAGAGCAGGGTCAAGTACATCAGAACGGTTTGTCGCAGCGATGACTATTACTCCTTCGTTTCCATCAAATCCATCCATTTCAACAAGTAGTTGGTTTAACGTTTGTTCACGTTCATCATGACCACCACCCATGCCTGCGCCACGTTGACGACCTACAGCATCAATTTCATCAATAAAGATAATGGCAGGTGCGTTTTTCTTCGCTGTTTCGAACAAGTCACGAACACGACTTGCCCCAACACCGACAAACATTTCCACAAAGTCAGAACCTGAAATAGAGTAAAACGGTACACCCGCTTCTCCTGCTACAGCTTTTGCAAGTAATGTTTTACCAGTCCCTGGAGGTCCTTCTAAAAGAACTCCCGCTGGTATGCGTGCGCCCAGTTCAACGAACCGTCGTGGATCTCTTAAGAATTCAACTACTTCCACAAGTTCTTGTTTTTCCTCTTCCGCACCAGCTACATCTGAAAAACGGACACGATTTGCTTTTTTGTCTGCTTCTTTGGCTTTTGATTTTCCAAAGTTCATGACACGGCCACCACCGCCGCCGCCACCGCCTTGTTGTCCCATCATCATGTAGAAGAAGAAAATGATGATAATGATCGGCAAGAAGCTTAACAATAAGGATACCCATACACCACTACTTGATTCTTCTTTGACTGTCGTAGCTACATTATGTTCTTTGGCCAAATCAGTTACTTGGCTAAGTGTGGTATCATTTGGCAGAATAATCGTTGTAAAATGGGTTGTTTTTGTATCTGTCGAACCTAAGATAGCAAGTCCACCGCTATTTGCGACTGTTTGCTGTTCTTTGTATTCACCAGTGATTTTATATACACCATTTGCAGGTTGGACTTCAAATTCTTTGATCTTCCCTGCTTGTAATTGTTCTGTAAATTTTGTGTACTCGATATCTGACGATCGTTGGCCGTTGTTACCAAAAATAAAATAGACGACCATTACCATCGCTAAGATTACGAGGACATAATACAAGGCATTTTTCATCATGCCATTGTTCTTTTTGTTCATAGTTGCCCTCCCTATGCGTTATTTTAATTTAGCATTTTTTTATCAATCCTGACCATTCTATTGTAACACAATTCATAGCAGATACAGCATTAATTTGATTGATAAACGCTTGGTTTTAAGACGCCGATATATGGTAAGTTACGATATGCTTCAGCATAGTCTAATCCATAGCCTACGACAAATTCATTTGGCACGTTAAATCCGACGTAGTCCGCTTCGATATCTACTACTCGACCTTCTGGCTTATCAAGCAAAGTCACGATTCTCACTGATTTTGCTTTACGATATTTAAAAAGATCCACTAAGTAAGCAAGTGTTCTTCCACTATCAATAATGTCTTCAACGATCAGTAAATCACGTCCTTCAACATTTGTATCCAAGTCTTTAACGATTTTTACTTCTCCTGATGAAACAGTTGCATTACCGTAACTTGAAACATCCATAAAATCAATTTCTAAGTTTGCGTCAATCGAGCGTATGATGTCCGCCATGAAAGGGACAGCGCCTTTTAAGACACCAACAACGAGTGGATTATTATCCTTATAAGTTTCTGTTAATTCTTTGCCCAGTTCTTCACAACGAACTTGTATTTCCTCTTTTGTAATTAAAACTTTCTCAATATCCTTTGCTAACATCAGGTTCTCCTTCCAATTGCTTCTTCGTGATATTTATAAAGAAGTATGTAGTGTATTTTATCAGTTTCTACACTAATACTCAAATGGGAATAGGTAAATGGGACTAAACTATAAATATTTTTATTTTCATCTCTGACAACCCACGCTTTTTGTCTTTGTGCAGTAGGTATTTTATTATCAATAAAATATCTTGCTATTTTCTTATTTAGTTTTTTAGTTAACGCAATACGCTCACCCGCTTGTTGCTTTCCTACAACTAATTCTTGTTGCGGAGATAACCAAAGCTCATGAGAAAATTCAGACCAGTTGTCTATAGTTCTAGCTTTTTCGATTTTTTCTGGTGTGAATAATCCAATCCATTCAGTTTCATTCAAAACAATTCGTTGGTTCGGTTTTAATGGATAAGTTTCTTCCATTGGTTTTTTCTTTTTGTTCTTATTTTTAATTAAATAAACCTCTTCATAAATGCGTTGTAACACCCATCCACCTTCAAGCATAATTTGCCATTGCCCTTTTGGTTGATAGATTTGTTGCATAATCAAATGAATTTGTTGTTCTTTTATAACAATTTTCGTTTTTGCAACCGTATATTCAAATAGCGCATACAAAAAATAATAGCACTCTTCTCGGGGCATTGTCTCTAACAACTTCCAAGAAAAACGAAACGCATTCTTTTCTTCATGAACATTGGCTACGAGAATTTGCTTCATGTATCTGCTGATGAGTTGATCCGCCCACTGTATTTGTTGAGAAAATTGTTGAAAGTGAGACATTGCTTTTGGGTTTTCTTTTTTTAATTGTGGAATCACTAAGTGCCTGAGACGGTTTCTTTGAATATCAAGTGCTTGGTTTGTGTGATCCTCAAAGTAAACCAGCTGTTGTTCTGCTGCATATTGATATAACTGCTCTTTACTAAACTCTAACAAGGGGCGAATCAATTGACCGCTAGAAAAAGGTTGGTTTTCTTTGATACCAGCATACGTACCCAGTTGACCACCACGTAACACTTTCATTAAAACCGTTTCCATTTGGTCATCTCCATGATGCGCCGTCATCAAACAATGATGATTGGCTAACTTCATATGTTTATCAAACATCTGATAACGAAATTCCCTTGCTGCAGTTTCTATTGCTTTTTTTGCTGGTTTCTCCCATGTTTCTATTATCAAAGGCAGTTGATGAAGATGACAATATTCCTTTAGATAAGCCTTTTCTTGAACTGATTCTTCCCTTAACTGATGATTAATATGGATTACTTCTAAAAAGAAATTCCATTTTTTTTGTGCCTCCACCATTAAATCCAGAAGAACCATGGAATCCACGCCCCCAGAAACAGCGAGTAATACGCTCGCATTTTCACTCAGATATCCTTGTGTTTCCCCTTTTATGAAAAATTTCTGTCTGAGTTTTCTTGTCACTTCCCCCTCTTTGTTCATCCGGTCATCCCCTTTTTATTACTTACATCCATCAAGAGAACTCTTTCAGCTTTAAAAGAAAAAAAGAGCGGACAAAAGTCTGCGACAATTGCCTGCTCTTAAGTTGTGATTTTAGCTACGACGTCCGCCGCGTCCGCCACGTTTACCTTCTGTGTTACGTTTCAAGGAAGTCAATCGATCATCACTATCCTTTAAAAATGAACTCATTAGCGAATCGAAGTCTTCTTTATGATTGTTAGAAGATTGACTGCGAGAAAAAGGTTTTTTCTGTGTTGAACGACCTCGATTATCTCGAGTATCTCTTGGTTGATATTTTTTTGGACGCTTGTCGTCAGTTAACTCTGTTGATTCTGCTGGTTTTTCTTGTGTCTGACGAATAGATAAACCAATTTTACCATCATCGTTGACCGAAATAACTTTAACAGTTACTTCATCACCTACACTTAAAACATCATGAATATCTTTGATATAGCCATTTGATACTTCGCTGATATGAACTAGTCCAGTCTTTCCAGCTCCTAAATCAATAAATGCGCCAAAATTTGTAATCCCTGATACTTTTCCTTGCAGTTTTGCTCCTACCTCGATTGACATAAAAAAAATGTTCCTCCTAATTATTAACCTTTTTATAATACTGCCTAGTTAGCAGTTGTTGAACTAGTTGTCTGATTGGCTTCGTCCGTATTAGATTCTAATACTGGATAAACCTGCTCGCCCTCTTTTGAATAAAAGTATTTGCTTCTCGCAAGTTTAGCTACGTAGTCATCATCTTTTAACATTGTCACTTCTTCTGTAAGCTGATTCACATCAGCATTGACTTGGCTCAATTCCGTATTTGCTTCTACTTTCAATTCATTTAATTGATTCATTCTTTGCATATCACGAAAAATTTGAAAACCTAAAATTGCGAAAATGACCAAAGCGCCTATAAAAATAACTGCTAATCGCCGTCTACGAAAAATCAATTGACGTTGTTGTTGTTGAAATTCGACATATTTTTTCTTTGCATACTCTGTATCTAAAGCAGCAATTTTGTTGCTTTTTTTCGTCACTTCACTTCGCTCCAATCTTTTTTTGATTGTCGTTTTCATTATACCAATATCATTGAGGCTTGTCTAATCTATTTCGTCAGTGATTTGCTTACGTGTTTCAGAGATGATTTCATACATTTTTTGTGCATCTTCTTTTTTAGTTGATTCATGCAATTCGTTGATTTTTACTTCCATCGTTTTATTACCAAATTGAATTTTTAGTTGGTCACCAACTTTTACATCTGTTGATGACTTCGCTAGTTTTCCATTGACTTGAATTCTTCCTTTATCCGCCACTTCTTTGGCTACAGAACGGCGTTTGATAATTCGTGAAATTTTAAGAAATTTATCTAATCGCATCATTATTCCTCACTTTTTATTTTTAATTTGTTTGTTCCATCGTAAGATTTTTTTCCCAAAAGGCAACATCAGCCATTCTCTAATTGTAAATAACTTTGTCCAAATGACAGCATTGATAAAAACGAACACGCCTATCCCTACTCCTGCTAGACTTGCAAAAAATGCAGTCGAGCGATGTGCCACCGGACCGAAAAGAAACGTTAATACTCCATAATATAAAAACAACGATAGGATCATCCAGCCTAAACATTGGGCTAGTTTTTTACCAAAGCTGCGTTCTTTCCAAAACTGATTGATTTCACTTGTTTCTGCATGAACGAAATAGCCGAGGGTAACCGCCAATCCTAATAACGTAGATACACTAGCACCTACTGTACCAAGATACCCTGTCAGTAAAGGAGTGGCTAAAGCTTTAACAAATAATCCCCATCCAGCTGCTTTTAAAGATGGACGAAAAGAATTTTTGCTTTGAGCGATACTCTGATAGGTCTGAATTACTGCTGTTAATGCAATCGAAAAGACAAATAGCACTAATGCAGCATTGCCTGCATAATCTTTAAACAGGGCATAGTTGATATACGGAAGGAGCATGGCTAGTCCTACTGTAGCAGCTAAAGCTAATGTCGTTGTTAAACGTAGGTATATTTTTGCTGTTTTTAAAAATTGACTTTGTACAGCATTCACCAAATAACGAGTTAAAGCGGGTAAAAACGTAGCACTTAATGCCGTTGCAATCACCAAACCCAACTGCACTAAAGGCTGTCCTCGATCATAGACTCCTTTAGCGATTTTGGCGCTGTGTTCAGATAATCCATAAACTTGTAGTGCGTTTTTTACAAAAAACGAATCAATTAGTTGAAAGAAAATCAATAATCCACTATAAATTGATACTAAACCACCCTCAATAAGAAAACGACGAATCAATCGTTTAGACGATCGTTTTAGAATAGAAAAATGGCGAAAACTTAAGGTACCACCATGAATTTTTTGTTCGTAATAGCGCAAAACACCGTATGCACATAATCCCCCGATAACTGCACCACTCATAGCTGCTGTTCCGGTTTGATAAACCGACCAACCAAATAGGCGAAAGGCAAAAGCGCTAAATACAATAATAGAAACTCTCACAAATTGCTCAACAACCTGGGAAACAGCTGTAGGTTCCATCAAAAATCTTCCTTGAAAATTTCCTCGATAAAAAGATAGTCCCGGCATAAGCAAGAAAGTGAAGGAAACAATTTGTATTAACGGTTTCAGTTGCTGGTCGCCCATCATTAGTGCAATCCAGTGGCTGAATAAAAAAACGAACAGCCATAATAGCAACCCCGTCCAAAAGACTAATGGATAAAGCATTTGAAGTGCTTCTTTACGTTTCACAGGGTCTTTTCTTTCAGCCACATATTTTGAAATGAATTGTGGCAAGCCCGATAATGCTAAGGTCATCGCGATCCCATAAATGGGGTATACTTGTTGGTACACATAAAAACCTTCATCACCAACTAAGTTTTGGAGCGGAATTCGATATAGCGCACTCAATACTTTTGCTATAAAAGAAGCAATCGTCAAGATAAATGCTCCATGCATCACTCGACGCATCTCTTTATGATCCAAATTCTTCGCTCCTTCCTAAGCCACTAAATATTTTTGTTCACGTAATGCTTTAACGAATTGTTGTAGTTCTTGCATCCACACAGCATCATCTGTTTGATTAGGGATCGCTAAGCGGATCACCATCTTTTCTTTTTCAACACCCAAGCTAGCTTTTAATTTAGTAGCAGATAAAGCTTCAAATAGTTGCTCAACGGTGTAACGTTTTGTCCCCACTTTACTTAAAGTAAAAGTGATGGTTTGTTGATTCTTGCGAATTGTTTCGATCAATGCGCGGTCGCCATCCATTTTGATTTGTCCAATCGTTAATAGATGGGCAACTTCTTCTGGGTATTCACCGAAACGGTCTAAAAGATCATCTTCTAATTCATCCAACATTTCTTGCGAATCCAGTTCTCGAATACGTTTATAAATTTCAATTTTTTGACGTTGATCAGAAACATATGTCTCTGGTAAATAGGCATCCACGCCAAGATCAATCTCTACTGCTGTTTTTTCGACTTGGTTGTTTTTCCCTTGTTTACGTAAAACTGCATCACTTAACATTTGTGAGTACATATCAAATCCAACTGCATCAATAAATCCATGTTGTTGCGCGCCTAAAAGATTGCCGGCACCTCGGATCGATAAATCACGCATAGCAATTTTAAAACCAGAGCCCAGCTCTGTAAAATCTTTGATTGCCTGGAGTCGTTTTTCACTCACTTCATTTAGTATTTTTTGTGGTTCGTACATAAAATAGGCATACGCTACTCGATTACTCCTACCAACACGTCCGCGGAGTTGATAAAGTGTGGATAACCCCATATAATCTGCATTTTCTACGAATAAAGTATTCGCATTAGGGATATCAACACCTGTTTCTATAATGGTCGTTGTTACTAATACGTCATACTGTCCTTCAATAAAATCAAATAACGTATTTTCCAGTTGTGCTTCTGTCATTTGACCATGGGCATAGCCAATACGCGCTTCTGGAACCAACTCTTGAATTTCTTCTACTTTTTGTTCAATCGTTTCCACTCGATTATAAAGATAAAATACTTGTCCTCCTCTTCCCATTTCGCGATGAATGGCTTCTCGAATCGCACCAGGATTTTTTTCCATCACATAAGTTTGGATTGGGTATCGATTCGCTGGAGGCGTCTCAATAACAGAAAGATCACGTACACCTAGCATTGACATATGAAGCGTGCGCGGAATCGGGGTAGCCGTCAAGGTCAATACATCAACTTGCGCACGTAATTGCTTCAATCGTTCTTTATGTTTTACACCAAAACGTTGTTCTTCGTCAACAATCAATAAGCCTAAATCACTAAATTCAATGTCTTTAGAAAGAATTCGGTGCGTTCCCACTACAATATCGATTTGACCCGTACGCAATTGTTCAATCGTTTCTTTTTGTTGTTTCTTTGTACGGAAACGGCTTAATAGTCCAATATTTACCGGAAATCCTTCAAAACGTTCAAGCATCGTTTCGTAATGTTGTTGCGCAAGGATCGTTGTTGGGACCAAAAAGGCAACTTGTTTGCTTTCCTTTACCGCTTTAAAGGCTGCACGTAAGGCAACTTCTGTTTTACCATAACCTACGTCCCCTACGAGTAATCGATCCATCGGTTTTTCCTTTTCCATGTCCCGTTTGATTTCAGCAGCACTTCTTAACTGGTCATCTGTTTCAGAATAAGGAAAGGCATTTTCAAATTCTTTTTGATACCCATCATCTGGACCAAAAGCATAGCCTCTTTCTGATTCTCTTGCAGCATATAGTTTGATTAGATCATCTGCAATATCTTCAATTTTAGACGAAACTTTCCGCTTGGTTTTCGTCCATTCACTACTACCCAATTTATTAATACGTGGCGCCTTTGATTCAGAGGCAACATATTTTTGAATCAAGTTCAATTGCGTCACAGGAATGAATAATTTATCATCGTTTTGATAAAGAATCGTCATGTAATCTTGATGGACACCGTCCACTTCCAGTGTCTCCATACCGATGTATTTACCAATCCCATGATTGGCGTGAACAACATAATCCCCAGATTTCAACTCATTATAACTTTTCAAGCGTTCTGCATTGGTCACTGTTTGTCTTCGTGTTTGTTTTTTTGTTGTTTTTTGAAAAATCTCTTTTTCGGTGATGGTGACTATTTTTTCTTGAGGAAGTTCAAACCCAGACTGTAGTGCTCCTTCGACTAATTGGACTTGCCCTCTAATCAGTTTGTCTTTTTCTGTTTCCACTACCAATATGTCTTCATCACGCAACATCTGCTCCGCTTTTCTGATCCGTTCTTTCGTAGGAATAAAAATGACGACTGTTTGTTTTTGTTTACGCCAACGATCCATTTCTGTTTTCAGCAATGACATTTGTCCAAAAAATTGTTGCATGGTGCGATATTGAAAATTATAAATGGCTTGAAATCGTAAATTACCCATTCCTTTTTGAAAGAGTGCAAAGAAAGTCGTGACAAATTTTTCTTTTTGAATTAATTTATGCACATCACTCACAAATGTTTGCTCTGAAAAAACACGTAATTCGCTAATTTTTTGTGTCTGCCATTCTGCCGCCTCTCTTTCGATTTCACGATTCGTTTCCATGATCCTTTGATAATCATCGACAATCAATAGACTATTGGTAGAAAAATAATCAAGAATCGTTGTTTCTTCTGAGTAAAGAAAATCTGCATATAGTTTTGCTTCTTCCGTTGGATTTCCTGCTTGCCATTGAGACACCAACTGACCAAAATAATCTTGCAAGAACTGGCGATCTGTTTCTTGAGAAGTTGTCGCTAATTTCTTTTCTAATAATTTTTCTAATTGTCCAATTCCATGAAGCAAATCTTCTTGACCGTAGATTTGTTCACTTGTTGGAGCAATCCATATTTCTTCCATCTTTTCAATGGAGCGCTGTGTTTCTGCTTCAAAATACCTCATGGAATCAATCTCTACATCGAATAATTCGATTCGTACAGGATATTCTAAGTTGATCGGATAAATATCAATAATACTTCCTCTGATACTATACTCACCGGTTTTTGCTACCATTTCAACCCTTTCATACCCTAGTAAAGACAGTAGATGTGGCAGTTTGGCTACATCTATTTCCTGGCCTGTTTGCCAATTCAATTGGGCCTGTTTCCATGTTTTAGGAGTTGGTAAACGTTTATGCAACGCTGCGACTGGCAATAAATAAACGCCCGGTTGTTTTTGTTGTAAAGCATTGAGAGTAGTCACCCGTTCCCTTCTTGCTTCTGGCGAAGAAAAAGCCATTTCTGCAGAAAGTATTTCATCCACTGGAAAAGAATGGATTTGTTCTGCCGGTAAAACGTGTTGTAAATCTTCTGCTAATTGATTAGCATAGTAGAGATTAGGCATCAATATGATTAAGTTCTTTTTGGTTGATTTAAAAGCTCTGGCAAAAAGAAGTGTTTTCGCTGAACCGGCTAATCCGGTGATCAATTGCCTAGGCATCTTTTCTTCTAGATGATCGATCCATTCCTTCACTTGCTGATCTTTACCTATTAATTGAACGATATCCATTGTTTTCCCTCCTTATCTAATTGAATTTATTCATGGTATCCACAAATGAATGACCTTCAAGTATAAATTCTAGGGCTGCCACAGATTGATCAATACTCATTTCAATGAGCGGTTGAGTTTCTTTTGTGAACGGACTCAACACGTGTTGAACCACAGTCTTATTCCCCTCTGGTCGTCCAATTCCTACTTTGATACGATTAAATACATTTGTATTCAAATGTGAGATAATGCTTTTGATGCCATTATGACCGCCAGCACTTCCTTTTTGGCGTAAACGAATCTTACCAATCGCAAGATCCAAGTCATCATAAACCACGACTAATTCTTCTGGATAGATACCAAAATAAGTCATCAACGGCCCAACAGCACGTCCAGATTCATTCATAAAAGTTTGTGGCTTAACTAATACTATTTTTTCTCCTTCATAAAAAAACTCCGCTACTTCGGCTTCAAAACTATTCTTTTTAAAAACAGCTTGATACTTTGCAGCCATGCGATCAACGACCATAAAGCCGATATTATGTTTTGTTTGTATATATTTTGTCCCTGGGTTTCCAAGCCCTACGATCATTTTCATTATCCATTCCACCTAATCTAAAAAAGCAGCACAAAAGGCTGGAGTGCAAAAAAGCAATCCAGTCTCTGACACATTTTTTCTTTTTTTATTTTCTACTATAGTAGTATAACACATTTATGCATATTTCAACCAGAAGGTAAAACTTAACAAATGATAAATAAATTAAAAATTTCTCTAAATTCTAACAAAATTGTTTCCTTAATAAAATAGTGAAACGTCGCACATGTAAGCTTTTACATATAATACAACCTTGTTATCTGTTATATTTTATAGCCAAATAGCGTGACAGCAAGCTTGATACATGTTAGCATAGGCATGGGAAAAAAACAAATCAATGGAAGGATTGATATATAATGACTGCAGTTGCAGAAAAAAAAGACCACCAAAAAGTGATTCTTGTCGGAGATGGCGCCGTAGGTTCTAGCTACGCTTTCGCATTAGTTACTCAAAACATTGCTCAAGAAGTAGGTATCATCGATATCAATACAGCAAAAACTGAAGGAGATGCGATTGACTTATCACACGCTTTAGCATTTACTTCACCTAAAAAAATCTACTCTGCTACTTACGCAGATGCTCACGATGCTGATTTAGTTGTGATCACTGCTGGCGCACCACAAAAACCAGGTGAAACACGTTTAGATTTAGTAAACAAAAACTTAAAAATCAACCGTGACGTAGTAACACAAATCGTTGAATCAGGCTTCAATGGTATTTTCTTAGTTGCTGCTAATCCAGTAGATATTTTAACTTACTCCACTTGGAAATTCTCAGGATTCCCTAAAGAACGTGTCATCGGTTCAGGTACTTCACTTGACTCAGCTCGTTTCCGCCAAGCACTTGCTGAATTAGTTGACGTTGATGCACGTAACGTCCATGCTTACATCTTAGGTGAACATGGAGATTCAGAATTTCCTGTTTGGTCACATGCGAACGTTGCTGGTTTACAAATTTATGAATGGGTTAAAAACAATCCAGACGTTGATGAAGAAGCAATGGTTAACTTGTTCTTTGGTGTACGTGATGCCGCGTATACAATCATCGAAAAGAAAGGTGCTACTTTCTATGGTATCGCTGTAGCATTAGCACGTATCACTCGTGCTATCCTTGATGATGAAAATGCAGTTCTTCCATTGTCTGTATTTATGAATGGTGAATATGGCTTGAATGATATCTACATTGGTGCCCCTGCGGTAATTAACCGTCAAGGAATCCAAAAAGTCATTGAAATCCCTCTAAGCGACAGCGAACAAGACCGTATGACTGCTTCAGCTAAACAATTAAAAGATATTTTAGACGAAGCTTTCGCTAAATTAGACGCTGAGTAATAAGAATATGTTGTAATGGATAAGGCAGAATTTGTATAAATTCTGCCTTATTTTTTTACTAAAAGATCGTTAAATTTTCTATAAGTCATTCGTTGGTTTCGTCTTTTTTTTTAAATTATGCTATGATTAAAATGTTATATTTTACATTATCAATTAAGGAGTTGTCCTAATGACAAGATCTTCTCATCGAAAAAAATTAAAAGCGTGGCACATCGGTCTGTTCTCTGTATTGGGTGTAATCCTTGTATTCATCAGCTTTTACGCTTACCGTAGTACATATTACACAAAACATTTCTTGCCTAATACCCACATTAATTCCATTAATGTAAGTAATCTAACGGTACAACAGGCAAATGCCAAATTAAAAAATACCTATTCCAACCAAAAGCTCTCTATTGAAGAAAATGGAAAAGTTTGGGAGGAAATAGCAAAATCTGAGCTAGGCTATAAAGATGATTTTTCTTCCGACTTATCACGTCTATTAAATCAACAAAATGCTTGGTCATGGGGAATGACTTATGTTTCTGCTGCTGAAAAACAAGAAATTGATCCACAAGCGACTGATCACCAAAAATTAGATGCAACAATTGAAACAGTGACAAATAAATTAACAGATTTAAACAAAGAACGCACACAAACACAAGATGCTACCATTGAAAAATCTGGCAATTCTTTTAAAATTAAACCCGAAGTCAATGGTAACGCTATTGATGTAACTGCTGCAGTCCAAGCATTGAAAAGTAGTGTTAAAGATGGAAAAAATAAGATTGACTTAACAGAATTTCAAACAAAACCAAAAATAACCTCCTCTGATAAAAAACTAACTGAACAGCTAAATACAATGACTGCTATTGCGAATGTTAAAGGAACTTATAGCATTAATGGAGACACCTTCCAGATACCTGCTTCTGCTATTTCTAGCTGGCTGACTTACTCGGATGGTCAGGCACAACTGGATACAACCAAAGTAAAACAATATGTAACAGATTTAGGTAAGAAATATAACACAAGTACCAATGAAACCAAATTTAAAAGCACAAAACGTGGCGAAGTAACAGTTCCCGCAGGCACTTACAGTTGGACAATCCAAACAAATGCAGAGACGGAAGCTTTAGAAAAAGCCATTCTAGCAGGAAAAGATTTTACACGCTCTCCGATTGTTCAAGGAAGCACAACAGCTGATCATCCATTAATAGAAGATACGTATATTGAAGTTGATTTAGAAAATCAACATATGTGGTATTACAAAGATGGAAAAGTTGCTCTTGAAACAGACATTGTTTCTGGGAAACCAACGACGCCTACCCCAGCTGGTGTCTTCTATGTATGGAATAAAGAAGAAAATGCGACACTAAAAGGAACCAATGATGATGGTACACCTTACGAAAGTCCTGTAAAATATTGGATGCCTGTAGACTGGACGGGCGTGGGTATTCATGACTCAGATTGGCAACCTGAATACGGTGGCGATTTATGGAAAACCCGTGGCTCTCATGGCTGTGTCAATACGCCTCCAAATGTCATGAAAGAATTATTTGGTTTAGTCGAAAAAGGAACACCAGTATTAATTTTTTAAACCTTTCTATTAAAATAGTAAATCATTAAAAAACTAGTCCATTGAAAAAGTTTATTTTAAACTTTACAATGGACTAGCTTTTTTATTTTAAATAAATTTATGGGAGGAAACCAATGGAACAATCATTTCAACAAAAAGCATCCTACTATGATCAGCTACTTCGGTTTACAAACAAACAACTTGAAACTTTAGAAGAAAAAATCACTTTAAATCAAGCTACTCTCCAAGTAAGAGATTTTAAAGAACAGACAAAAATAAGGGCAACGATCATCCAAGACCAAGAAAAACAGCAAAAACTCGTCACAGAAAAAACACTCATTCTATTAATTCTAGATACGCTATCTACTGTTAGCACTTTGATGAATAATGAAAGTAAAAAAACTCATTGGTCTTATTTTTTCAACTCTTCCTCAAAAGAATTAACTAAACAACAAGAATTATTGAAAACATATGAAGATTCTTATACCAAGTTAAGTCAGAAATTACATATAACAAAATCCAATCATGCACAAAATCAAAACTCACTCCAAACAAGGCTAAAACAAATGAAACCAGCTGAAGGTTCTCTATCAACATCTTTAAACCTTCACAAATCAAAGAGTAGTCAACAACGTTAGTCACTACTGCCAAATTTCTTACAATAAATACAAATTTTGTGACTTATATGATTATTAGGCATTTGAAAGAAATAGCTAGAGACTTGAAAAATTTAGGGTGATTTATAAAAAAGCGTGAGGCAAACTCTCAAGAGTGTTTGCCCCACATTTTTCTAGTACTATACACTATTATCGTATTTAAATTAATCTAAAAGTTTCGCAGTATTTAAACGTCCACCTGTTTGACAAAACTCTGATAATGAAGCTTTTTTATCAACTGAATTTAAAATTTTATTTTTTAATTGACTTGTCGTTAAATTAGGATTTTGAGCCAATGCTAGCGCTGCACTACCTGCAACATGTGGAGCTGCCATTGATGTACCGCTCTTAGTCCCATAACTACCAGGGATCGTACTAAAAATGCTTTTACCCGGAGCAAATAAATCCACTTTTGTTTTGCTGTAACTTGAAGATGAAGAACGTTGATCTTGTTGGTCTGAATTTCCTACAGTGATCATATTTGAAATATCTAAAGCAGGTGGATAACATGGATCTGATTCTAAACTAACGCCTTTGTTCCCAGCCGATCCAACAAATAACCCTGGGTAATTTTTAATAGCTGTTTCTTTTGATGCACTATACTTGTCACCACTTATACTATAATTAGCAATGGGGATCTTTTTTTCTGTTGCCCAGTTAATACCTTTTAATATATTCGAAGTACTTCCTTTCCCCTCATTATTTAAGACGCGAATCGGTACTATTGTTACGTTCCAGTTAATTCCTGGTACACCTAATCCATTATTTGCTTTTGCTCCAATCGTTCCTGCAACATGTGTTCCATGTCCTTTTCCATCCTGTGGATCAGCATCATTATCTACAAAATCATAACCCAGACTAACATCAACGTTTGCAGCTAAATCAGCATGTTTATAATCAACACCAGAATCAATGACTGCTACCTTCACATTTTTAGAGCCAGTAGTTTTATTCCATGCAGTAGGCATTTCGATTTTTTGTAATCCCCACATTTGACTCCAATATGGATCGTTGGGAATAATTTGCGTTGCTTTTAACACATGATTTGTCTGTTCCGTTGAAACTGTGGCTGGTTCTACTTCATCAGAACTAACCACGTAATTGGGTTCGGCATATTCTACCTCTGGTAACTTATGTAGCTGCTTGATCACTTGGGATAATTCCAATGCTGTAGAAAATTGAATTAATAGTACTTGGTTATGGTTTCGGCGCTCTTTTTCATTTGTGCCTAAAGTCAAATCATCAACGACTCTTGCATTAATACCAAATAAATTGGATGATGATTTTTCTTTTAGATCGATACGATGATTTCCTGATAGTCCTACTATCAGTTCACCTGGAATAAAGCTTTCTTCTTTATCATCCAATTGATCTACTTGAGTTTCAATTAGTTGTCTTTGTTCAGCTGTAACATCCGCATGTACATTTGTCTGACTTAAAAAAAGACAACTCATTAAAACTGCTATTCCTAAACCAACCTTACCCTCTAATTTTTTCATAACCTTTTAACTCCTTTGATAATTAGTTTTTGTGAAGAATTTTATCTTCTTCACAAATAGTTTACCAACGTATAAACTAAATGTTTTTTTTTAATCAAAAAATAGCTTTATATCGTCAAAACCGTCACTAATCATTTACAACCAGAAAATTAAAAAAGCCTATAAATCAACATTTCATTGAATTTAATTATTAAAATATTCAGAATATTTTTATGTTAATATAAAATAAAGATGTTATTTTATTGCGTTTTTTATTTATTAAATTGAGAACGATCTCATTTTGCTCCAGTAAATTTTTTCGAAAAAAATTTTATTTTATCCCACTACGTTCAATAATTGTTGCATTTATTCTTTTATAGTTGGAGAAGCAGTTGAAACGCATACATTCTCATGTTTCGTCATTTATTTCATCTTCGTTTACAAATCACCAATTGTATATTCGGAATATCCTTCATAGAAATAACTAACATCAATTCCTTTCATGTATAGTTCACGATCGAAAATTTTATCTGTTAGTGCATTAGAAATCAAGTATCGGAAATATTTTTAGCTAGTTTATGAGTACCTAACATCTCTACAAAAACGACACCCATCACCCATCGGTAGAAGATGTAGGATAGATGCCGCAATTTGTAAAAAACATTACAACGATTCGTACACACACAATTAGATATATGGCTAGTGAGAAATAGTAGATTATAGCTTTCTCTTGATCCATCCGATAAGTATACATAAAACAATCGCTGTTAATGCTCCCATGGAATCAAGCATGACATCTTGAAACATCGGTGATCGTCCGCCTGTTATCATTTGATGAAATTCATCTAAACCAGCATAACCAGTGGCTGAAAGCCATGCTAGAATACCTGTTAACCACCAAATTTTCATTTTAGGAAATACACCTAAAAATAGGCTCCCTCCCAAAATAAAATATGTTCCAAAATGAGCACCTTTACGGATAAAAAATTCGATGAATTTACCATAACCTAAATGATCAATACTAACCATGCTATCTCCATAGGTAAAACGAATATTACTCAAAGCTTGTCTGAACGGATGATTAGGAAACCATTCCTCGATCCTTGAAACTTGGGATTGTTGTTCATAAGTTTGTGATGAACTATAAAATAAAACAGCCACGATAAGTACGGCCACAACTAAATAAAAATTCCCATTTTTCATTTGTTTTTTTATTGAATTCATAAGTCACCTCTGCTATTTATAATAGCTCTTTTTTTACCAAACAACAAATTTTTCCTAGAGACTTCTATGAGAAAATAATGATATACTAATAATTGTATTATAAAATGAAAGGAGTTTTTACATGACATATTCTTTAAATTGGGATCTCGATTCAATTTTTTCAGGAGGTAGTGATTCTCCAGCATTAAATGAGCGCTTAAAACAATTAGAGGCTCAAATCAATTCATATTACCAATTGGTTAGTCAGTGGGATCATTCGACAAATACAAACGAAGAACTTGCAGCACTTATCGAATTGCAAGAAACAATTACTGAAGGTTTTTCTCAATGTAATAGCTACATTACAGCTTTATTATCAGCAAATGTTAAAGATTCTCAAGCAAAAATCTTATCCGGAAAATTGTACGCACTGTTGCCAAGATGGCAAGCAGCAGAAACTGTTTTATCTAAGAAATTTGCAGAAATATCTGACAATGATTGGCAAGCTGTGCTTCAAAATGACGCATTTTCATCGATTGCTTTTCGAATGAATGAAATCAGAAGAGACGGTAGTCGCCTATTATCTGAATCAGAAGAAAACATCATTAATACCCTTTCATTAGATGGACTCAATGCTTGGAGCAATCACTATGATACGATCGTTGGAACCATTTCGATTCCATTTGAAGAAGATGGCAACGTATCTTCTCTTTCTGCTGGACAAGCTTTTAATAAAATGATGGGTGATCCTGATCCACTCGTTCGCGAAAAACTGTTTATCGCTTGGGAAGAAGCTTGGCAAGAAAAAGCCCCTTTATTGACTGATACATTGAATCACTTAGATGGATTCCGTTTGTCTACTTACAAACTTCATAATATGAACAATTATTTACAAAAGCCTTTAGAATACAATCGCTTAAAAAAAGAAACCCTTGATGTCATGTGGGCGACCATTCAGAAAAATAAACAACCGCTTGTTGATTACTTAACTAGAAAAGCCAATCTCTTCGGTAAAGAAAAGATGGCATGGCAAGATCAAGATGCACCGATTATTTTAGGTAATCTAAAAGAAAAAAGTTTTACTTTTGATGAAGCTGCTAGCTTTATTATTGAAAACTTCAAAAAATTTAGTCCTAAAATGGCTTCATTTGCACAATCAGCATTTGAAAAAAGTTGGATCGAAGCAGAGGATCGCCCTGGAAAACGTCCAGGTGGTTATTGTACAGAGCTTCCAGAAACCAAAGAATCAAGAATTTTCATGACTTATAGCAATTCGGTGAATGAAGTGGCTACTTTAGCTCATGAGTTAGGTCATGCATTTCATAGTAGCGTCATGTGGGATTTACCTGCACTAAATCGTGATTATGCTATGAACGTTGCTGAAACTGCCAGTACATTTGCTGAATTAATCGTAGCAGATGCGACATTAAAAGCAGCCAAGTCAAAAGAAGAAAAAATTAACTTACTTGATACAAAACTTCAAAATGCTCTAGCCATGTTTATGAACATTCATTCTCGCTTTATTTTTGAAAATCGTTTCTACTCTGCTCGTCAAAATGGTCTCGTTTCAGAAGAAGAAATAACTAAAATGATGATTGAGGCACAGCAAGAAGGCTATCACGATGCATTGGCTACCTATCATCCTTATTTCTGGGCAGCAAAATTACATTTCTTTATTGATGATGTGCCTTTTTATAATTTCCCTTACACTTTCGGCTATTTGTTTAGCCTTGGTATCTATGCTCACGCAAACCAACAAGGCACTAGTTTTGAGCAAGAATATATTGACTTATTAAGGGATACAGCTTCTATGACAACCGAAGAGTTAGCTCAAAAACATTTAGGAGTCGATCTAACAAAACCAGATTTCTGGCAAGCAGGAATTAACATGGTCTTGGAAGATATACAAGAGTTCATGGAGCTTTCTGAAGAATTTATTTAGTAATTTTTCTAGTAAGTGGATGAAGAAGCTAAAAAGTAGAAGTATTTTTCTACATTTTATCATTAGAACATCAAAAGAAAATGGAACAAAAAATCAGATTTTTTGCTCCGTTTTCTTTTTTATCAGATATTTTTAGATTTTTGAAACATGTAAAATATACTAGAGGTGACACCAAAACTAAACGCAAGAACATATAACTCTTTAAACAAACATACTAGCATCAATAATATAAAAATGATTTGAAATAGACGCAATCTTTTTTTAATACTTCTCTTAGATCCCATAGAAATAATCATCAAATCCTATAGCAGCAGGAATACCCGCTACTGCTGAAATACCAGCTCTCCACCACCAGCGATTGGATTTATAACTAGGAGCACTTAAACCAAAACGTTTATGCGCTTCACTAGCCGCCCAGTGTCCAGCAGCGTATCCTGCTCCAGCAATAACTATCAATTCTAAAACATCATCAATGCCAATTATTCTTCCTGAAATACGTTTATTTAAAAGTTGGTCTATTTTTTCTTGTTGCTCTTTAGTCAGAGTAAATGAAATCGTTCTATTAATAGAATGCATAAAATCATCACTCAAATTGAATTGTTGCTGAATATCGCTTTTAGTAACAGAAGTAGCGCCTTGAGAAATCAATGGTTCAGTTTCTGAAGCAAGTGTTGTAATTGGCATGATCGCACTCCCAATTGTCATAAAAGTAGTCACTAATGTTCCATAAAACAAAAAATTTTTTTCATATAGCCTTCCTTCTTTTATTTTTTTAAATTACAATTTTATTATGCCAAATTGTTTAAAAAACGTCTGTCTAAATCCTTTTACATATGCTTTACATCAATAAAACTGGAGGTATGATGATATGAAAGAAAAATTAAAAAGATTAAGAAAAGAACATGGTTTAACACAAGAAAACTTAGCTGAAAAGCTTCATGTTTCTCGTCAAACTATTTCAAATTGGGAAAATGGGAACACTTTACCTGATATAGAAAATCTGAAATTACTTAGTCAATATTATCATGTTCCTTTATCTTTTTTATTTACTGAAAAAGAAGAAACCTGTTTACCTCTAGAAAGACCGAATAAAGATTTAAAGAAATTCTTACTCTTTTTATCTATTGCTTCATTTATCACACCTTTAGCTAGTTTTGTTCTATTATATTTTTTGATTGAAGAAAAAACAAAGCTTTCAATGAAATTTTATAAAACACTCTTTTACTTTGCTTTAACTATTTCTTTGGTAAATGTACTGTTCATTTTATTTTTCTCTATAGATAATTTGTTTTTAATTAAATAATTGGAGTAATTTGTATTACTTAAATTACTATAATTTATTTTTGAATACTTTTTTCAATTTTATGGTTCCAATTCAAATTAGAATTTTTAGCCCCAGACCTATCAATAATGTATTGGATTTTTTTTTAAGAAAAAATTGAGTTAGAAAAAATTTATTTTTTTGTATAATTAATTAAAAGATATTTTTGCAAATAAGGAGTGATAAATTTGGATCAAGAATCAAATAATACCTTTCAAGACGATGGAATATCTCATAAAAGTACATATGCATCAGAATTGCTGGATTTTTTTGTTGCTATTCTCAATAAAATAATTGTAGATTCAGCAAATCTACCTACAACTACTATGTTAAATAGATTAACTACTTATTTTACATCAATGAGTATAACTGTACCAACTTATATAAATACAATTATTGATAGACTTAATTTAGATGTGGATACACGTAAGAAATTCAAAACAGAACAACTTGTGCCAGCTGAAAGAGCTCGTTTAGATAGACGACAATGTTCCCTTGAAAATCATGATCTATTTTCTGGAGTTAGTAACCCTATGGATATAATTGCACACAATATTGTATTTGAAGCTAGAGAACGTTTCTCTTTTTTGGAAGCAAAAATTGACTTATCAGGTCAGCAAAAAGTTGCACAACGAGAAAAAATATTTGAAAAATTACTTTTAGAAAGCTTACGTGAACATGAAACTTCTGGGGTTTATAAAGAACTAAGTATAAAACTTTCTGAATTATTTCCAGAAAAGCAAAGGGAGGTACAAAAAAAATTAGAAAAAGTTGTTCCAAGTTCTTCAAAAAGATTTAAGGAAGTTATAGAAAATGGCACTACTAGAAGATTTAATGAAGCAGTGAAACCATACGAGAATGACATGAATAAAGCGATTAATGAAAGACTTTCCAAAGAAAAGACAAAGGGTCTTTCGCTGGAAAGGTAGATTTATTATCCATCATCTTATTCAGATAATGATAACGATAAATAGACGTCCTGGAAACATTCTAACGTTCAGCAATAAACTTGAGTGATGTGACACTGTCTACTACACACAAAACTTTATTTCATAACTGAAGAGAAATAGAAGCAATAAGACTGTACACGAAAATTTGCAAGTTTGCAGTAAGGATGCTACACTTTAAGCACGAAATGTGATAATTTGGTTTATTACAACACGAAAGCCGACCCTATGCCAGTAGGGTCGGCTTTATTTTTTATTTAATAGAGGACATTTGGGTATACTCTATTGTCACACCCTCAAGTAGGTTACAAAAACCAAAAAAAGAGTTAGAACTATTCTCACGGTCTAACTCTTTTCATTATTACATGCTTACTGCAAAGTCAGGTGCGTACCATTGAACTGAACCAACTTTAACATTTTCACCTGGTTGAGGTGCATGGATATATTGTCCGCCACCTAATGCAATGGCTACATGGTAAGTTCCGCCTGGTGATCCCCAGAATAATAAATCGCCTGCTTTTGCTTGAGAAACAGAAATTTTAGCTCCAGCTGATTCTTGAGGAACAGTCCAACCACCGATGTCACGACCAGTTACTTGTAAGTAAACATAGCGTGTGAATCCTGAACAGTCAAATCCACTTGGATCTTTACCGCCCCAAACATATGGTGTACCAATATACTTGTATGCTTCTGCGACAATCGCAGCACCGTTTACGCTACCAGAAGGCGTTGATGGTGTTGACGGAGTCGTTGGTGTTGTAGCATTATTTGAATTATTGCTATTGCTAGTATTTGTACTTGTTGTTGAATCTTGTGTAGAAGATTCAGGAACTGTTGAACTTTCTGTTACTGATGATTCAGTAGTAGAAGAGTCAGTTGATGAATTTTCTGTTGTTGTAGAAGATTCAGGAACTGTTGATTCTTCAGTTGTCGTTGTTGAAGACTCAGAAGTTGTTGATTCTTCAGTTGTCGTTGTTGAAGACTCAGAAGTTGTTGATTCTTCGCTTGAAGATTGTGCAACTGATGAGCTTTCTGTTGTTGAAGATGACACAGTTGATGAACTTTCTGTTGTTGAAGTTGCTTGTGATAAAGCAGCTTGTGCAGCGGCTTGTTCACGTGCTTCTTTTTCAGCTTTTTCTTGAGCTGCTTGTTGACGAGCTTGTTCTGCTAAACGAGCTTGTTCACGAATACGTGCTTGCTCTGCTTCTGCTTCTGCTTTTTTACGGTTCAAGTCAGCTTTCTTATCTTCTGCTGTTGCTTGTTCAGCAGCCAATGAAGTTTTTAAGACATTTAGATCAGCTTGTTTTGCTAGTAAATCACCTTTTTGTGATTCTAAAGCAGCTTGGTTTTCAGCAAGTTCTTTTTGTTTTGCTTCATTTTCAGCTTTTTTCGCTTCTACTGCTTGCTTATCTTCTTTTTGCTGTTGTACTAAGTCTTGGTTCGCTTTTACGATGGAAGACATTGCTTGGATACGACCAACAGCATCTGCTAATGAATCGGCATTTAATACAGCATCAATATAGTTTGAGCTAGTATTTTTTACTTGAGTTTCACGTGCTTGTTTTTGGATTGTTGCTTCACGTTTTTCAATACGTTCTTGTAAATCTGCAATTTCTTTTTTTAATTGAGTAGATTCTTTACGTAATGTATCTTGTTTTGCCAATAAATCTTGTGCTTTTGTATTGATAGCAGAAACTTGACCTTCTAATGCTTCAATTTGTGATTGTGCACTTAATTGTTGGTTTTGTAAATCTGCAATTTTTTTGTCTTGTTGTTGTATCTGTGAATCAAAATCGTCCGCCGCGGCAGCGATCGGTGATCCCACGGCAGTTAAAGCGATTGAACTTAGCATTACCGCTGATAATAAACTCTTTTTCACTCTTCATTCCTCCGACTGGCTTAATTTAATAAATATCTAAATATATTTAAGTCTTTCTTAACGATATAAAAATTGTACCATAGCAGTATGTCAACGAGATAATAGTTATGTTACAAAAACATTTCAAAATAAAATTTTAAAATGACAAAATTGAAAGTTTCATTCTTTATTCATTGAACACTACGTACATTTCAGAAAAATGCATAAAAAAAAAGAAATTATTCATCACTGAATAATTTCTTAAAGGGAAAAACGAAGACGACAAAAAGAATCATCGTTAGTAATAATGTTGGACCGAGGTATCTTGTAATAAAGTACGTGTTATTTACAGAGACCAATTTGAAGATCAGTTGGACAACTAGCGTAAATAATTCATAGCCTGTCACAAAAATGATCATACTAAAAAATTCTGTAAATATATTGAAATGGATGTAGGCGCTCATTGAATACATGAGTAATACCATCAATGGGATCGCTACAGCATAAATACCAATTACTCCTATATAGTAGGTATCAAAGATCGCACCTAAAATGATGGTTGTAATCAACAAATACCTTTTTGAAAATTTCAAACTACAAAATAGCAAAGCTAAAATTAGAAAATGTGCACTAGCCATGTATTCTCCGTTTGACCATTCAATAAACATTCTAGTTAAATGTCCATCGATCAACATAAAAAGAAATAATACAACTGGCAAATAGTATTTCATTGTTTCTTTTTTCAGCATACATTAATCCTCCACTAGCCGCTGCACGATCGTCACCACTGGCAAATCATACATCCCGGCATAAGGTTTAACATATACTTCTCGATCCAATCCATAACTGTCTGGTTTAGTTTTGATTACTGTGCCAATTGGTAAATCTGCGGGTGAATTTCCACCTAAACCAGAAGTTTGAACAACATCGCCTTCTTTGATATTAGTATCACCAGTCAATTGTGTAATAACCAAAGCTTGCAGTTTTTCATCGTAATTTTTTAGCAACCCAAATGCTTCGCCACTAGAAGAAGATACACGTACTGGGAAATGATTTGAACTTTCATTTGATGATGTGAGCAATTCAATTTTAGATGAAGCATTATTCACTTCCACTACACGACCAATCAGCCCTTTTTGTGCCATCACGGCCATGTTGACTTCAATACCATCTTTTGAACCTTTATCAACGATCAACATATCTTGCCACGTATCCGGTGAACGTGTAATAACGTTTGCGGTTACCTTTTCATAATTAGTCAATGTTTGATTTAAGTTAAGTTCTTTTTTTAAAGCTTCGATTTCTTTTTGAGAATTTTTATTTTTTAACGCTAGTTCGTCATAACTATCGATTTTCTCTTTTAGGCGCTCGTTTTCAGAATACGTAGAAAAGAGATTATGGACGGAATCCACGCCATTTTCCACCCATCTTACTGGCGCAGAGATAGCACGATCAACAAATGAAACACTGTCATTAACGAGAGATTGGAAGAAATTTGGTTTTCCTTCATTCGCTCGCTGCGCAGCTGTCACACTTAATATCGTCACCACAATGATAACAATAACTAAGGTAATAATAATATTTTTATTAGGATTGAACTTCTTCACAAAGACACCTCGAATTAATTAGACTCTTACGCTCAATTTTATCACTAATTGAGGCGAAACAAAAGATAAGACACCTCTCTTAAGCTTTTTTTTAGTAAATAATTTGATTTGTCTTTTTTTAACAGCTTCTGTCCAACTGAGGAACAAAATGCCAACTTAATCTTTACTTTGAATAACTGATACCATTCCAGATGTAAATGAAAAGGTGGCAGTATTTGAAATAAATTCATTGCTTGCATAAGAAGTCGCCTGTAAGACATCTGTCGTTTCTAATTCATATTTGCTATTTTTTATGGTTAACTCCTTTACTGGGGTTAAGCAACAGTAGGCCAAATAACTCATTTCTGGTATTTTGGTAATGACGTGTTCTCCTGGCAAGTAATAAGTCACATAATTTTGGTTATCCCAAATGATTAGATTTTGAGCATATGGCTTAAACCGTGGCTCTAGTGGTAACCAAAGATTGGCGAGAAGATGGTCTAAACGTCCTCCCGTTGCTCCGATAATCGTTATTGTCGCTTTAGGATAAAGCTCAATGGCTTTCTTTAAACCTAATTGTGTATCCGTGTCATCTTTTTCTGCAGGAGCTTGAATAAAATGAGTGGCTTCTTTTCTAATTACTTCTTTTTCTTTAACGGACAACGAATCAAAATCTCCAATTGCTAAATCTAATGGAAAATCATGTTGAAGAAGGTTCCATGAACCACGATCAACTCCTATATAACAATCATAACTTTTTTTAAGTTCTTGCGGCCAATTTTCAGGAGAACCTCCTGCCACTAATAAGACCTGCATTTAACTCAAAGCCTCTTTAAGCTTCGTAATCTGTCCTACTGGATTTTCTGAGCCATAGACATAAGAACCCGCAACAAAAATATCTGCTCCAGCCTCTTGGCAAATTTGAGCTGTTTCTGGCACAATTCCTCCATCCACTTCAATTAAGTAATGCCAATCGTTTTGTTCACGTAAGTCTGCTAATTCCACAATTTTATCCACTGTTTCATTTATAAAACTTTGTCCCCCAAAACCAGGGTTAACGGTCATAACTAAAATTTGATCCACCATTGATAAAACTGGCTTAATCATCGATACAGGTGTGCCTGGATTAATGACCACACCAGCTTTTACACCTAAATCTTTCATCATTTGAAGTGCTCGATGGATATGTGGGGTTGCTTCAACGTGTACGGTAATTATATCCGCTCCAGCTTTTGCAAATGCTGGAATATAATTTTCAGGATCAACGATCATTAAATGAACATCTAAAGGTAATTTCGTAATAGGGCGAATTGCTTGGACAATATTTGGCCCAAAGGTAATATTTGGAACAAACTGGCCATCCATCACATCTACATGGATATAATCGGCTCCGCCTTTTTCTACTAATTCAATGTCCTTTTGTAAATTAGCAAAATCTGCACTTAAGATAGATGGTGCTATTTTCATCAATCATTCCTCCTACTTTCGTTTTCCCTCTTTTTTTGAATACATTGGTTTACGATTTTCGATTTCTTGTAAAAATTGTAAATAATTATCATAACGTGTTTGTGCAATGTCACCAGCGCTTACTTGTCGCTTTACTTCACAGTCTGGTTCTTTCGCATGCATACATTCTCTAAACCGGCAATGCTTTGCTGCAAGGACAAATTCAGGAAATTGTTTTGGTAATTCTGATGCTTCGATCGTTAAAAAATCGATTGAACTAAATCCAGGAGTATCTGCTACTAGTCCATCATACAGTGGAATCAGTTCTACATGTCTAGTTGTATGTCTGCCTCGCCCTAACGAATCAGAAATCTCGCCAGTTTCCAAATTCAATTGTGGTGAAATTTGATTTAACAATGTTGATTTCCCAGCTCCAGATTGTCCCATAAAAACAGATAGGCGTTCTGGGAAATAACGTACTAATTCCTCTGTATCCCCTGGATGGTCGGGAATAATCACTGGGTAACCAATTGCTTCGTACGTTCGTTTAATTTCATCAATCATAGGGTCATTAGGTGCTAAATCTGTTTTAGTTAAAAAGATAATTGGTTCAATTAATTCGTATTCCAACATCACTAAAAAACGATCCAATAAATTATAAGAAAAATTGGGTTCGACTAGACTCGTAACCACCACACCTAAATCAACATTGGTCACTGGTGGTCGTACCAGTTGATTTTTACGAGGCATCACTTCTAATAAATAGCCATCTGTTTTATTTTCGCTTTCAAATAGAACCTGATCACCAACTAAAGGAGTGATTTTTCGGTTACGAAAGTTCCCTCTGCCTCTGGTTTGATAGGTCTCACCATCTGAGTATACATAATAAAATCCACTGATTGCTTTTCTGATTTGTCCTTTGATGTGCGCCACCTCCATTTTTATTTATTTTACCACAGGAAGGAAAAATCATGTGCCATTCCTTGCTAGAAACTTAGCGAAATCCAATAAAAAAAGGACAACGTTCATCTATGTACATAAGATTTTGAATTGATTCTAGCGTTTTCAAAAAAAATTGGTTGTCAATCGTTTTCTTCTTATATGATTGCTTTTACAATCATTCATTATAGGCGGAGTGACGATATTTAGAAAATGATGAGGAACGTTTTGCCCACAAGTTTATGAGCTCCTTTTTGACAGAGATTAAAAAGAAGAGACAATCATGAATGAATGTCCCTTCTTTTTTCACATTTATTTTTCTGTAGAACTAGTAGTGCTTTCTTCCTCTTTTGACGTGCTACTACTTGTACTGTCTTTACTGCTACTTGTTGTCTCTTTTTGAGTACTAGAGGATTCTTTTTCTGGTTCAGGTCCTTTTGAGTAAATAACATTAACAACCGTTCCTGGTGTGACAGAAGCTCCCACCCCAGGTACTGTACGAATCACTTTGTCTTTTTCAACAGTGTCAGAGTATTCATAGGTTTCATGTCCGATATATTCTGCGCCAATATCTGACAAATAGCTTTGGGCATCACTCTTCGTATAACCTGAAATATCATTTAGCGTTTTGGCCTTTGGTCCTTGGCTAACAACAAAACTTATATAACTAGATTCTGTCAATGGCTCACCATAACTAGGTAATTGACTAATGATAGAACCTACTGGAACCGTATCACTATAGTCATAAGTTGAGCTGATATTCTTATAGCCGTTTGAGCTTAATATGCCACGGACTGTTTCATAATTTTGCCCAGTATAATCACTCATAACTGTTTCATAATTTTGCCCAGTATAATCACTCATAGTTGGTTGAGATCCTTTACTTACAACAAATGTGATGGTATCTGTCGTTGGGTCAACTTTCGTTCCCTCATCATCTGATTGAGAAATGATTCGACCGTTTTCGACTTCATCACTAAATTCTTCTTCCTTTTTGATACGATCAGATGAAAAGCCAAGTTTTTTCAGTTGATTGTTTACCTCATCGTAACTCATGCCACTGTAATCATCTAGTTTGATTTTTTTCTTGCCTGTACTCACATAAAGTGTGATTTCACGTTTTTGTTTGACTGTTGTTCCTGCTGCAGGATCTGTTTTAACTACATCGCCTTCTTCAATCTTGTCGTCAGGAATTTCTTCTGTTTTTGTCGCTACTTCTAATTTAGCTTGTGTTAATGTATCTCTTGCTGAGGCTTCTGATAATCCAGAGACATCAGGAACCACTACTTCACCACGTCCACCAGAAGCAAATAAGACAGCTGTCCCGACCCCTAATAATGCTAAAATAACTAATAAAATGATCCACCATTTTTTATGTTTTTTTGTTTTTGGATCTGGAACAGTTTCTTCAGCTAACTCTGATTTTTCTTCTTTTTCTTGTGGCAATGGCATAGACTTAAACGATTCTGGCATAGGCATATCTTCATCCACAGGCGAGAGCACTTTGGTTTCATTGATCATGGCATGCGGTTGCCATCTGGCTTCTTGGGCTCTTGCAGGAGATAAAGCCGTTGCTAAATCTTCTGACATTTCTTCAGCTGTTTTATATCGATCAGCGGGTTCTTTTGCTGTCGCTTTCAACACCACATTTTCTAAAGCTTGTGGTGTTGTTGGATCTAATTCTTTAATTGAAGGTAGCTCATCTTGAAAATGTTTTAATGCAATAGTGACAGCTGATTCTCCATCAAACGGGACACTGCCTGTCAGCATTTCATAAAGGATAATCCCCAGTGCATAGATATCTGACTGTTTAGTAGCCATACTTCCTCTGGCTTGTTCTGGAGACAAGTAATGGACAGAACCTAACATCGTATTCGTTTGAGTGATTGATGTTTCAGATAAAGCAATGGCAATCCCAAAATCGGTAATTTTGACAACACCTTCATTATCAATCAAAACATTTTGCGGTTTCAAATCACGATGGATGATTTGATGATTATGTGCTAAAGAAATCGCCGATAAGATTTGCTGCATAATATTGACAGCTGTTTCATAAGGAATGGGATAATGCGTTTGAATATATCTTTTTAGATCCATTCCCTTGACATACTCCATCACTAGATATTGCATGTCATCTTCTTCTCCTACGTCGTAAACACTAACGATGTTGGGATGAACCAGTTCTGTCGCAGCCAATGCTTCTCGTTGAAAACGTCGGATCGCTGTTTGATCGTTTTGAAAATCAAATCGCAATACTTTTATTGCTACGTCACGATCTAAAATAAGGTCATGAGCTAGAAAAACGTTTGCCATGCCTCCACTTCCGATATTCCCAGTAATCTGGTAACGTCCATTCAATTTTTTGCCAGGCTCGATCATGCGACGTCCTCCTTATATTCAATCAGAAGAACGGTGATATTATCTGCGCCACCGGCTTCATTGGCGCGTTTAATCAATTCCGTTACTTTGTCTAGCAAATCTCCATCTTGGTTGACGATCGTACCAATCATCTCTTCAGACAACATGTTAGTCAAACCATCAGAACACAATAACAAGCGATCTTTCAGTTGCCAAAAATAAGTAGAGACATCCACTTCTACTGTTCCAGGCATACCGACTGAACGAGTTAAAATATTTTTTCGTGGGTGATTAACAGCCATTTCTTCACTAATCTCTCCCGATTTCACAAGTTCATTCACTAAAGAATGATCTTCCGTTAACTGAATGATTCTGTCTTCGCGAATAAGATAAGCACGACTATCCCCTACATGAGCAATAGTGAACTGATCTTTTGACAAAGCAGCAGCAACAATTGTCGTTCCCATTCCATTATATTCAGGTTGTTCTTGTCCGCGCTGATAAATACGCGTGTTTTCTTCCTGAATGGTTTGAATGAACCATTGAGCTACTTTTTCATCATCGCTTATACTCAAACTTTCCCAAGCAGTTCCTAAATTTGTAACAGCCATTTGGCTAGCAATATCGCCGGCACGATGCCCGCCCATTCCATCAGCTAACACGGCTAATTTGATTCCAGCTTGATTAGTAAAGACGCTTGCATAATCTTGATTTGTATTACGTCGTTTTCCTACATCGGATTGATATTCAATCTGCATTCTTTCACCTCATTACTTTTTACGCAAACAACAAATGAAAAACCCATCTGTATCGAATTGATGTGGGTATAAAGTCAACATCTTATCTTCGATTGATGATTGTAGCACAGGATCAACTAAAACATCAATCCTCTCAAAATCAGAATGTCGTTTCAAAAATGTTTCAATCACTTCTTGGTTTTCTTCTTTAAGAATCGTACAAGTACTATAAGTCAATATTCCAGAAGATTTTAACACACTTGCACAGCTTTCCAAAATCGCTAACTGAATCGCTGGTAAATTAGCTAAATCTTTGGCATTTTTTTTGTAACGAATATCAGGTTTTCTTCTAAGTAGTCCCAATCCTGAACAAGGTGCATCTACTAAAATACGATCAAATGTTGCAGTGGCAAATTGATCTTTTACTTCTCTTGCATCCATTTTTTGCGCGTATACAGCAGAAAAAACACCTAAACGCTCAGCATTTTCTTCAATTAACTTTACTTTATGTTCGTGAACATCTAATGCCGTCACTTCTCCACCACATGTAGGATCCAAAAATGTTGCGATATGGGTTGTTTTACCACCAGGCGCGGCACAAGCATCTAATACATGATGCTCTGGCTCAATTTGCATCGTTGGTGCTACGAGCATAGAACTTTCATCTTGAATAGTCATTATCCCATCATGGAATAAGGAACTTGAAGCTAAACGTCCTTTTTCAGCAACAACTCCATACGGACTCAGCTGGCTTTCTTTGGCAGAAATTTCTTCTGATTGCAAAGTCATGATCGCTTGCTCTCTCGAACATTTTCTAGTATCTACACGTCCACTCACCCGACTCGGTTGATAGAGAGAAAGACCTAGCTTTTCCGTTTCTTCATAGCCGATTTGTTTAATTAAACGTTTGGTTAACCATATCGGTAAACTAATCTTTATGGCTAAACGTTCAACAGGCTCACTGATTTTTTCTACGTCTGGCTTTTCCTGACGTTGATAGTTTCTTAAAACACCATTAACAAATTTCCCAGTCCCTGGATTTCCTTTGATTTTAGCAATTTCAACAGCCTCATTTAAAATCGCATGAGCAGGTACTTTATCTAAAAATTCTAATTGATAAACCGATAAACAAAGCAATGTTTTCACCCAGTCATCCACTTTTTTTGCATGAGTAATCAACGGAGCAATATAAAATTCAAGCAAAAGTTGACGACTAATGGTTCCATAGACTAATTCAGTAAATAAACCGACATCTTTTTGATTTAAATTACCTTGTTTGATCATTTCATTTAATAATAAATTTGAATAAGCTCCACCTTTGTTCACTCTTTCAAGTGTGACAAGCGCCATATAACGTACTGATTTTTTCATTTTTTTTGGTATTTTTGCCATTATTTCACCTGCTGACCAATCGTTACTTGCTGGCCACTACCATTTAAAAATTCGCTAATGACTTGCTTGCTTTTGCCTGCTGGTTGTAATTCTTTGATAGCTAGTACTGTTTGATTGCCACAAGCAACCCAAAGATTTTTCTTATCTTTCTTAATAATGGTTCCTGGTTCAGCCGTTGTTTTTTCATCCAACACTTCAACAGCCAAGAGTTTCCAACGTGTTTTTTCATATGTGGTAAATGCAATTGGCCATGGACGCATCCCACGTACTTGATGATCAACTTCTTCAGCTGTTTTCTTCCAATCAATTGCTTCTTGTTCACGTGTAATATTTGGTGAAAAAGTGACTTTTGATTCATCTTGCGGATATGGCATAAGGTTGCCATTTAAAATACCAGGTAATGTTTTTAATAATAACTGTTTACCTAAAATACTTAATTTCTCAAACATACTACCTACATCGTCTTGTTTGGTAATCGGTATGCTCTCTTGGGCATAAATTCCACCAGCATCCATTTTTTTGATCATTTCCATGATTGTCACACCGGTTTCTTTTTCCCCATTAATAATTGCATAATGAACAGGTGCACCACCTCGATATTTTGGTAGCAAGGACGCATGGACATTCACGGCGCCATGCGTTGGTACTTGTAATAATTTTTCTGGTAAAAATTGTCCAAAGGCTGCTGTAACAATCACGTCTGGTTGTAAAGCAATGATTTTTTCCATTTCTTCTGAACCAGCTATTTTTTCAGGCTGCAACACCAGTAATTCGTGCTTGACTGCGGCTTCTTTTACTGGCGAAGGGGTAATAACTTTTTTCCGTCCGACCGGTCGATCAGGTTGAGTAACAACCGCTACCACTTCGTAACCTTCTTCTAATAAGCCCTCAAGGATCGGCACCGAAAAAGCAGGTGTTCCCATAAATACTAATTTAGTCATTCAGATGTTCCTCCATATAATTTTCTAAATCGGCTTCTGGAATTTGCTCAATCATTTTTTCAACAAATAATACGCCATTTAAGTGGTCAATTTCATGCTGAAATGCTCGAGCCAAGTAACCAAAAGCTGTCACTTCTATTTCTTCTCCTTCACGATCATAATAGCGAACTGTCACTTCGTCAAATCGCTTGACTGTTCCATATACATGAGGAATACTTAAACATCCTTCTACATCAATGTCTTCACCTTTTGCATCAATAATTTCTGGATTGATTAGTTCAAATTTTTCCCCTTCATCAACTTCAACGATGGCTATTCGTTTGTTTTTTCCTACTTGTGGTGCAGCAATACCGATGCCATCATTGGCCACCATGGTTTCATAGAGATTGTCTAGTAAGTCAATGGTCTCATCAGTGATGATGTCTATGGGTTGAGAAACACATTTTAATTTATCATTGGGGTGGATCAATATAGGATAACGCATATTATTTCCTTTCTTAAATAAAGTTTAAAGGTTCATTATCGATGGCCACAAATAATCCTTGTCGCTGATCTTTTTGGCTTTGATCTAAAATATTTTTTAAGATATGGGCTAAATCAGGTTCTTGTTTATACTTAATAATCAGTTGATAATGGTAGCGATTTTTAATACGGTTCACTGTACTAGGTGTTGGCCCTAACAATAGACTTTGCGCTCCCAGCACTTCTTTTAACTGCTGGGAAATTTCAAAGATTTTCTTTGCTGCAACTTGCTCTTCTTGATGGCTCGTTGTGATCTTTACGGTAAAATAATAAGGAGGATAGCCACTACGATGACGAACAGCCATTTCTTGTTGATAAAAACGTTCATAATTTTGTTCTTTAGCCAATTCAATCGCATAATGTTGTGGATTAAATGTTTGAATAATCACTTCTCCTGCTTTTTCGGCACGTCCAGCACGACCAGAGACCTGCGTGAGCAATTGAAACGTATGTTCACTGGATCGAAAATCGGGAAGATTAAGCGAAGTATCAGCATTAAGAACACCGACCAAAGTAACATCTGGAAAATCCAATCCTTTTGCGATCATTTGAGTTCCCAATAAGATATCTGCCTTTTTTTTCCCAAATTGTTGTAAGATACGTTCATGAGCGCCTTTTTTTCTTGTTGTATCAACATCCATACGTAAAATACGAGCTTCTGGATAAAAGTCTTTTAATTCTTCTTCTACTTTTTGTGTCCCCGTACCATAATAACGGATTTTATTGCCTCCACAATTTGGACAACGATAAGGAATTGCTTCTTCATGCCCACAATAATGACAACGCATGGAACGCGTATCCATATGAAGAGTCAAAGAAATATCACAGTTTGGACAAGGTAGGACAAAGCCACAATCTCGACACATCACAAAAGAAGAATAACCACGACGGTTTAGTAGCAATACCGTTTGTTCTTTTTTTATTAAACGATCTTGTATTTTTTCTTGCAATTGTTTTGAAAAAGTAGAAGTATTTTGTTGTTGCAATTCCTGCCGCATATCTACGATTTCAATTGCCGGAAGTTGCGCAGAAAACTTTGCTCGTTGATTCAAACGCAATAACTCATAAACGCCTTTTTGTGCCCGGGCTCGTGATTCAAGTGATGGCGTGGCACTTCCTAATACTACTGGACAATGATGATATTGCCCTCTCCAAATAGCTAAGTCTCTTGCGTGGTAACGTGGGGTTTCATCTTGCTTGTAACTTGATTCATGCTCTTCATCAATGATGATTAACCCTATATTCGTCAACGGTGCGAAAATCGCAGAACGCGCACCAACAACAACTTGTGCTTCCTCTCTTTCGATTTTACGCCACTCATCGTATTTTTCTCCTTGAGAAAGCCCGCTATGTAAAACAGCAACAGCTTCTCCAAATCGACCTTTAAAACGTTCAACCATTTGCGGTGTTAAAGCAATTTCTGGAACTAGCATAATCGCTGTTTTATTTTGAGATAATACTTCAGCAATTGCTTGAAGATAAACTTCTGTTTTTCCGCTTCCTGTAATTCCTTCTAATAAAAAAGTTTGACTCGCTTTTTCTTGTCCAGCTTTAATGATCCGCGTCACTGCATATTCTTGTTCTTCGTTTAATTTGAATGCCTTAGTTTGTTCAAAAATTCGATTTTCATAAGGATCACGATACCGTTCTACCTCTACAAAGGACAGCCATCCTTTTTCTTTTCCTTGATTTAAAGTGGCTAAACTGATTCCTCTTTCTTTGTAGTAAGAAACTGGTTCAGCTTTTTTTTGCTCAGCTAAACATAAAAGTAATTCTTTTTGTTTTTTTGCATTTTGCCTTAATTTATTCCATTCTTCCTCAATTTGGACTTTATTTAAATTCTTTTGAACTAATCTTATTGTTTTAACTTTATTTTTCGTGCGGACTTCGTATCTGATATCTACTAACTTTTCTTGTCGCCAACGAATCAATTGAGATAAAACGCCTTCTTCTTGTGCTTCTTTCCAAGAAATTTCTTTTCGACCTTTAAAAAGATTGGTTATTGCTACAGTATCGGTCAATGGATAAATTTGCTTGTCATATGCAGCTTTCATGACACTTGGGAGCATTGTTTGTAGACAAGTAATCTTAAACGCATAAGTGATTTGTTTCATATAATCAGCTAGGCGAAGTAATTCTTGATTAACAACAGGCGCTAAATCCAATAGTTGAATAATTGATTTTAATTCGTTCAAGGTATTTCTATCTGTTTCTCGTAAATTTATGATAAAGCCTTGGACATGACGGTTACCATTACCAAAAGGAACTTCAACTCGCATTCCAATTTGTATCGCTGTTTCCAATTCAGAAGGAACCAGATAAGTGAAAGGTTGATCGGTTTGCATAGTGGGTACATCTACGATTACATCAGCAATTACTGACATGGCTTCCTTCCTCCTTTATTTTTTCTAAATAAATAGACAAAGTCATTTTTGCTTATTTTACTAGAGATTTCTTTGTTTGTCTTATTCTCTGATGAATTCTAACAAAAAATTAACGGCACAAAAGTCACGTAGAAAAATCTCTTTATTTCCGATAGGCATAAATCCAGAAACTTTTCGAAAAATAAGCCGAAATTTCACAAAAATTTGCGGATACAAATTTCGGAAATTTCGGCTTATCCAAAGAATCTGACAAATGTTTATTGATTTTGTTCTTCACGGATACGTAACTCTAATTCTTGTTGTTCACGGTCTTTTTTTGCTTTACGTTCTTCCTCTTCCATTCTTAAGCGTTCCCGTTTTAATTCAGGATGTGGATCGTTGATCACATTTCCTGCTTCAATTTCTTCTAGTGCTTGCCCCACACTTTTTACTGATTCAAATGAATCCAATGTTGGTTGTGCCTTAGCATCTAATTCATGCGCTCGTTTGCTTGCTAAAATAACTAGAGAATACTTTGAATTTACTCGATCTAATAATGAGTCGATTGAAGGTTTTAACATCATAAGACTACATCTCCTTTAACATTTTTATATATTTGCCGATTACACGGTCCACACGAAAGTGTTCACTCGCAATAATATTTTTAATCCGTTCTACTGCTAGTGGCACTTCGTCATTTACTACAGCATAGTCGTAAAGAGCCATCATTTCAATTTCTTCTTTTGCAACACTCATTCGTTTTTCGATTACTTCATCTGCATCTGTCCCACGTCCGACAATTCGTGATTTTAACTCTGCTAAATCGGGGGGAGTTAGAAAGATAAAGACGCCATCTGGTACTTTTTCTTTTACTTGTTGGGCACCTTGGACTTCGATTTCTAAAAACACATCTTTTCCTTCGTCCAACGTTTTATTGACATAAGACAATGGCGTTCCATAATAATTCCCCACATATTCTGCATATTCTAGCATTTCGCCCGCTTCGATCATTGCTTCAAATTCTTCTTTGCTTCTAAAGTAGTAATCGACTCCTTCAACTTCTCCTTCACGCATCTTACGTGTAGTCATTGAAATCGAATATTGGAAATCATTATCCTCACTCTCAAAAATTGCTTTTCGCACTGTGCCTTTTCCTACACCTGATGGTCCAGACAACACGATTAATAATCCACGCTCTGACATGACGACGTCCTTTCAACTAGTCTTTTTATACTAACGTTTATTTTGCACTTTTTTTCGACAACTTTCAAGGGCATCTTTCATTATAGCAAAAAAAATGCCTACTTGCTTGAGAATCCTTTGTTGTTTATTTTATTTCTCATCTCTTTTCTCAACTATTTTTTGACAATTATTATAATTAGTATCATATACAAAAAGAAAGCAGCAAAAAAATTTTGCCGCTCTCTTTACCGTTACTTTATTTAAATTTATTTTTTGTATCTTTTTGCTAAAACCCCATGTTTGATAAGGTATTTACTACACCCATAATTTCGTCTTTTCGAGATTGTGCTTTTTCGGCAGGATCTGTTACTTCTTGTGCATCAATTCTTACGATAAACTGGCGATTCATCACAACATACGTTCCATCATTTACTAAAAGTTGGATCTCTTTATCATTAATCATCACACAAGCATCTTGCCACGCTTCAAACCCTTCTTTTTCTGACGGGATGTTTCTTTTGATGACCGTTTTACCGCTTAGTTCATGAAAAGTAATATCATAATATTTCATTTTTTTCGACTCCTTGCTATTCAATATTTTGGATTTGTTCGCGAATTTTTTCTAAAATTGTTTTTAATTGGATGACTTGATTTTTAATTTCAATTGCACTTGACTTGGAACCAATCGTGTTGATTTCTCGATTCATTTCTTGAATCAAAAAGTCAAGTTCTCTACCCACTGGCTGTTTCGCTAAGAGCAGTTCATCAAGTTGTTGAGTATGAATGACTAAGCGGTCTAGTTCTTCATGAATATCTCCTCGTTCTAATAAGATAGCTAATTCTGTTAGGAGCCTTTGTTGATCAACGGAAGTTCCTAGAAAATCTTCTAATTTCTTTCGATATTTCTCTTGATATTCTTGTTCATACAAATCAACAAACTGTTGTAATTGTGCCAACACTTCTTTCAATTCATTGCTTTTTTTCTTGAGAATAGAAGCTAATGCAGTCCCTTCTTTTTGACGACTGTTTTCAATTTCTGCAAGTGCCTCATGAACTGTATAAAGGACGAGTTCAGCCAATTCGTTCGTATCATTGTCTACTTTTTCTTCAATGATAACAAAAGATTCATTCGTCGTTAATAATTCATACAGTCGGCCAATATCTAATTGTGTGTCTTTTCCGTAACATTGTGCGATTCCTTCGGTTAGTTCGCAAACCAATTTATCAATCAACGGCCAATCAATAAAAAGTTGCTTATGATTTTTTCCTATCTGCGTGAGATTGATAAAAACCTCTATTCGACCACGACTTAAATGTTGTTTGATGAACTGGCGGATTTCATTTTCAAGAAAATTTAATACTTTGGGGCTACGTATCTGTACATCTAAAAAGCGTTGATTGACGCTTTTAATCTCAACTTCCAATTGGTATTCCTGCGTTTCGCGGGTGGCTTTGCCAAAACCAGTCATACTTTTCATTCAACAGGGTCCTTTCTGTTACATATTTTCGATTGCTTTTTGTAACGCTTCAAATTCTTCATTCGTAAGCGTCAATCCTTTGCCCATTTTTTCATGGTCAGGCGCCCAATCACGCAGATCAAATTTAGGTGGACGTCCGTTCCAACTAACTAAATTTAATTCTTTTTTCCAACCTTTGTTGTTTTCGGATAAAACAGCAATCTCTTCTATGATTTCATATGAAAATTCTTGTGCCATATTTGTTCCTCCTTTAGATAATATAAATATAGGTTTAATAACGACTCAAACGGCTGCGTGCGAATTTGTGCTTGTAATTTTTCTTGTTTACTTTGTTTGATTAAAGAAACAATTTCTATAAATTTTTTCTGGTCATTTTTTTGTTTTTTTCGATATTTTTGTAGTCTTCGCCATTCGTCATTATTTAATTGCCCAATTTCTCGGATGCTTTCATTCGTTTCTATCCACATTTTACTTTTACAGATTTTTTCAATCATTTCATGGACATGATAGACTTTATTCGGTAAAACCAACTTTCGTTTTGCTAATAATTCTAGCATTGCCACCCCACATGTTTCAATTACCACCCTGTCTTTATATATATTACGCAAGGATTGCAAAAATTTCAGATCATAAATAAAAGATAAATCTAAACGAAGTTCGTTTAATAGATACTTCAAGAATTTTCGCCAATAAATTGTCGCATCCTTCGTGGAATAAAATGTATACCAATGCCCCTCGTAGTCACCTAAGCTTTTTTTGGCTTCTAAATATCCTAATTGAATGTTAAATTGATTCCGCTGACAATCAAAAATCAAAAAACTACCTAGCGACCAAGCAGATTGGCAAGACCACTGAACAACTTCTTCTGGTAAAGTCATTCGCTTATTTATTCCCGGGCCGTACACATCTACGACGAAACACTCGGTTGCTCCTTCTTGAATCGCTACATCCACAGGCAAGTTGTTACGATAACCACCGTCAATGTACTTTGTCCCTTTAATTTGTCGATAGGCCATGGCTGGATAAAAAGAAGCAGAAGCAAGAATCCAATCAGCTATTTCATCTGCTGGTAGTTGTTGAATGGGCGTAACAATTTCCGTAAAATCTGGAAGCCGTGTTGAAATTGTAAATAAGCGCGGATGTTTCACCTTTAGAACTTTATGGGGATCCAACTTTCTTTTGAGTAATTTTTCTAAAGGTGCAATTGATGCGCCACCTTCAGTAATGGCTGATCTTGTCATTAAACGTGTTTCTTGGATAAATCGTTTTCTAAGGTCTTCTGATAAGTCAACTTCTGAAAGCTGTAATACTTGGTTTGTTGATAATGTTTGCCATAAAGAAATAGCTTGAGGCAAATCGTCTTGTAAAATCAATGCCCCATTTAAAGCCCCAACTGAGGTTCCAGTGAGTATGTCAAAACAAATACTTTTTTCTTTTAATGCTTTCCAAACACCAATTTGATAAGCGCCATGTGCGCCACCACCACCTAAAACTAACGCCATATGATATGCCACTTTTTTTTGCCACCCATGTTGGATCCTTAAAGTGTTGTCTTGCATATATCCATAACGAGACAAAAGAGAGATCCACTGCATATGTAGCGAATCACTAAATTGAAGAAAACAAATTTTTTTAAAGAAAAAACGAGCACACCACTCTATGTCCTTAAAAAATGAAGTCCAACTGGGCAACTTGCCCTTTACTAGTAGATTTTTGATAACCAATTGTTCTTTTGTACGTTCAGCTACAATATACATCGTTCGTTTTTTGTTCACGATTTGCCAAGCTTCATTTTTCTTCACCGATTGCCAAAATTCTCCCCGGCTTTTTTGATGAGACGAGTAAAACGGTAAAATTTGTTTAGACTCTCGAAGGGCACGGTGATGTATAGCTTTTTCTGAGCCGTATACCTGTTGAATATACATTGCTTTCTCCTTTTTATTATAACAAGTACTTACCCAAATGTAATAGAACTAAGCTTTCATTTAAAGTATACTATGTTTTATTGGGAACTAAAACGAATTTATCATCTGGTTTAGCTAATAGGATGGGAGCGAGCAATGCCCCTTAAACACAAAGATTAACTATTCATCTATTTCTCAGTAAAGCCGTGTTTTTGTAATGGAATTTTAAAATAAAAGAAACAAGCTTTTTTGTAATAAATGTTGTAAAATGAAAGTGATAAAAACAAAAGGAGGAGCATGATGGCTGAGTCAGTTTATGTACATATTGATACTACAAGTAATGCAGTTGTGACCAAGGGACTGACTATTAGTGATTTTTCTAACAGCATCGTGCATTTCCCACAAAATTTGTTGTTACTAGATCCTTCAGCAAGTGCTGGAGATTATGAATCACACACCGGTTTAAAAGTCATTCGTGGGACAGAAAACATCCAACGCTTTTTTTCTTCTGCACGCAATAAAAGTCAAGTTGGTGATTTAAAATGGATTGACTTTAATGATTTAACAATGCTAAAAGAATTAACGCCTTTGGAAATTTCTGAATTGCTTTATTTTGGTCACATGAAAACTCATCTTCATTCGCCATTTTTCTATAAATTACAAAATAATTTTGTTTATTTTGACCTTAATGACCAACTAGAACGTATCTATTATCGTTATTTAGATGAATTTTATCGCATCTTTGCTAATAAACTAAGTGCAATTTTGTCAAAAAAAGTTAACGAAAAAAAATCATTTTTTAAACGAGACATTCCTGTCGAAAAAATCAGTGTGGAATTACTGAAAAATATGCGTAACTTAATGCAAGAAGGAATTATTTTTTCTTTTGAACAAGGTGGTTTGATTGATAACGACTACCACATTCCTATCTATGTCATCGAAGATTATATTTGGAAGCTAAAGGGAACAAGATATCTGGAAGAAGAAGCAATTGGTACGTTAGTTTATCATTCTGCTGAGAGAACTTGGGAACTCTTAGGTGAAGCTGCTGACGTCAATTACAACCCCTTAGGATAATAAAGAACAAACCAAACTTTTTGAAGTGAGGTCCAATAGTTTAACCAAAAATGTTGGAACCTCCAAATGTAGTGCACTCCATAACTTGGACAAATATCCAAGTTATGGAGTGCACTACATTTATGGTCTAACTTAGGGAGCTTTCTTTATTTCTTTCCTGTGAATAATGATGGAATCGTACGTTTAATACCAAGTAAAACGATTAAGGTTACGATTCCTGTAGCCAGTCCACTTGCACCATTCATGACTAAAGAAAATAGCCAAGGATTCATTCCCCATAAAGCATAGCTCCCCCAAAAAACAACACCTGCCACAAAATGCCAAAAGTACCTTGCCCCTACGCCAACAAAAGTCCCCCATACAATATTTGCTGTTACGCCTTTCTTATTTCCATTTTTTAAGCTCTGTTGTAATCTACTAGAAAATAATCCAGCAAAACCAGCAAACGTAAAAGCGATCGGGTATTCAATCAATACTTGGATCACACTAAGGTAATAAACTTGCCCAGTAGGAAAATGTAGAATCCCCCATATAAATCCTGCGAATATCCCTGCTTTCCAACCTCTTCTAAGTGCAAATAACGTCAATGGAATTTGACCAAGTGAAATAGAAAAGCTACTACCTATTTGAAGAGGAATGAATGATAACACCAATGCTAATGCTGCTACAATTGTTCCTTCGATCCATACCTTATATTTTTTTTCCATAAAAAAACTTCCTCCTTTAATTTAAAATCACAAAGGAGGAAGTAAAGTTGTTCCAATTACTTCTAAAAATAGAGGCTAATCAATTAGCCACTATTGATCGTCACAATTCCTACGCTCGCATAACCGATACAGGTACGAAGGGTTTAGAAAAAATTCAATCTCAGCCTAAATCAGGCTCCCCTTTGTGATAGTATTTAATTTTTATTTCCTTTTATTTTTTTGTTTCAAATAAAGGGCTAACTGGTTTATTTTCGTGGATACGTTTGATGGCATCTCCCATCAAACCACCGACACTTACTTCATCAATTTTATCAATTTTACGATCATCTGGAAGATAGATAGAATCTGTTACAACTAAACGTTCAATTGCAGAATCTTCAATACGTTGTAAAGCTGGACCTGATAATACTGGATGTGTACATGAAGCATAGACACTTACTGCTCCTGCTTCTTTCAATGCATTTGCAGCTAGCGTGATCGTCCCAGCTGTATCAATCATATCATCAATCAAGACGCAGGTTTTTCCTTCTACTTGCCCTATGATATTCATTACTTCTGCTACATTCGCTTTTGGACGTCGTTTGTCAATGATCGCAATCGGCGCTTTTAAAAACTCAGCTAATTTACGTGCACGTGTTACACCACCATGGTCAGGTGAAACAACAACCACGTCGTCCCCTTTAATCCCTTTTTCTAAGAAGTAATTTGCAATTAATGGTGCACCCATCAAGTGATCCACAGGAATATCAAAGAACCCTTGAATTTGGACAGCATGCAGATCAAGTGTCAACATTCTGGTTGCTCCCGCTTTTTGGATCATATTCGCAACTAATTTTGCAGTGATCGGCTCTCTTGCGCGAGCTTTACGATCTTGACGCGCATAACCGTAGTAAGGCATAACCACATTGATTGTTTTTGCACTGGCGCGTTTTAAAGCATCAATCATGATCAACAATTCCATTAAATTATCATTGACAGGGCTACTCGTTGATTGAATAACATACACATGTGAACCACGAATACTTTCTTCAATATTGACTTGGATTTCTCCATCACTAAATTGAGTAACCGATGATTTACCCAATTCGACACCCACAGCTGCAGCAATTTTTTCTGCTAACGGACGGTTTGAATTTAACGCAAAAATTTTTAATCTTGGGTCAAAGTAATGTTTTGACATGGGGACCTCCACTTTCTTTTTCACAACTCTAGAATTCTACCAATTAAATACTAGTCATATTTTCTAAATAAATCAAGGCTTTTTGTAAAAGTCTTAGTTTAGATAAGGGAGTTTTTTAGCGTATTCTTCTTTATTTACTTGTCTAGCACGTGCAATAGCCATTGCATATTCAGGAATATCGTCAGTAATTGTCGATCCCGCAGCAATAGAAGTATGCTTAGCCACTTCAACTGGAGCAATGATATTGGCATTTGAGCCAATAAAGCTATGGTCACCAATGGTTGTTCGATGTTTGCTTTTTCCATCATAATTGACGAACACAACACCACAACCTACATTGATCTCTTCACCTAAAGTCGCATCACCAACATACGTTAAATGCCCAACTTTAGTATTTTTACCAATTTCGGCATTTTTTACTTCAACAAAATTCCCAATATGCACTCCTTCACCGATTTCAGCATTTGGACGTAGATGAGCAAATGGTCCTACATCAGCATGGCTTTTCACATGACTATTTTCTATTACAGAATTTTCAATAACCACATGTTCTTCAATGACACTATCAACGATACGTGAATGTGCACCAATGACACAATCTGAGCCAATTACTGTGTTTCCTTGTAGTTGTACTCCTGGTTCAATTACTGTGTCTGCACCAATCACGACACCATCATCAATATACGTCGTTGCTGGATCAACAAAACTTACCCCATTGACCATATGCATCTTGTTGATACGATGTCTCATGAGCTCATTAGCTTTTGCTAAAGCTATGCGATCGTTAACACCCATCGATTCGTCAAAGTCTTCTGTTTGATAAGCAGCTACCGTGTTTCCAGCCTCTTTGAGAATTTCAATGATATCTGTTAAGTAATATTCCCCTTGTGCATTGTCTGTACCAATTTTATTTAAAGCTTCAAAAAGTGCTTTATTATCAAAACAATAAGTTCCTGTATTGATCTCTTGTACTAAAGCTTCTTCTGGTGACGTATCTTTTTGCTCGACGATTTTTTCAACGATTCCAACGTGATCACGAATAATTCGACCATAGCCGGTTGGATCTTCGGCTTGTGCCGTTAAAATCGTAGCACTAGCATTTTTTCCTTGATGATATTCAAACAGATTATTTAATGTTTCAGTCGTTAGTAAAGGAGTGTCTCCACTAATCACAAGCGTTGTTCCTTCTTTGCCTTCTAAAAAAGAAGCGGCTTGTAAAACCGCATGACCAGTTCCCAATTGCTCAGCTTGCAAAGCATATTCGCTACGTTCTCCTAACTGCGCCTTTACTTGTTCTGCGCCATGTCCTACGATCGTAATAATTTGATCTGGATTTGTTTCACTTACACGATTGATAATATGTTCAACCATTGGCTTTCCTGAAACTGGATGTAAAACTTTATATAATTTTGACTTCATACGCGTACCTTTTCCCGCTGCCAAAATAATTGCATAACGTCCGTTCAACTGAGTCACTCCTAAATATATTTGATATTTGATGGTTTTAAGTTTAGCCTACTCTTCTTATTTTTTCAACCAAGACACCTATACTCATGAACTAGACCATTTTTCTATCTGAACTTAAGAAAGTACCAAAAAAAGTGTCTGAAAAAATAAAGTTTACTTTTTGCTCATCTTCTAAACCAGAAGAAACAGTAAAAAAAGAAGTATCCTGTTCGAAAAATAAGCCAGAATTCTCAAAAATTTGAAAAAGAAATTTTCGTGAAATCTGGCTTATTGTGTCTGTGGTTACTCGCCACAGTTATTTTCTAGTTAGTACTTTGAAACAAGTGTCGCTATTGAAAAGTACCTACTTGTATACTTCAGCTTAATACTTCTGTGCTGAACACTATCTAATCATTTATCATTAAAATAATTTCCTGGTACAACTGTAATATTTTTTGTCTTTGTATCCACATCTTTTACATAAAGTAAAGAGGTATAATCATCAATCGCCCGGTGTCCATTGAATTTTGATTCTGCAAACACAGTAATCCCTACTAGCTCTGATTCAAATTCTTCGATTAAGCTCTTCATTCCATTCACTGTGCCGCCGCCTTTCATAAAATCGTCGACAACTAAAACACGTGAACCACGTTTAAGACTTCTTTTTGACAATTCCATTTTTTCAATACGTTCAGAAGAACCTGAAACGTAATTGACGCTAACGGTTGAACCTTCTGTAATTTTAGAATCGCGACGAACAATAACAAATGGCACATTTAGATAATAAGATACTGCTTGAGCAATCGGAACGCCTTTCGTTGCTACCGTCATGACTGCATCAATCTTCTCACCTAAATATTTAGAAGCAATAATTTTTCCCACTTGTCGCAACAATTCCGGTTCCCCAAGCAAATCAGATAAATAAACATATCCTCCAGGTAGTAAACGATCTTGTTCAGATAATCGCTCCGCTAACGACTCAATATATTTTTTTGCTTCTTCGTAAGAAATTTCCGGTATAAACAAAACGCCTCCAGCAGCTCCTGGAATGGTTTCTAATGTTCCGCAACCTCTTTCCTTAAATGTTTTTTTTATAATGGCTAAGTCCTCACTAATGGAAGATTTAGCAGATTCATAACGTTCGGCAAAACTTGTTAATGATATTAATTCATGAGGATGGTCTAATAAATATTGAGTCATATCAACAAGTCGTTCACTGCGACGTACTTTCACATATTTCAGCTCCTTTTAAGAAATTATATCGTTTTACATTATATAAGTTTTCACTTAAAAATTCGAGCATTTTGTAAAAAAATAAGAAAATAGTTCGGTATTTATTTTAAAAAAAGAAAAAGCAACGAAAATTTTTCGTTTTCATTGCTTTTTCTTTTTACTATTTTATCTATTTTTTCTTTTGAACGATACGGTTAGTCGTTTAATCAGATTAACCAATAAAAATAAAGCAATAAAGACTAAAGTAATTGTGGCCCCTGGTGGAGTATCTAAATAAAAGGAACTGGTTAAACCTGACAGCATTCCAATAAAGCCTACACCAATACTAATAGCAATTACTACATTGAAGCTTTTTCCTAAACGCATGCCAATAGCTGCTGGAAGGACCATGATTGCTGAGATCAACAAGGCACCTGCAATCGGAATCATTACGGCAATGGCCACGCCAGTAATCACGTTAAAGAGCATTGACATACGATGGACTGGGAGCCCATCCACATGTGCCGTATCTTCATCAAAAGTTAAAACATACATCGGTCGCTTGAATAAGAAAAACAAAATACCAATAACGATAAATAAAATACCTAAAAAAATTACTTGATCCCAAGTAATTGTCACGATTGAACCAAATAGATATGACTGGATACTTGTAGCTGAATTTCCGCCACTTAGATTCATCAAGACTAGCGCAAGTGCAAGTCCACCTGCCATTAAAATAGCAATTGAAATTTCTGAATAGGTTCGATAAATGGTGCGTAAATATTCTAAAATCACGGCTGCTAGTGCCACAATGAGCATAGTCGTCATCGTAGGATTGATATTCAAAAAGAAGCCTAAAGCAACCCCTGCTAAAGAAACATGAGAAAGTGTATCTGCCATCAAAGATTGCCTGCGAATCACCAAAAAGACACCTAACATCGGCGCAATTCCAGCAATGAAGACAGCGGCTAAAAATGCCCGTCTCATGAATTCATATGAAAGCAACGCCATGGAGAATCCTCCTTCCTGACCAAACGAATTTGTCGATCTGCATATTGTTTAATGTCTTCATGGTCATGAGTAATCATCAAAATTGCTTTCCCATGTTTATGAGCACTATGTCGGAGCAAGCGATAGAATTCATTGCGAGATTCTTCATCCATTCCTGTTGTCGGCTCATCTAATATAAATAAATCTGGATCAGTCGCAAAAATACGAGCTAGGCTAATTCGCTGTTTTTGTCCACCAGACAATTCGCCAATTCGACGGTGTCGCATTTCCCACATACCTACTGATTCTAAAGCACGTTTTACATGCTGATGGTCTTTTTCCGAAAGGCGCTTGAACCAACGCCCCCTTGGATACCGACCCGATCGAACTAACTCTAATACTGTACTAGGAAAACCTGCATTAAAAGAAGCAACTTGTTGTGGGATATAACCGATGCTTAATCTCTGTCCGTCTTGATTTTTTTTTGCAATGGTTATTGTTCCTTTTGAAGGTTTTAACAAGCCTAAAGAAGCTTTGATCAATGTTGATTTTGCTGCACCGTTTTCTCCAGTTAAAATAACAAATTCCCCTGCATCGACATGATAAGATACATCTTCTAATACAGGTTCATCGTCATAATAAAAAGTTAAATTGGCTATTTCGATATAACGCACGCGCCATACCTCCGTTCTTATTTAATACTTTCTTTTAATGCTTCTAAATTCTTTTCCATCACCGTAATATAATTTTCTCCAGCTTTCATTTGATCGTTGGTTAAACTTTCTAATGGATTTAATACTTCTAATTTTACACCTGTTTCTTTCGATAACGTTTCAGCCACTTTAGAAGAAGCATTTTCTTCAAAATAGATCACTTGAACGTTATTTTTATTAACAAAATCTTTTAATTCCGCTAAACGGCTTGGGGTCGGTTCTTGGTCTGGTGTCACGCCTGCAATGGCTTGTTGATTCAAATCATACTGATTCGCTAAGTAAGCAAATGCGGCATGTTGTGTCACAAATGTTCGATTTTTTGCATCTTTTAATTCATCAATATATTTTTGATTCAATGCCTCTAATTTTTTCGTATATGCCTCGGCGTTTTTATCAAAGGTTTCTTTCTTCTCTGGGTATTTTTCACCGAGTTCAGAAGCAATCGTTTGAACTTCTTTAATAGCTAGAACAGGGTCTAACCATACATGTGGATCATATTCATGAGAATGATGGTCTGAATCCTCTTCTTCATGTTCGTGCTCTTCCTCTTCTGATTTTAAGCGATCAATACCTTTTGCTGCTTCGATCATTAGTGTTTTTTTCGTGTCAACAGAGTCTTTGAGTGAATCTACAAAAAATTCCATATCTGGACTATTATAAACAAAAACATCGGCATCAGCAATTTCTGCTTGTTGTTTCGCACTTGGTTCGAAGTCATGTGGCTCAGTTCCAGCAGGTACCAATAGTTTTACATTTCCTTCATCCCCAACTACTTCTTTTGTAAATTCATACATCGGATAAAAAGTAGCAACAATCGTTAACTCATCATTTTTTGAAGTTTCTTGCGAAGTATTTCCACAAGCCGTCAATAGAAACATTCCTACAGCTAATGCAGCACCAAAAAGATATTTTTTCATAATATTCTCCTTTCATTCAAATCGTAAAATTACGATTTATCAACGGAACTTAATTTATCAGAATAAAAAAAGAGAGTCAATAGAAATCCTTCAATTTCTGATTTATACGAATAATTTCAATATAAAACGTAAAATGAATGACAATCTATTCATGTTTATATAGTAATATACTTGATGGTTCTTCGGCAAAAAGAGAGAGAAGAAATAGGTCTTTCTCCTCTCTCTAATTAAATTAAACAATATGAAAAGCCATTTTCCCTGTTTGTTCTTATTGCTTGATGTAGACCAGCCTTCTCACAACCAATCCACGGCATTCAAGTAGCACCTCCTCAACAATAAGCGAGTATTTTTCAAAATATGGAAAGCTATTTTAAAATTTATTTGCTTATTTGCTCGGAGCTAAACGCTACTTTCATGACCTTATCCACGATGTTCCATAGCCAACTCTTCGGTATTAAGTCAAAACCAGAAAAAATGAAAGAGCCATTTTCTCTGGCGTTTCCTTAATACTCAGAGCTAAGCGGCTCTGTCACAACCTATCCACGGTGTTTACAACCTTTTATAACGTACGGACTAAGTATACTTCATCGCAGAATCCTTTTAGTCCGTTGAAAACTCTTTGTGCTCTTGAATAGTGTCGGCATAAAGCAAAGACTGTTGGTCCACTGCCACTCATTAGTGCCGCATCTGCGCCATATTTTAACATGCGTTCTTTAATTTGATGGATAATTGGATGACGTTTACCAGTAACGTCTTCTAAACTATTCCCCATATGAGCAATCATTGATTGATAGTCTTGTTGTTGGATCGCTTCGACCAAACCATGAATTTTTTGATGGTTGATTTGTTGCATATCTACTTCTTTAAAAATAGTTTTGGTAGATACACTCATTTTAGGTTTTACTAAGATTACCCAACATGGTGGCATGGAAGGTATGACTTGAACATTTTCTCCCTTTCCTCCAACAAATGCTGTATTTCCATAAACACAATAAGGAACATCTGTGCCAACCGCTAATCCAATTTCTGCTAATTCCTCTAGAGAACAATCAAGATTCCATAATTGGTTAATCCCTCTTAGTGCAGCAGCACAATCTGTACTTCCCCCGCCTAGTCCCGCTGCCACTGGGATATTTTTTTTAACAAAAATTTTGATTCCTTTTTTGATTTGATACTTATTTTTTATTAATGATGCAGCTTGATAAACATTGTTTCGTTGATCTACTGGTAAAAAAGCCTTATTCGTCTCTACAATGATTTTATCTTCAGGTAGCTCTTCAAAGAATAAGTGATCTGCCAAATCTATACTCGACATCACCATTTCCAATTCATGGTAACCATCGGGGCGTTTATATAATACATCCAGCCCTAAATTAATCTTAGCTGGTGCTTTTTCTATCAGTTCCATCCTCTCACCCATTCAAATAGTCTAAGTCGAAAGTATTCTATCACAGAGAAAAATAAAAGTATAGCTTATACTCAAGTTCTCCTTACTTTCCTATTCATTTTTCTTTCATTCTTTTTATAAACAACAAAAAATAATAGTATCTAACTTTTGAAAAGTACATAAAGTAAATCTTCTCTAGCTTTCTCTCTCGAAAATATCAATTTCTACAAAAGTAATTGTGCCAATGTCGCTCTACTAACAAACTTTGGGAATTATAATTCTGTTAGTACTTCTTCTGCAAAACTGATTGTTTTTTCTTTGCCTTTCCCAATTAAAATGAACAATTGCAATGTTGCAAATAAAAAACTACTGCCCTTCATATAAGCAAAGTACCTACCTTCCCACCGAGTAACATAACGAAGTTTTTCCTCATAAGCAGATTGAAAAGAATAAAAAAAGTTACCATAATTATAAACAATATGCATCATTCGTTCTTGAAAGAAAGAGAAATCTGTTTCTCCAACGTTTGCTAGTGGTGCCAAACCAAGATTTGCTTCAAGGTAACCTTTTTCTCGGTATATGATAAATAGATTAACTAGTAAATAATCTGCAAGTTCTTGCGGTTCATCAGGTAGTGTACGTAGTAAATCATAGCCTGCTTGGTGAGCTGAAATAGTTTGTTCAGTAATAAATCCTACTATTTTTTGTTCTTTGCGTACAATCCCTATACCACTAGTTAGTAGATATTCTTCATTAAAGCGCCCAACTGAAAAATGTTTTTCTCTAGCACCATGTAACCAACTCTTTGAAACTTCTCTCACGGCAGACAATAGCTCCTCCGGCAAACGGTTATACCAAGTGAAATGGTACCCATCATTTGTTAAACGTTGGTATTCTAATTGTTGGTTAACCCAAGGCATTTCTTCCGTTGTCAAATCAGCAATTCCTGCTTCGCCAACTTTTGTAAAATAAAAACCCGCTTCATGAAGCATAACCACATGTTTTTCTGAAATTTTATAAAAAGCAATTTGATAACCTAAACAATCAGCTTTTTTCATAAATTCAGTTATAGCCGGGCGGATCAATTTTGGGTTACCAATCGGATCACCTAAAACAAAACATTTATTCCCTTTCATTTGATACCCAAAAACCACTTGATCTTCACCGTTTTGTTGATAATAGTAATATTTATACCCAGGCAAGAGGAGGTAATGGCTAGCAGAAGTCCCCGAATATGTTGATAATAATTTCTCAAAGCGCTCTTTTTGTAAAGTCGTGCCTAACTCACAAGGTTCAATCGCTAGATATTGATACAGGGCAACTAACGCAAGTAAAGAAACCCCTAAACCAATCAAACCTGAAAACCAAACTTCATCTGATGGAAATAAAATAAAATGGTTAGCGGTCAATCGGTTACCCCAAAAACTACCACTATGGTATCCAGCAATAGCATATACAATAAATAAAAAGCCAAATAAACAGGAATCAAAGAGAATTGCTCCCCACGAATAAACAAACTTCTTCCGATAAAATTCTTTCCGAGATAACCAAACGGCAAGTAAGATTAAGACATAAACTAAAATCAATTGCCAAGACAATGTTCGAGTGACGGTATTGAGAATACCAAATACTAATAAAATAATCGTGGGTAAAAAAGCTTTTTTCACTTTCATTGCCAATGCTCGACCTAGACCAAGTAATAAAAAGCCGATCAACAAATTCAATGTCTGATCTAAAAAATTAAATGAAAAAGGAAGCAAAATTTGAAATAAACGACTAATTGCAGAAAGATTTGTAATTGTAGAAAGTAGTACCATCATAATCCCTGCAAAATAAACCGCTGTAACTAATACAAAATGTGCAAATTTTTGAAAAAGTAAGCGAGGAATATTATCAAAAAAACGATTCACTTTAACTCCTGTATGTGTCAAAAATAAAAACAAACCAATTACAAAGGGCACTACATAATAAAACAAACGATAATAAAGCAGCCATACTACAGCAACATCTTGACGTACGGATAGCTGAGTCATCCCTAAAATCATCAAAACATCGAATGTTCCTGCTCCGCCAGGAACCATCGTCAGCATGCCAATCAACGTAGCGATAATGAACATTGGATAAATAGAAAATAAGGAAATATCCACATTCATTAAATAACCAAGCACTAAAAAAACAGCCAACGCTCCCGTCCATTGTCCCACAGACGCAAACAGCAATCCTATAACACCCTTGGGATAAAACTCTGAAAATAGTGTTCTTCTTTTCAAGTAAACAAATAAAAAAATAGCCGGTACGATCAAACTACCGCCAAGTAACCAAATCCAATACCCTCGAAAAATACTCGTTGTTTGCAGAAAAAAGACATCAATAAATGTGAAAAAAGACCAAAAAGACAAACCAGTAAGCATAAATAATGCAACTTTTGAAACCGTAGCAAGTACCATTTTACGATTGGTTTCTTTTCCATAAAAACTTGCGCGAAGGCTCGCACCAACGATCCCACCAAAACCCGCCAAATTATTAATCGTATTTGTAATAAAAGCGGCTAAGAAAAAATCTTGTGTCTTCATTTTTGGTTTTCCTTGTTTTTCCAAAACACGAATGGTGACCCCGTCATACAGCAACATTGGTATCACGCCAAGCAAGCCGACTAAAATCATCAAACTCATGGTAAGATAACTTTGTTGTCTCATCGTTTGCCAAATATTTTGCCAAGTCATGCCGTGAGCAATATTTACTACTTGATTCGCCACAAAAACTAAAATAGAACCAAAAAAGATTAACTTTATAATTAAGCTATGGTCTTTCAACCATTGAAACACTATGCGGCGTTTATTTTTCACATTTTATCCTTCCTAACTTGAAGAGTTTCGTTATATAAATCAATGTTATCTTATTTACTTTGTTTTTTCCACTTTTGCACCATTTCCTCTTTTTTATTCATTTAGAAAATCTCCCCATTCTTTTCTTGCTCTTCATTAAAAAGAAAGCTATGCTAAAACTAAAGGAGAGGATAATATGAAAATTGGATTTATCGGCACAGGAAACATGGCACAAGCCATCATCAATGGGTTAATTGAAAAAGAAACTGTTGCTAAAGAAAATATTTTTGTATCAAGCGGTCACTATGAAAATGCGCAACGTTTCGCAGAAAAAACTGGCGTTAACGCTTGTCAAAACAATCAAGAAGTAGCTGAACAAACAGATATTCTTTTACTTGCTGTCAAGCCAAAAATCATTGAACAAGTGTTGCAGGATTTAAAAAATTATAGCAACAAGTGTCTCTTTATTTCGATTGCTTCTGGGAAATCACTTAGTGACTTAGAAAAAGCCTTGAAGAATCCAGAGGCTAAAATTATTCGTGTCATGCCCAATGTAAATGTCAGTGTAGGTGCAGGTGTATCGGCTATTTGTAAAAATCATCGTGTATCATTTAGCGAATTCAAGCAAGCAACAGAGATTTTTGAAGCGATTGGTAGTGTCTATCCATTAGCAGAAACTGATTTTAGTACATTTATTGGGTTGGCGGGTAGTTCACCAGCATTTATCTATATGTTGATTGATGCAATGGGACGAGCTGGTGTATTTAACGGCTTGCCTAAAAAAATGGCGACTGAAATTGCAGCAAAAGCTATCATGGGTTCTTGCCAAAAACTTCTTTCAAGCGAAGAGAATCCTTGGGAACTTGTAGATCAAGTTTCTTCTCCTGGAGGAACAACGGTCGCAGGGGTGGTTGCTTTAGAAGAAGCTGGGTTCATTCCTGCAATCATCAAAGGCATTAATACAACAATTGAAAAAGACCGCGAAATGCTAGATAAGTAAGCCATAAAAAAGTGGAATATCTCCAAAATGAATCATAGAAACCATGATTTTATTTTTTGATTTAAGAATAAACAAAAAGACCTATTTTGATCTTGAATATCAAAATAGGTCTTTTAGCATTCATTTTATTTGGCGTAATCTGTCGCGCGTGTTTCACGGATGACAATTACTTTAATATGTCCTGGATAATCCAGTTCTTCTTCAATTCGTTTTCTAATATCTCTCACTAGGCGAACAGCATCTAAATCAGAAATTTCTTCTGGTTTGACCATCACGCGAACTTCTCGTCCTGCTTGAACGGCAAAACTAGATTCTACACCAGCAAAGCTATTAGAGATATTTTCTAGGCTTCTTAAGCGTCGAATATAGTTTTCTAATGATTCACTTCTAGCTCCTGGACGAGCCGCTGAAAGGGCGTCTGCTGCTGCTACTAATACTGAAATAATCGAAGTTGCTTCAACATCGCCATGATGAGAAGCAATTGCATTGATTACTACAGGATTCTCTTTGTATTTTGTCGCTAATTCTGCTCCAATTTCCACGTGGGAGCCTTCAATTTCATGATCTAACGCTTTACCAATATCGTGAAGTAACCCAGCTCGTTTCGCTAATTGGATATCTTCTCCTAGTTCAGCAGCAAGTATGCCTGATAATTTAGCCACTTCTACTGAATGTTTTAAAACATTTTGACCATAGCTCGTTCTAAAATGAAGACGACCCATAATTTTGATTAAATCTGGATGAAGCGTGTGTGCGCCCACTTCAAAGGCTGCTTCTTCACCATATTCGCGAATACGTTCATCCATTTCTTTACGAGATTTTTCGACCATTTCTTCAATTCGTGCAGGATGAATACGACCATCTTGGATCAATTTTTCTAGCGTCATCCGTGCGATTTCTCTACGAATTGGGTCAAATCCTGAAAGTACCACTGCTTCTGGCGTATCATCAATAATTAAATCAATACCAGTCAATGTTTCCAGTGTTCGGATATTTCGACCTTCACGCCCAATGATGCGGCCTTTCATTTCATCATTTGGTAAAGTAACCACAGATACGGTTGTTTCAGATACTTGGTCTGCCGCACAGCGTTGAATGGCTAATGACAAAAGGTTTTTCGCTTTGCGATCTGCTTCTTCTTTTGCTCGCTGTTCCGATTCTTTCACCATTATTGTCAATTCATGGTTCAACTCTTCTTCGGTTGATTTCATGATGACTTCTTTTGCATCTTCTTTTGACAAACCAGCAATTTTTTCTAGTTCTTTTTGTTGTTCTTCAATTAACTTTTCAACGTCTTTTTCTCGCTCTTCAATCAATTGCTGTTTTGAACTAAGTGCTTCTTCCTTGCTTTCAAGTGAGCTCTCACGTTTTTCTAATGAGTCATCTTTACGATTCAACGTTTGTTCACGTTGAATCAATCGATTTTCTTGAGATTTTAATTCTAACTTGCTTTCTCTCAGCTCACTTTCAACTTCAGAACGATATTTCTGATTTTCTTCCTTAGCTTCTAACAATGCTTCTTTTTTTAGAGTTTCTGCTTCTTTTTTTGCACTATCAATAATTCCGGCTGCTGATGATTGTGCACCAGCAATTTCTTTTTCGTGACGTGACTTTGCAACCATAAACCCTAAACCAAGACCGACAATTAAACCGATGATAGCGAGGAGAATGTTGACTACCATAAAATCCACCTCCATACTATCTTTTTCATTTTTATCATCTACATAACTTTTATGATAAAGTACTCTAAACTTGTTAATATGCATCATGCATAGGTGTACAAAAACATGCACAAGTTTATTCTAATGTTTGTTCCCCGTAGTGTCAACTTTAAATGCGTAAGTAACGGCTTTCTTCTTTTTCGTTTAAGGATCATTTTATGAATAAAAAACAATGTTAAATAATAACGTAAACAGTTTAAAAACAATTACTTTTTATTTAGACAGTGAAACAAAACGTTTTTTATACAATTTTTACTGCTTAAACGTTCTTAATAAGTAGCGAAAGCGATTACTTCCTTTGCTGAAAAAAATACGCTTTGCTTTATCCATCCGTTTCAGATAGCCAAAGATTGTCATACATACAAAAATAAGCCGAAATCTATTAAAAATTTCGGCTTATCAAATGAGAATAGACAGCAAGTAACCTTCGCCCATTTTTCATGTTTTTATTCTTATTTAGCTATTTTATTTCTTTTATTCTTCTAAAGGTAACTCTTCTTGTGTTTCTTCAGGTATCTCTACTTCTTCTCCAATACCATAAGCTGCACGAACTAGAGCAGAGATTTCTGCCATCATTTCTGGATGATTTGCCATATAAATTTTTGCATTCTCTCGACCTTGTCCAATACGATCTTCCTTATAAGAATACCAAGCACCACTTTTATCTACAATATCTTTTTCAACCGCCATATCTAGTAATTCTCCTTCTTGAGAAATACCTTGTCCATACATTACATCAACTTCAGCAATTTTGAATGGTGGTGCTACTTTATTTTTGACTACCTTGATCTTGGTACGGTTACCAACGATATCTGTTCCTTGTTTCAATTGCTCTGCACGGCGCACTTCTAAACGAATTGTCGCATAAAATTTCAGCGCACGCCCACCAGGTGTGATTTCCGGATTACCAAACATCACGCCAACTTTTTCACGAATTTGGTTAATGAAAATGGCAATTGTTTTTGTTTTGTTGATTGAGCCAGATAATTTACGCAATGCCTGTGACATTAGTCGAGCTTGTAGACCAACATGTGAGTCACCCATTTCGCCGTCGATTTCAGCACGTGGAACTAAGGCTGCAACCGAATCCACCACGACAATATCCACAGCACCACTAGACACTAAAGCATCTGCAATTTCTAAACCTTGTTCGCCAGTATCTGGTTGCGAAAGAAGTAGTTCATCAATATTTACACCGAGTTTTTGTGCATATTGTGGGTCTAAAGCATGCTCAGCATCGATAAAAGCAGCCGTTCCCCCATTTTTCTGCACTTCGGCAATCGCATGTAATGCCACCGTCGTTTTACCTGAACTTTCTGGTCCATAAACTTCAATAATCCGTCCACGCGGATAACCACCCACACCTAATGCAACATCTAATGCAAGAGATCCACTTGGAATAGTAGAAACTTGTTGGTCGATTTTTTCGCCCAATTTCATAATAGATCCTTTGCCGTAGTTCTTTTCAATTTTTTTCAACGCAGCATCCAAAGCTGCTTTACGATCATCTGCCAATACGATAATCCTCCTTATATTCACAAATCAGTGCGTCATTTCATTAAGCTAATCATATCGTTTTTATCCATAAAAAGCAAGAAAAAACCGAACAAATATTCGTATTTATTTTTTTCTTAATAGTTCTCTTCTAATAAGATCAAATCCTTGCATTACCGCACTCTTTCTTATATACGCACGATCTCTAGTAAAGCGATATTTCTGTGAAAAAACCTTTCCATTCCTTGAAGCAACAGCAATCCAAACTGTACCAGCTGGTTGGTTCTCTAAAGCATCAGGACCTGCTACACCAGTAAATGAAATACTGTAATCTGTATCTGCAAGCTTTCTTGAATGGATGGCCATTTGTTCGGCACATTCTTTGCTGACTGTTCCATACTTCTTCAAAAGGTCAAGATCAATACCTAGAAATTCAGCTTTTGTTTTTAAAGAATAAGTAGTGAAGCCCCCAGGGAAAACTGCAGAAACGCCTGGAATATCTCCTAAAGCTGACTGAAAGGCACCTGCTGTCAAACTTTCAGCTGCAGTGATTGTTTGCTTTCGTTCTTTTAATAAATCAACCACCACTTTAGGTAGAGAGTTGTTATCTCCATAGCCGTAAAAGTATTCACCGACTCTTGCCAATATTTTTTCTTCTAATGCTAGTAACGCTTGATTGCCAGCTTGTTGATCTTTTGTTTTTACAGTTAATCGTAAAGTTACCTCATTGGGTTTCGCATAAGAAGCGATCGTTGGATTGATTTGTGTTTCAATTAAGTCTTTTAACTCTGTCACTAACTGTGACTCTCCGATGCCATAAAAACGTAGAACTTTTGAAATCAATCGTTCTTTTGTAGGAAACGTTTCTTCTAATAAGGGACGTACCTGTTCTATGAACATCGGTTTCAATTCACTAGGTGGCCCTGGTAACAAAATGTAGGCATGCGTATCTGTTTGATAAAATGTGCCTAAAGCCAATCCTGCACGGTTAGGTAAAGCAATTCCACCTTCTATTGTCTGTGACTGTTGGAGATTATTTACCGTCATTTTCCGTTTCGTTGTTTCAAAAAACGCCAGTAGTTTTTTGTATCCTTCGGTATGTTGAATTAATTCTTTTCCAAGGTGTTTGGCAACCACTTCTTTTGTTAAATCATCTTCTGTCGGGCCTAATCCTCCGCATAAAATGATTAATTCACTTCTTGTTTCTGCCAATTGGATCAATTCTTCTAGACGGGTGGCATTATCCCCTACTACTGTTTGATAATAGACATCAATTCCTAAATCCGCTAATTGTTCAGATAAAAAAGTAGCATTGGTATTGATCACCTGACCAAGCAAAAGTTCCGTTCCTACAGCAATAATTTCTGATTTCATCGTTTCCTCTTCCTTAACTTCAACTGATTTTTTCTTAATAACTCGCATGTTTGATTTTTAGACAAGACAATTACCTACTTAATAGTATACGTCATTCATTAAAGGAATCTTTTATGATTTGCTCACTTCCTCCACACATCATAAAAAGGTTTCAGTGAAAATAGCTATTAATTATATTCTTTCAAATCAACATGGCTCTTCTTTATAAATGACAAAAGAAGAAAAAAATACTTCTACAGAAATAAGCTTCCCTTATCCAAAATAAGTAAAGTTCATTTCGGATAAGTTAAGCTTATTTCTTGAAAAAACATTTTCCTCGTATTCTTCTCTTACATCGAGCCTTTAAAAACGCCACTATTTTTTGCAAAATAATCGACACCCGAGTAAATTGTAAAGATCAAGCAGGAATATAACATGATTTGATCAACTGGTAATCCAATAAAGTTAAATGGAATATTATTAATAAATAATAAGATGATTGCTACCATTTGTGTAGCAGTTTTTACTTTTCCTGGCCAAGCAGCGGCCATCACTTCTCCATGTTCGACTAACAATAAACGCAGTCCAGTAACAGCTAATTCACGACAAACAATAATGGCCACTACCCATCCTGGTGCTTTTCCTTGTCCTACTAACATGATAAAAGCCGTCATGACTAACATTTTATCTGCTAATGGGTCAGCAAATTTCCCAAAATTTGTGACTAACCCTCTAGCTCGAGCAATTTTTCCATCCAACCAATCAGTAATACTTGCTAATGCAAAAATAATCGCTCCTACTAATTGAGTAACTGCAAGTGTTGTTGTTCCTACAGATAATTGTCCCCAATCTAGTGGTAATCCGACCACTAAAATAAAGATCGGGATCATACAAATTCTAAGGACAGTTAATTTATTTGGTAAATTCACACTATCGACTCCTTTCTTCCCTATTCTACGTGAGTCTACTTAAACTTTCCACCGATAATGATCAGTTTTTAAAAAGAGGTTGTGAACAAAGCGATCAGCTCCGAACAAATAAGAAGTGATTTTCTAAAATAGCTTCCCATATTTTGGAAAATCAGGGCTTATTGTTGAGGAGCTGCTTTGTGAACACCGTGGATAGAGGTTGTGAACAGCATGCTCTGCTTCAAGAATTAAGAACGAAAAATCAGAAATAGTTCCTCATATTTTTGATTTTTTGAGCTTAATTCCGCAGAAGCAATGCTGTGAACACCGTGGATAGAGGTTGTGAAAACAGTGTTTAGCTTTGGTGACAATACAAAAAACAGTTTCTCATATTTTAAACGTTTGGGCTTTCCCCAGTTAACATCAAGAATTTTCTTTAATCTAACTAAAAAAAAGACAAGTGTTTAAGAACAGAACGGACTGTCTTAAACACTTGTCAGTTTCTTATTCTGCATATTGCAAAGCAAGTGTGACATTTTTAGGGCTTTGGTTATTTTCACCTGGATTAACTGGAATTTCTTCGCCATTTGCCTTAATGGTCGCATTACTTGCAGCACCTAAAGTAATCGTAGCGTTTGTGGCCGTTTCAGGTAACTGCGTGCTTTGCGTTTCATTTGCTGTTAGTGTCCCTTGATAGACATAAGCATTATCTACCAACACACCAATCCAAACCCGATTCGTCGCATGAAATTCAAGTGTAAGGGGTTTTTTCGCCTCCGTAATATTCACTGCAATGGCACTTCCTGTATCTTGACCAGCAGTTATCGTCATCTTTTTTTCTTCTTTTGATGTCTCAGTCGTTGATGCTACCGTCGTTGAAGAAGTTTCACTCTTTTCTTTTATTGAAGAAGTTGTTTGGGCAACAGAACCATCTACTGTAACGGAGGATGCTGTAGCGCCAATAATTGGATCAGATTGACGATCTTGCCAAGTCATATAACCAACAACGGTAATAATTGCTAATGCCACTAACCCAAGTAAGATAACTGGCAGGCTCGTCCAAAATTTACTTGGATCTGTTTCTTCCTGATGCATGGCTTTTCTAGAACCGCTCACAGTTTCTGGTTCTGGGCGTTCGACCACTTCACCAGCCGATAATTTGCTTTTTCCATCAAACACATCAACTAAATGGTTGCCATCTTCACCGACAGCTTCTGCATATTGTCGAATAAATGCACGAACATAAAATTTACCAGGCAACTGATCAAAATCATCATTGTCAATTGCTTCTAAATAACGTTTTTGAATTTTTGTAATCTGTTGTAATTCATCTAAAGATATTTTTTTATTTAGGCGTGCTTGCCTTAATGTTTCCCCGATGGTTTCAAAAGCCACTCGTTCACCTTCTCCAGTATTTGTATTCTAACCAGCATATGTGAAAACTGGTTGTTTTAATTTTCGTTTTTGTTAAAAGTATCAAAGAGCGATGTATCAATGCACGACTTATCCTTTAACCACTTTAAGAATACCATAAATGAAACAAATCTAGGAGATCATTCAACTAACTCTATAACGAAATTTAAAAGTTTGCTTTACTGATATTTGAAATAATCGTTTATCCATCCTGTTTAAACGTTTGGTTTCATATAAAATTCGCTCAAAGCTTCTTCTTTAATAAAAGACCGTCCTGCTTTTAACACATCCGCCAGTTCGATGGATTCAATAATTGAAGGAAAATCAAATAATGTCTGATCACCAAATAGACTTTGTGTGAACTGGTTCGCAATATATTCGATGGAATTTAACGATTGAAAATATTGTCCTAGCATTTTTTTCTTCAGTAAGAGAAGATTTTTTTCAGTTAATCCTTCATCCTGTTCAAAATGAAGGAGAATCTCTTTTACTTCTTTCGTTGCTTTTTTCGGTTGATCTGTATCCCCACTAAAATCAGCAAAATGAAATTCCCGATCTAAGCTAAACTCAAATCCAAAACTATCATCAATTACTCCTTCATTGTACAATTTTAAGTAATTTTGTGAAGTATTTCCTAATAAAAGCTGGAATAAAAGATTAAGAGCTGTTTTGTAGCGCCATAGTTCCCTACCTTCTGTAGGCAAAGGATCTAGCCCCTTTAATCCGAGAACAAATTTATCTCGCGCAATGGCCGCCTGCAATGTGTTCTCAGTAATGAGACTACTGCTACTTTCTGGGAAATAACGTTGGATTTTTTGTGCCGGTGGAAATTCTTTCGCTGCTTGATTGGTACGAATCAATTCCATCAACTTTTCTGGATCTAATTTTCCAACAACAAATAATACCATATTACTAGGCTGATAAAAAGTTCGGTAACATGTATATAAATCTTTGGCAGTAATTGCCTCAATGCTTTCTACAGTTCCTGCTATATCAATATGCAGAGGATGATCTGGATATAAGTTATTCAAAATACCAAAAAACATGCGCCAATTTGGGTCATCTTCGTACATTTGAATTTCTTGTTCAATGATTCCTTTTTCTTTATTAACTGTCTCTTCCGTAAAATAAGGTGCTTGAACAAAATCTAACAGGGTGGTTAAATTTTTCTCTACTTGATTTGTGGTTGAAAACAAATAACTTGTTTTAGTAAAACTTGTAAAAGCATTGGCTGAGGCACCTTGTTGACCAAACAACTGGAAAACATCACCTTCTTCTTTTTCAAATAACTTATGCTCTAAAAAGTGAGCAATACCATCAGGCACTCTCACTTTTTTATCTGAGCCATATGGAATAAATTCATTATCAATTGATCCGTAATTCGTGCTAAATAAACCATATGTTTTATGGTAATCATTTTTAGGTAATAAATAAACAGTTAAGCCATTGGGCAGTATTTCGTGGTACAATGTTTCATTAATTTGAGAATATTCTGTTTTATTCATCTATTGTTGCTCCTCCATCTAAAAAGAATATCGCCTGCAACTCAATTTGACGAGCCACTTTTTGAATATCTTCAATTGTCACCTTCTCCATTTGTGCTAACCATTCTTCATGGGTTAGCTTCGTATTTGGCAACCAATTATCTAAATACGCTGTCTCGATCGCTACTTGAGGAGCATCTAATGATAATAAATATTGATTTCTTAGCATCGCCTTTGTTTGAGCCAATTCAAGTTTTGTTACTTCACCATTTCGCAAACTTTCTAATTGTTCATGGATCAGATGCAGCACTTGATTGCGTTTGCTTCCATCGATTCCTGTTTGTACACTCATAAATCCACGAAAAGTATCGATGCTACTAGAAGCGTAGTAAGCTAGACTTTCTTTTTCACGCACGTTCATGAATAATTTAGAGTGTGGGAAGCCACCAAATAAACCATTGAAAACCATCAAAGAAAAACGTTCAGGTTCGTCATAGTAAATATTTGTCTGATACGCAAGATTTAATTTTGCCTGTGTCACTGTTTCTTTTACTTGTCGCTCTTTGATGATATTTTCTTGAAACTGTGTATAAAAAATTTCTGGATGTAAATTTTCTCTTGCTGTAAATGGCAGTTTACTTAAAGATAAACGAGCTTCCTCAGCAGATACATCTCCAACAACGAAGATATCCACCTGATCTTCCGTCATCATTTTGTGATAATACGTAGCTAGTGACTCTGCTGTGAGGTCTTGTAAGTTCTCAATTGAACCAAAGCTTGGCATTTTTTGTGCCTCTGATTTTTCAAAGTATAAATCTTGAAGCGCAAGAGATGCCATGGTTTGTTTATCTTCATTCAAGCTTTCTAAATACAGTTTTAAATTGTTTTTTTCTAAATCAAACGTCAACTGATCAAATTTTCGTTCTTTAATATTTGGAAAGAAAAGAACTTCTTTTAAGAAATCTACCGCTTGGTCTAACATACTTTTATCATTTACATATTGACCATTTACAAAACTAATACCAACATTCAACCAATGAAGATTTCCTTTTTTTCTTACGGACGATCCAAAACTAGCCCCATAAATATCAGCTAATTTGGCGCTTAACTGCGTTTGATCAGGATAATTTAAACTGTTTGTTTCTAACAAACTACTTAAAAGTGAACGTTTCGTGATCTGCTCTTTTTCCAAACGTGTGGTAAAGCGAACAAAGAGACGAACCGTTTTATATTGCTTTGTTTGCAACAAGTGAAGGTTTACTCCTTCTGCCAGTTGATATGTCATCATATACTCTCCTTTATTAGCAGTCCGTTCTCCTATATGGTTGATTTATCTCAGCGGATAAAAAAATCTGAGACTACTTTTTTACTGTTTTGTCACTCTTTTTCGTCATCCAAGAGTCACCTTCTAGTATAGCATAGAAGTGTTTGAACTAAAGAGCTTACCTTAAATGCGTGTTGTTTTTCTATTTTTTTATTCTTCGTTATACTATTGATAAAAGAGAGGAGGAAAAAAATGATTAAAGAGTTTAAAGAGTTTATCATGCGTGGAGACGTATTAGATTTAGCTGTGGGTGTCGTTATTGGTAGTGCCTTTACAAGTATTGTTAACCAAGTCGTTCAAGGTTTGATTACCCCACTTGTTGGCTGGATTGTTGCTATGATTACTGGCACTTCTGATTTAGAAGGTGCGCTTTCGATTTTGGATTGGTCTCCTACAAAAGGAGTCACTTTTGCTTTTGGAGATGTAATTAGTGCAATCATTACATTTATCATTACTGGTTTTGTATTGTTCTTAGTTGTGAAAGCAGCCAATCATGCGAAAAAATTGCGCTCCACTAAAGAAGAAGAAACGATTGCCACACCGACTGCAGAAGATTATCTTAGTGATATTCGTGATCTTCTTGCACAACAAACAGCAGAAAATAATGGACGTCCGACAACACAAGCCACGGTTGATCCAACAAAAAAATAAAACAGTCCAAGTTTGAGAAAAGAATATGGAACTGGGAAATAAGCCGAGGAATCCGAAAATAGCTTTTTCTATTTTTCAGATTCTTCGGCTTGTTATGTCTATGAGAGCCCCTCTTTGGTCTGAGGACTGCGCGTTTTTTGTTTTATTTTCACCATTTGTTGCTACTTCTATTTATTCTATGACATATTTAGAAAGATAACTAGGAAGATAACGATACAAGTAAGTAACATTTCAATGATATTTTCTAATCTTCTCGTATGATTTTTCAAAATAATGCCAGGATGAGTAGAATAAAAACTAGAACGGTATTTAAGTGGAATAAAATATGCGATTAATATACCTATTAATAAGAGATAAAAAGGCCAGTTTACTGAAGCTCCTTTATCCAAAAGCGCTCCTGTTATGGAAATACCATAAATCAAAAGCTGAATGACTTTTATAGCAATACTTTTTTTGCTTCTTTATCCATAGTGATCACCTCCAATAAAAATTAGAAAAACAAACGAGACTTTACTGTTAAAAAAGCCTCATTTGTTCATTTTCAAATTCCTTTACTACCAACGATTATCATAATTTGCCGACCATCTCGCTTCAGTCAGTGTCATACGCGCAGTTCCAGTATTGCCATGACTATCAATTTGATCTCTACAAGTCTTAGCAAAACTTGCAAAATAGGCATTTGCTCCTCCAATAGCCCCAAAAATTACTCCTGCAATCCAACTAGCTTAAGTTTACAAAAAAATAAAGGTACTGTTGAACTACTTTTTTCATTAACAAGAAAAAATGAGGACCAAACTAGGCTCTTTTCATATCAATATGAGGGATGTCATCTTCTAAATAAACATCTGAAATTGCTTTAAACCCAAACGATTCATAAAAAGATTGAAGATAGACTTGTGCACCAATAACGATAGGCATTGCAGGATAGTTGGCTTCAATGACGTCAATCGTACGTTGAACGATTTTTCTGCCTAGCCCTTCTTTTCGGTGGTCTTTATTTACCAACACACGACCAAAATGGATCGTTCCAGCTTCTTCATAAATACGTGTATAAGCTGCCACATTCCCCTCTTCATCTTTGAAGTAAGTGTGCCAAGATTGTGCATCAACGTCATCTACTTCTTGGTAAGGACAATTTTGCTCGACTACAAAAACGGCAATCCGTTCTTTTACAATTTCGTAAAATTCTTGAGTGGTTAAATCTGCAAATTTTTTTACATAATGTTCCATTGAAAATACCCTCCCAATTGCTCTTTTTTAACAGCATACCGATTTCAAAACAAAAAAGCAAACGAACCTTATAAAAAATAGGCTCGCTTGCTTTTTAAACTGCTTCAGTTAAAAATTCAATCTCAACGGTACGAGTAAGTACATCTGAATAGCTGTAAGATACTCGTTCAAAAGAATTTTCTTCAGGATCCAAATCAACAACAAATACTGAAGAATAGGTTTCTGTTAAAACGCCTCGGCGTTCTGTTTGACGCTTTCTTCCTGTCTGAGCAACCAGCATGATTGGGCTGCCGATACGACCTTCTAAATCTTTTTTGATTGTAGCTAAAGTTGTTGGCATACAATTCACCTCATTAGTTAATATACCATACTTTTTTGAAATTTTCAAGTTTACCACAGAGAAAAAAGAAATGCAATAAAAATAACTAAGAAAAACACTAATAATTTTATAAATTATTCCTCATTATAGTTTTTCAAGTGTTGTTTTATTTTAAATTTTACACGACTATAAGCACTTTTTACCTGTTTGATATCCATGGAAAGTTCTTCTGCCATACTCGCAAAATCTGCCCCCTGCATGTAGTAATAAAATATCTTTGCTTCTTTTTTTGAAAACTTGATATCACAATCTTCTATGGCCTCGTTTAGTAAAAGGCGCTGCATTGCTAGCGGTTCTTGGGTAGTGATTTCTGCTAAAAAATCAGGTCCTTCGGTTTCAATTTTTTGTTCGATTGACAATTCATCTTTTTGGTCTCTACGTTTTAATGCATTTTGTTTTCTTAATAGTGAATAGATCTGATTGCTGATAATACTTTTATAATAACTGCCAAAACTAACTCCTTTGTTATTTTCATAAGTTTTTAAAGCTTGATACAGGGCGATTCTTGCTTCTTGTTCCCAATCTTCATAGACATAATTTCTTAAGTAATACATATTTTTTAAACGTAACAAAAGTGGAAAATATTTTTGATACAGGGCAGCAAATGCTTCTTCATCACCGTTACGTGCGGCATGCAATAACTCCTCAGACATAAAATAATTCCTCCATATCTTTCGATTATGGAGGAATCTTATCATCAAACATTCTATTTACTAACGATAAAAAGGTGTTATCAATCTTTTCGCATTAAATCGTCTAACTTTTGGGACAATTTTTCTAATTGTTCTTTGTTCCAAGGAGAATTGCGTCGAAAATCAACAAATCGCATATTTATATTATCTTGTGCTATGTTCTTCTCTGTTTTTTGAATCGCTTTGTATAGTTCATATGCAGACGTTCGTAATGCACCTTGTGAAAAAACCATCCACTGCTCCGCTAAATCACTGGTTGCAACGGTTACCTGGGTCAATCGATCATTTAGTTGCCCAGCAATTCGTTCAATATAACTATCTGCTGTTTCATCTTCTTTGGTAAATACTACTTCTAATTGATACTTTTTATAGTTTTGCTGAATCCCCGGAACTAATTGTGCATCAAATACCACAATCACTTCAATGCCTTCATATTTCGCATAATTAGATAAACGATGGAGTAAGGACTCTCTGGCATCAGACATTTTCTCTTGTTTTTTCAATAAAACAAGTTCTGGCCAGGAACCAATCATATTATACCCATCAACAATTAGTAGCTGTTTTTTCATTGGCTCACTCTCCTTGTCGTTGAGAGAAAGCTTGATACATCAAAAGCCCAGCAGCAACACTGGCGTTAAGACTTTGCACGTGCCCAACCATAGGAATGGTCAAAAGTTCGTCCATTTCTTTTTTTAGTCCTTGGCTCATACCTCGCCCTTCATTTCCAATGACCAACGCAATGGAGCCTTTAGCATTCCATTTTTGGAAATTTGTGCCATTCATATCTGTTCCAAAAACCCAAAAACCTGCTGTTTTCAGTTGTTGAACGGCTTGAATAAGATTGGTTACACGAGCAACTGGTACATGCTCAACTGCTCCTGTTGAGGTTTTAGTGACAATCGGCGTAATACCTACTGCTCGATGCTTAGGAATAATCACGCCATCCACGCCACTTGCATCTGCCGTTCGCAAAATAGATCCAAAATTGTGAGGATCTTCAATGCTATCTAAAATCAAAAAGAAAGGTTCTTGTGTTTTTTCTCTTGTCTGAACAAGTAGTTGGTCTAAGGATAGATATTCATAAGGTGTAATTGCTAAAACAACCCCTTGATGCACCCCATGATCACTCAATGTATCTAATTTTTGCTTAGGTACCCATTTAACTGGCACCGCTTGTTCCCTTGCATGTGTCTTCAACTCTTCTACTTTTTCACCGCGAGCGTCTTCTTGCAAAAACAACTTATTCCCTCTACCTTTTTGTAAAGCTTCAACTGCTGCATGATGACCAAAAACAAAATTATCTTCTACTGTTTCTTCTTTTGATGAGGTAGAAGATTCATAGGTTGACACCACGTTCTTTCGCTGTTTATGGGCAGAAGTAGACTGTAACTTTATTTTTTTTGAGTGTTTGTTATCGTGTCGCTCTTTTTTTTCTCTAACCATTTTTTTCACCGACTTTCTGGATACACCAATCAATTAATTCTTCCAATCTTGCTGTTTGCTTCGTCAGATGTAGGTAGCCCATCAATGATTCAAACCCTGTAGCAATACGATAGGTCGTAACATCTGCATTTTTTGCACTGGTATGACTTTTGGCATTTCGACCACGACGATAGAAGTTTTCTTCATCATCCGTCAATAGATTATCTTTTAACATTCTCTGGATCAAATAAGCTTGCGCATTGGCTGAGACATAATTCGTGGCTGCTCGATGTAATTTATTGGGTTTCGTTTCTCCTTGTTCAATCAAATAATCACGGATATAGATCTCATAGATTGCATCTCCTACATAAGCTAAGGCCAAACCATTTAATTGCGTATAATCTTTCATGCTTCTCTTCTCCAACGAGTGCCTTGCGGTGTATCATCAAGCAAGATACCCTTTTCTTTTAATAAATCACGAATTTCATCACTACGTACAAAATCACGATTTTTTCTTGCTTGTGTCCGTTCTTCAATTAGCTGTTCAATATCTTCGTCCAGCAACTCATCCGCTGTAAATAAAATACCAAAAATGGATAACCATTGAGTAAATAGCTCTTCCCCTTTTGTTAACACAGTACGTGAGACTGTCGTGTTTTCCAAATAAGTATTCAACCATTTTGCTAATTCATAAACAACCGTAATTCCGTTTGCGGCATTAAAATCATCATCCATTTCTTCAATGAAACGCTGCTTCATCTGGTCAAGCTCTGCTAAAAAGGTGGCATCTGTATCTAAGTCTTCCTCAGCTATATCAAGTCGGAATTTTAGGTTTTCAAATGTATTTTTTAAACGTTGTAAGTTTGTCGCTGCTTCTTTCATCGTTGTTTCACTGTAACGGATGGGACGTCGATATTGCGTAGTTGCCATAAAGAAACGTAGGACTTGTGGATCAACGGTTTGGATCATTTCATGAACCGTAATGAAGTTTCCAAGTGATTTGCTCATCTTTTGGTCTTCTTCTCCAATCGTCACATACCCATTGTGCATCCAATAATTCGCAAATTTCTTTCCTGTTTTCGCTTCGCTTTGCGCAATTTCATTTTCATGATGAGGAAATTCTAAATCTTGTCCGCCGCCATGAATATCGATGGTCTCCCCTAAATGTTTGGTTGCCATAACCGAGCATTCAATATGCCAACCTGGTCGCCCTTTTCCCCATGGTGAATCCCACGAAATCTCGCCTACTTTCGCTTTTTTCCATAAAGCAAAATCAAGAGGATCCTCTTTTTGATTTTGTTCTTCACCTGTCCGTTGACTGGCACCTACTTCTAATTCATCAATAGACTGGTCGCTTAACTGCCCATAGGATTTGAATTTTCGTGTACGGTAATACACATCGCCATTGGCTTCGTACCCGTACCCTTTTTCTATCAACACTTGAATAAATGAAATAATATCAGTCATATGGTCCATAACACGAGGATGTGCTGTAGCCGGTTCGACATTCAATGCCTTCGTATCTTCTTCAAATGCTTGAATAAAACGATCGGCTACTTCTGGTGCTGTCACTCCTAATTCATTAGCAGCACGAATGATTTTATCATCAACATCCGTAAAATTAGACACATAATTCACCTGATAGCCTCGATATTCAAAATAGCGTCGAATCGTATCAAATGCAATGGTACTACGTGCATTCCCAATATGAATATAGTTGTAAACGGTTGGCCCACAAACATACATGCCAACTTGCCCTTCTTTGATCGGAATAAATTGTTCTTTTTCTCTTGTTAGTGTGTTATAAATTTTTATCATTCTGAGCTCCTCACTTTTTCACCATTTATACGTACCACTTTTGCAGGTACTCCTACCGCTGTCGCATGATCTGGAATATCTTTTAAAACAACCGCTCCTGCGCCAATTTTAGTATTTACACCAATCGTAATTGGGCCCAAGATTTGGGCATTTGCAAAAATCTTGGCACCTTGTTTCACCGTTGGATGACGTTTCCCTGTTTCCTTTCCGGTACCACCTAGAGTCACACCATGAAAAAGAATCACATCGTCTGCTACTTCTGCTGTTTCACCAATCACAATTCCCATCCCATGATCGATAAATACTCCTTGCCCGATCTTCGCACCTGGGTGTATTTCTATTCCCGTTATAAATCGCCAAAATTGGGCATTGATTTTCGCTAACAAATAAAATTGATGTTTATATAAGTAATGAGATATTCGATGCCAAAACAAGGCGTGAAAACCTGGATAGGTCAAAACAATTTCTAAAGTTGAACGTGCCGCTGGATCATTCCTTTTAGCTGCGTCTATTGCTCGAGTCATCCAGCCCATCAACGCCACCCCTTTCTTTCCTTGATTTATGTATCGATTTTATAAACAAATAAGCGTCTTTAATAAGTTCCCTTATTAAAAGACGCTAATTGGCGTGGTTCCACTTTTATTTATAATCGCACATGATTACCTCTAGCTGTTAACGCATGCTTTGACGTCCTCGGCTACCTGAAGTAAAAAAGAACGACTTCTTCAACTTCACTCGCCGAGACCACTCCCAGAGGCATTTCAGTGAACGTTGACTAGCGACTTTCACCAACCGTCGCTTCTCTTAAAGTCAACCATTCCTTACTTCTTTCTGTTCATCGTGTTTCGTTTATTATTTGATTTAAATGCGCTAATGATTTTTCACAGCCAAGTAGTTCGATCGTTTCTGGTAATTCCGGACCGTGCATTTGACCTGAAACAGCTACTCGGATCGGCATGAAAAGGTTTTTCCCTTTTACGCCTGTTTCTTTTTGAACAGCTTTAATAGCTGCTTTCACTGTTGGCGCATCAACGACTTCCATTTGTTCTAGTTGTGCTTTAAAAGCAGTCAAGACAGTCGGAACTGTTTCTCCAGCTAAGACTTCTTTAGCCGCCTCATCTAATACAGGATGTTCATTGAAAAACAATGAAGAGACATCCACGATTTCAGCTGCATAACTCATTTGAGGTTGATAAAGGCGAATGATTCGCTTTACCCATTCAATTGTTTTTTCATCAGGATTTTCTGGTACTCGTCCATCAGCAATCAAATAAGGCAAGCTCATGTCTGTGAGTTTATCAAGATCCATTTCTTTTATATAATGATTATTTACCCATTGCAATTTTTTTGCATCAAAAGCCGCAGGTGATTTACTCAATCGATTTGGATCAAACATTTTTATTAATTCTTCTTGACTAAAAATTTCTTCTTCGCCAACTGGTGACCAACCTAATAAAGCAATAAAGTTAAACATCGCTTCTGGCAAATAACCAAGTTCACGGTATTGTTCAATAAACTGAAGAATTGATTCGTCACGTTTACTCAATTTTTTGCCTGTTTCAGTATTGATAATCAACGTCATGTGTCCAAATGTTGGAGCCGTCCAGCCAAAAGCCTCATAGATCATCAACTGTTTTGGTGTATTGGCAATATGGTCATCTCCACGTAAAACGTGTGTAATTTTCATCAAGTGATCATCAACCGCTACTGCGAAGTTATAAGTTGGCATACCATCACGTTTTTGAATTACATAATCGCCACCGATATTATCTGACTCAAAAGAAATATCCCCTTTTACCATGTCTTTAAAGGTATATTCGGTGTTACGTGGGACACGGAAACGAATCACAGGTTCTAATCCTTGCGCTTCTTTTGCTGCTTGTTCTTCTGGCGTCAAATTCGCACATGTGCCCGCATAATGAGGCATTTCTCCACGTGCACGTTGTTCTTCTCGTGTTGCTTCTAATTCTTCTTCTGTACAGTAGCATTTGTATGCCCGATTGCTTGCAAGTAATTGATCAATCAAAGGCTGATAAATTTCTTTTCTTTCAGATTGACGATAAGGACCATATTCTCCAGGATTTTCAGGAGATTCATCCCAATCGATACCTAACCAAGCCAAGTTTTCTAATTGGCTTTTTTCACCATCTTCAATGTTTCGTTTTTGGTCTGTATCCTCAATACGAATAATAAAGTCTCCATCATTATGGCGAGCAAATAAATAATTGAATAATGCCGTTCGAGCATTCCCAATATGTAAGTGCCCAGTTGGACTTGGTGCATAGCGTACGCGTACTTTCGTCATTTTCTTCCTCTTCCTTCAAACTAGACTTTAAGAGATATGGAACAAGTGATTTTGATATTCAACAAACGAAACATTGCGAAAAAATGTTGCTTTGTTTCGCATGACCATATTTCTTTTTGGCTTTTTAATCAAATAGTAAAGCCACTCAGCACAAATTTTACCTTTAATAGGACAAATAGTAAAGCCAACTGGTTGAATTTCCTCAACAGTTGGCTATTTTTATGCTTTATTTTGATTTATTTGTTTTTTTCCGTTTCTTTTTTATTGTCGATTCCACGTCCGGCATGTGCTGGTTTTGCAAATATCATTCGACCAGCAGCCGTTTGTAAGGCACTTGTTACTACAACTTCAATGCGTTCATTCATATAATGTTGCCCATCTTCAACGACCACCATGGTACCATCATCTAAATAAGCCACCCCTTGTTGGCGCTCTGTCCCTGCTTTTACTACTAAGACATTCATATTTTCTCCTGGAATAACAACAGGTTTCACCGCATTTGCTAATGCATTAATGTTTAGCACCGGAACATTTTGAAACTCTGAGACTTTATTTAAATTGTAATCGTTTGTAACAATTACGCCATCTAAAAGTTTCGCTAACTTGATTAATTTGCTATCCACTTCGGTGATATCTTCAAAATCACCATCGTACATCTCGACAGATATCCCTTCTTCTTTTTGCAAAGCATTTAAAATATCTAGCCCACGACGTCCACGTACTCTTTTGAGACTATCACCTGAATCAGCAATATATTGCAATTCATAAAGAACAAAATTAGGAATCATCAAGGTTCCTTCTAAAAATCCAGTTTTTGTGATGTCATAAATTCGTCCATCAATAATAACGCTTGTGTCTAAAATCTTATATTTATGAAAATTTTCACCAAGTTTACGTTCAAGTAATTGGCTCTCAATTTGGCTCGGCGTTTCTTGTTCGACTTTTTTATTTCTTGAACCGAAAATTCGTTTCCATTCTTCAATGCGGGTTGTTCCCATCCTCAATCCTAGATATCCTAAGATAACCATCAATAAAATGGGCAGTACACTATTCACAAAAGGAATTTTTAAATTATATAATGGTGTGGAAATAACAACTCCTAATGTCAATCCAATAATTCCTCCGACTGCACCAAACAATAGGTAAGTTAAGCTAACCTCACTTAATTTTTCTTCAATTTGTTTGATAACAGCTGAAATATGTTTTGCCAATAGCAAAGACAATAAAAAGAAAATAAGTGCACCAAACAAGCTATTGGTAAATGTATTATTCAGCCATCCATTGGATTGCTGACCAATTGTCTGCCAAGCTGTAGGCAAAAAAGAAATCCCTAGGCTGGCACCGATAATGATCATTAACAAGGTAATGACACGTTTTTGCATACTCTTTCCTCCATTTCTTTATTTTTTAACGAAAAACTCGCTTTAAAGTTTCAGCTAAGGTGGCTACACCAACTACTTCAATCCCTTGAGGAGGAGCCCATCCGCCTAAATTATTTTTTGGAAGATATACTTTTGTAAAACCAAGTTTTTGCACTTCCTTCACTCGTTGTTCAATATGGCTAACACGTCTAATTTCACCTGTTAAGCCGATTTCACCAATAAAACATTCAGTCGGTTGTGTTCCTTTTTCTTTATAGCTTGAAGCAATACTGATCGCAATTGCTAAATCAATTGCTGGTTCATTTAATTTTACCCCACCAGCCGCTTTTAAGTAAGCATCTTGATTTTGTAAGAGTAATCCTGCTCGTTTTTCTAATACAGCCATGATCAACGACACACGATTAAAATCTAAGCCTGTAGTTGTTCGTTTCGCATTTCCAAACATAGTTGGCGTCACAAGAGCCTGAATTTCTACTAAAATCGGACGAGTGCCTTCCATTGCTACAACAATTGCAGAACCAGTAGCTCCATCTAATCGTTCTTCCAGAAAAATTTGCGAAGGATTAGCTACCTCTTCTAAACCATGTTCGTGCATCTCAAAAATACCAATTTCATTTGTAGAACCAAAGCGATTTTTTACCGCTCTTAAAATGCGGAAGCTATGGTGCTGTTCGCCTTCAAAATACAACACCGTATCAACCATATGTTCAAGCATACGTGGTCCTGCAATTGACCCTTCTTTCGTCACATGTCCCACGATAAAAATTGCGATACCATTTGTTTTAGCGATTTTTAATAACTCAGCAGTTGTTTCTCTCACCTGACTGACGCTACCTGCTACACTAGTAATATCGGGTTGTGTCATTGTTTGAATGGAGTCAATAATAACATAATCAGGAGAAATCTGTTCAATTGCACGACTAATTTCATTCATGTCTGTCTCAGCGTATAAATAAAATTCTGTATTAATTGATCCTAAGCGTTCTGCACGTAATTTGATTTGTTCCGCACTTTCTTCTCCAGAAACGTATAAGACTTTCCCACCAATTTCAGCTAATTGTTGCGAAACTTGTAAAAGGAGTGTTGATTTACCGATTCCTGGGTCTCCACCAATCAAAATCATCGAACCGGGGACTACTCCTCCGCCTAATACTCGATTCAATTCAGCTAATTTTGTTTTCACCCGTGGTTCTTTTTTGGGGATAACTTCTGCAATTTTCGTGGGTTTCGCTTTTTCTCCTGTTAAACTCGTTCTCGTTCTGCGGTCATTCGTATCTGGTTCGATCTCTTCTACCATCGTGTTCCATTTCCCACAATTTGGACAACGACCTAAAAATTTAGGCGAAACATAGCCACAATTTTGGCAGACAAATTGGACTTTCGCTTTTTTTGCCATTGTCTCGCCTCCTTTAAATTATTATTGTTAAGTTAAATGAAACTTAAACTATTAGGAATTTGACGAACCAAAGCCACCTATACGTTCTTTCGCTGTTTGATCTTGATCAGCTTTTAAAAACGGTAAGAAAATACCTTGTCCGATTCGTTCCCCTTTTTTGATCTGTACATCTTTAAAACCAAAGTTCGTAAATTGAAACATAATGTGCCCTTCATTCGCTTCATTATTGTAATAATCGCTATCAATTACACCGATTCCATTACTTAAAACCAAAAAACGTTTTAAGGGATTACTTGATCGATTGGCTAACTGTAGAAATTCCTCTTCACCCATATAAGCTTTAATCCCAGTTGGAACAAGTACAGGCTTGATTTTCTTTTCTTCAGCCCTCATTTCCTCATTTTTCAATGCTTCAGTCACAGCAGTCAAACCTTGCTTTAATCCAGCTTTCCAGATACTGGGAATAACAATATCCTCCGCTGCTTCAAAATCATACCCAGCCGCATGATGCGTTGCTCGTTGGGGTAAATTTATATTTTGATGTGTATATGTTGAAATCACTTCAAATCCTCTTTTTTTCACCGAATTTCCTCCCAAAATAGACTAGGTTTATTCTACCATAATTCATGCTCACAAAGGTCGTCTTTAAAAATTCTTCATCAAATTATGTTAGGATGGGAAACATAAAGCTGAACTGTAAAAATTTAAATTTTATGCATGACTTTATTAACTAAAACAAGTAGAATAGAACGAAATCAATGCGTTTATTTATTAGTTGAGGTGTCACATGCGAAAAGAAGTAAAAAAAGCCAAACGAATTGTTATAAAAGTAGGAACCAGCACGCTAATCTATCCCAATGGAAATATTAATTTAGCCGCCATTGATCAGCTCGCCTTTGTCTTATCCGATCTTCATAATCGCGGAAAAGAAGTTATCTTAGTCTCATCTGGTGCAGTCGGTGTAGGAATGCATAAAATGAACCAAACAAAACGTCCAACTACTATCCCCGAGCAACAAGCTATTGCAGCAATCGGTCAAGGCGAGTTAATGAACATTTATAATCAACGATTTAATGTATATAATCAACAAATCGCCCAAATATTGGTAACCAGAGATGTCATTGATTTTCCTCAAAGTCGAAGAAACGTGATCAATACACTTGAACAATTACTCGCTATGGGGACGATACCGATTGTAAACGAAAATGACACAGTAGCAATTGATGAACTTGACCATTCAACAAAATTTGGTGATAATGATCAATTATCTGCCATCATGACTAACTTAATCGCTGCGGATTTATTGATTATTTTATCTGACATTAATGGATTTTATTCTGCTAACCCTACCATCAATCCAAAAGCTAAGATGTACCAAAAAGTCACAGTAATTGATGAGATGCTAATGGCACAAGCTGGCGGAGCAGGTAGTACTTTCGGAACTGGAGGTATGTATAGTAAATTGCAAGCTGCTTTGCGAATCTTTGAAACCAATAGCACCATGATCCTAGCAAATGGGAATGACCCAACCATCATTTTTGATATTTTAAATGGAAAAGAAATCGGCACATTATTTAAGGAGGAACATTCATGACTGATTTAATCCAACTTGGAAAAAATGCGAAGCAAAGTGCACAAACACTTTCTTTAATGAGTACGACCCAAAAAAATGACCTACTCAAACAAATGGCATTAACCATTAAAAAAAACCAAGAGGCTATACTGGAAGCTAATCAAAAAGATCTAGAACAAGCCATCGAAAATAACATGAATGAAACCATGCAAGATCGCTTACGTTTGACTCCAGAACGCATTCACGAGATGACAGAAGAAATAAATAAGATTGCTCTTTTAGATGACCCAATTGGCAAAGTCGAACAAATGTGGAAAAACACCGATGGTTTACTCATCGGAAAAAAACGGGTCCCACTAGGCGTGATTGGGATCATTTATGAATCAAGACCAAATGTTACAACTGATGCAGCTAGCTTAGCTTTTAAATCAGGAAATGCGGTCATTCTTAGAGGAGGAAAAGAAGCATTCTTCTCCAACCAACTACTCGTCAATTTGCTTCAACAAACATTAACTAGTGCTGGCTTGTCGCCTTATGCCATTCAATTTGTAGATGATACTTCTCATGAGACAGCGACAGAATTAATGAAATTAACTGAATACCTAGATGTTTTGATTCCTCGCGGAGGAGCAAAATTAATCCAACGCGTAAAAGAACAAGCGACTGTGCCCATCATTGAAACAGGAACTGGTAATAATCATGTTTATGTAGATAAAGATGCACAACTAGCAATGGCTGTAAATATTATTGTTAACGCAAAAGCTTCTCGTCCTTCTGTTTGCAATGCCGCTGAAACTTTGCTCATCCATTCAGAGATTGCTCCTTTCTTTTTGCCAGTTATCGAAAAAGAACTCGTTGATCTAGGCGTTACTCTTCATGCAGATGCACGTGCGATGGCATACTTAGAAACGGCTACTCTTGCAGAAGAAACAGATTGGACTACCGAGTATTTAGATTACATTTTAGCTGTAAAAGTGGTTGATTCGCTAGATGAAGCTATTGCTCATATCAATCAATACAATACAAAACATTCTGAAGCCATTGTTACTGATAGCTACCAAGCAAGCCAACGATTTTTAAATGAAGTAGATGCTGCTGCTGTTTATGTGAACGCCTCTACTCGCTTCACAGATGGAGCTGTTTTTGGTTTCGGTGCAGAAATTGGTATTTCTACCCAAAAATTACATGCAAGAGGTCCAATGGGATTGAATGAATTGACTTCTACCAAGTATATTATTTACGGAGATGGTCAAATCCGATAAAATGTTTCACACGAAACATTTTTTAGTCTTCACAATTAAAATATGACAAAATTTTTCTTTATTCTTTATTATTTGAAAAGTTTTCTAGTTAGAAAGGTTCTCCAATGTTTGAAATTTTAACCATGTTCTTTGTTTATTTAATCTCTTTAAATTTAGCCGCTTTTTTAGGTGTTGCGCTTTTAGCTTTTTATTTTCAATTAAAAAAAAGAAACCTCAATGCTACACAAGAAAAATGGCAGGGCTATCTCCAAAAAATCGGACCAAAAGGAATCGTGCAAAGGTTACATGTGAGTTACATGATTGCTTTAAGTTTTCTTGCGATCATTAACTACAATTTAACCTTTAAACACTCCATGGCTTATACCGTCACTTTATTGATTGCTGGGATCTTCCATTTAACTTATAAATATCAATTGAATAAAAATAACTTAACAAAGAGATTTAATTAAGCCATCAAAAAATAGCCCTTCATTTTCTAAAATAAACCACCATTTACGAATCATTTTATGTGTTCGCAAATAGTGGTTTTTATCAGTGCTTCAAAAAGAAAGATAGACTATCATTATGATAAATAGGACAATTTTATTATTCCTGATCCTCATCTTCAGAAAAAATAGAAAAACCATCAAACGTCTCGCCGTCATAATAACGCAATAATTCTTCCATAGATAAATTCATTGTTTTTTCTTTTTCTTCTTCTGCATCTACAAGTAGCTGTTCACGATAAACTTGGTACATTCCAGCTAATTTTTGTTGCATGATTTTTCTGGATTCACCGGTTGCATTAATGGAGGGTAATTCTTTCAAATAGCCCTGATAAACAGGCCGATCATCAACCCAGTCTATAGGAAGTTCAATTAATGTAAGTCCAACTTCTTTAAAATATTCCTCAATCATGTTTTATCTCCCTTTTGATTTCATCGATTTATCTTTTATACTATCATGACGAAAAAAAAAACGGCTCTTTTCATTCCTTTTTTAATGAAAAATGAACGTGGAACACCATTTTAATTGCACTAATAACTAAAACAAGCGCAGCAAAGTAAAAAACATGTTCCCTATTTTTGCCCCATGTCCCCTCAATAAAAAGAGGGCTAATCAATGACGCTCCATTCAGAGACATCGATCAAGCTCAAAGAGAGATATTTAAATATATTGCAACTTAATATACACTAAACAATTGCATTTTGCTCTTAGCTATCCATCTCCTAGAGACTCCGAAAGAGTTTCCACTTATTCTCTAGTTTTTCTTGACAGTTCCAATTTATTCTCTTAATTAAGAATCTAGTTTTTTGATAATTCCACAATTTCCTCAAAGTTAGAGTCTAGATTTTCAGATCCACTTCATTTAGAAATTGGTTTCTTTTTGTGTAAAAAAATTATTTATTTTTGAATCATACTCAATGCAAATCGAGATAATGGTCCCACAATCAATAATTGTAAAGGTAACGCTGCGAGGATGTTCATCTTCCAAGCATTTAAATAAACCGGTAGTAAATGATCAGGTATACCTTGTTCCATAATGACTCCAAATAAAGACATACAAGTAACCATCCCTAAGATCATAAGACAAGAGATTGTTACAATCATTTGAAATTTACTTTTTTGATTCACAGGAAGTTTGAATGCAATTTTTTTTGCAATCACTCCAACCACGAAAACATCGAGAATAAAAGCCACAATAAATCCTGGAACCAATCCTATCATTAGATCCGAGACATGAAATGCGTCATGAAGCCATAGATTATAAGCGCTCATTCCTAAGACCATCGGAAAACACATAAACGTTGTAAAAATAATTCCTTCTTTTTTATTTGTAGGCAAAAATACCACTCCTTTTAATTTTTCACAAAAGTCATCCTAACATATTCAAAATATTCTCGTAAGTGTTTTTTTGTATTGCTTAAAAAAAACATCTATGACTTTTCTTTTACAAGGAGAAAATAAAGACAAAAAAGGCTGATACGTCTGTACGTGTCAGCCTTCTACATAGTATTCGAGATAAATAGTGATCAAGTAGTTATTCCTCAACAATAAGCCCAAACTTTCCGCAATATAGGAAGTCATTTTAGAAAATCACTTCTTATTTTACTCAGAACTGATCGCTTCTGTACCAATCTTTTCCTACTTATTTAATAATTCTTTTAACCCCTCGTATAAAGAAATAAGTGGTTTGCCTAAAGCTTTTTCAAAGTCTTTTGAAGAAACATCCAATTGATGGTTCTTTATATCATTTTGTATAGCGGCAAGCATATGTGCACCTGATTCAGGAAAACCAGCATTTTCAAGGTTCTTCACAAATTCTTGCTCATCTGTAGAAATAATTTCAATTTGTTTACCTGTCACTTTCTTCAACGTTTCAGCTAGTTCTTCATAAGTCACTGGTTTTCCTGATAATTCAAGCACTTCTGGAAAATCAGCACCTGCTACTGCTTTAGCAGCAACTGCCGCATATTCTCGTTTTAATGCCCAACCAACTTTACCTTCTCCTGCTGAATAAACAAATTGCCCACTCATTAATGCAAGATCAATTAATGGTCGTTCATTTTCTAAATACCAATTATTGCGTAAAAAAGTATGAGGAATATTTGATTCTTTGATCATTCTCTCCATAAATTGATGATCTGGTGCTAATATACTTGTCGAGTGGTCAGCATCGGCAAAACTAGTATAAGCAATATAAGAAACGCCATTATCTTTTGCAGCAGTTACAACATTCTCATGTTCAGCTTGACGATTACCAGGCGCCCCCGAAACAAATAATAATCGATCAATTCCTTTTAATGCCTTTTCCATAGAAGACCGATCCGCATAGTCACCAATGCGAACATTCCATCCTTCTTCTTTCAGAGCCTTTGCTTTTTCTTCGTTACGTGCTAGCACATAGATCTCTTCATGAGAAACCAATTCTTTTAACGCATGTCGTGCATAATTGCCAAAACCGCCTGTTGCTCCTGTAATTAAATACGTCATTTTTAAGACTCCTTCTTCTAAATGTTAAATTTTTATCAAAACTACAACATGTACATTTATAAGTTACACCATTATCTTAAAGAATATGTTAAGATAAGTCAAGTAGAACAACTGAAAGGATGATATAGATGAAATATTCTTTACAATTTAGCGATGCTATCCATATTTTGGCGTATATCGAAATCTTTCAACAGACTGATTTATTATCCAGTGAAATGATTGCAAAAAGTATCGAAACAAGTGCAGCTAATGTACGTAAAATCATGAGTAAATTAAAAAAATCAGGATTGATCATTACCAAAATGGGAAAAGCTGCTCCTTCTCTCGCAAAAGAGCCTAAAGACATTACTCTTTTTGACATTTACCAAAGTATCGAAGGAAATACCAATCTCATCCAAGTTGATCCCAAAACAAACCCAAATTGTATCGTTGGTGCAAATATTCAAGAAACATTGACAGAAAGTTATTCTCAACTCCAAAGAAAAGTAGAAGAAGAAATGGCTAAAATCACTTTAGACACATTACTCCACAGAATTGCAGTATTAGAAAAAGAAAAACGTCCAGATAATCAAGAAATCATAAAAAAATTTTTATAAAAACAAAGTTGAACACAAAATAGACCATTTCCTAATTAAATAACTTATGTATTGATAAAAAACACTATCTTTCCTTTATTTTTCCATTAAAATAATTAAGTAGATACTTTGTTAAGGAGGAAAAAAAATGAAAGATTGGAAAGAATATTTTTTAGAAGCTACGATAGAGCGAGGGTATTCCTATTTTATAGAAAAACAAGTCAATAATTTTAAATTCAAGAAAAATTTAGTAACGGCAAGCGTTTCCGATAAAGAAAGCCATAATATAGTCATTGAAACAACTAAAAATGGTCATTTTGAAAAAATGGTTTGCGATTGTTCATGTCTATCTAACGAGGAATGCCCGCATTTAGTCGCCGTTTTATTTGAATACAATAAATATTTACAAAATAAAAGTATAAATAACATTACATATTTAGTTTCTTCTGCATATGAATCGCAAATTCGTCATTTCTTAAAGGTAATTTTGAAAGAAAACAAACAGCTAGCACAACTTTTTCAGCGCCATATTTTTTCTGATGAACAACTAGATCTAAAAAAATATATTGATAAAGACGGTAACGTACTCATTCCTTCCCCAGTGGATAATGATTCATCTAACAAATTGAATCAAACAAAAAAAGAACTCATTTTTTAACAGTCAAGCAAATGAGGCTCTTGAATTATTCAAAACAAAAGATCCGTCAACATATCGAAGGAGATTGGGAGTCTCCTACAGTAAGAACTCAATACGTCAATTATTTATTAGAAAAAAAATTGTATGAAGAAGCAGAAGAAGTCTTAAAAGAAAGTATCACCTTGGACAGCAATTTGCCTCATCTAATATTGTTGCATCGATATTCCTTAAAGAATCTTTACCATAAGTTGGGGCGAAAAGAAGAGTATATTCATCAAATGAAGCGATTACTCATCGAAAATGAAACGGTCGATATGACTTTAATTCATCAACTGAAAAAAAATTGTGCACCCATGGAGTGGGAAAACATACAAGAACAGCTATTTAAAGACTTAAGCAACCATGCAGGTGTTAGCTTATTATACTTACAAGAAAAACGCTATGACCTATTACTAGATTATGTTTTAGAAACGCCTGGTCTCACGGAAGCGAACCGCTATTTTGACTTGTTAAAAGAACAAACTCCTGAAGCACTTCTCCAAAAATACGAATATGAATTACGTAAAATGGCTCGTACAACCACTTCCCGCCCTCACTATCAGAAGATAGCATTATACATTGAAAAAATGGCTACTTTACCAAATAGTATGATCTCCGTCCACCTTCTGATTAAAGAACTGAAAGAAAAATATACGCGAAGAAAATCACTGATTCAAATATTAGAACAATTAGAAAAACGGATATAAGCACCTACTTATTGGAGGGTATGAAATGATTGGCTTACATTTAGCAGTAAGTCTAAACAGCTTCTATTGTTGTTCCTCTGTAGAGTTAATTGCTACAGGTGTATATCTTTAGATGAATCTAACTGCCAAAATTTAAACGAAAAAAATAATTTTTGGCAGTTAGAAAAACAAAAAATAGCATTCATTTAAGGTTGCAGGTAGACATAGACTGCTTGTAACCTAGAAAGAAATCAATATGTCTTACTTTTGTTGTTTTTAAAGTATTTCAACAGTCCCACCAATAAATATAAAACAGTGGATAGACGATTTCTATCTGAAATATGTTAAAAAGTAAACGAATCATTTGTCTCTATGGGGATAACAATCGTTTCTAAATTCCCGTCCTTTAAGCTATATAACCAATTGCTATTAGCCAAACTCTTTTTCCAATTAAAAGCAAAATCTTCTAGAAACAGTTCTGCCTGTAAACTATCTCCAAAAAGAAACTGATGAATGGTTTCTTTGACGATATGAATCATTCCATTATAGGTATTACTTAGTTTCCTGAACCTCCCACGATTAAAATTGCGGGGTTCTGAGCCCTTACGGACTTAAAACCCTTTAATCCTAATGTAGTTTCCTCTTGCCTGAGATACGGGATACCTAAGAAGTCGCCATTCAGCGATATAACCGAGATAACCTAATCATTCGGTTCATGGACAAACAAAGTATTGGCTCTCATT
>NZ_BJWF01000005.1 GCF_007990225.1 Enterococcus villorum | reverse complement strand
TCCTTTGCCATCTGTTGCTTTGACTTTGGCTTGTTCTTTTGCAATTTCGTCACTCCATTCACTGCCATAAGGAACATGAATTTCTTTTTCTGACTGAAGGGTTGGAGCGACATTTCTTTCTTGTACGGTAATTTGTTTTCCTTTAATAATTGTGACACCTTCTGAATCAAAATTTTTTATGGTTAACTTTTCACCTGGAACTGGCTTTCTCTGTATAGCTAATTTAAATGTTCCGTTAGTGGATTCATTTTGACCTGCAACAGCAACTATATTATTATTGCTATCGTATGCAATAATGGCACCTGTGTATCCTTTAGTTAATGTTCCAGTAATATACTCACTATCTTCATATACTGGATCAACAGTTAAAATCTCAGGTTGACTTTCTATAGTTACCATTGCTACAGAGCTTGTTGTTTCAGTAGTTCCAAATGAAGCTGTAGCATAAATGGTCTTTCCAACTTGATAACCACTATATTTTTTTAATGTTTCGCTTGGAACTGTAAAATTTCCATTTCCATCTGCTTGAACAGTAAAGTCGGTTTCACCTGGTGCGTTTATACGAATATCTACATACGCATTCGGAGAAGTTTTCCCTTTTAAATCATTATTATAATAATAAGGTTGATTGAAGACTGGTGTATCTGCTTTTTTTGCTGCCTCTTTTACAGTGACTTTAACCGTTTTTTCTTTTCCTGAATCAGAAATGAAAGTTACGCTATATTCACCAGGTTTACTTGTATCTACGTTACTTTCTTTAACTTTGACGCCTTCTTCATTTCCATTAGCATCTGTTGCAGTTGCTAATGCTTTTTCAATAGCAATTTGATCATTAAAATCTGCACCATATTCTAATGTGAAGTCATTCGCTGTAATGGATGATTGGTTTTCTGTAATTTTCGTGGAGGATGTTAGACTGACTGCTTGACTATATATATCACTCTCGGAACTTTTAAAATATAAAGTATTGCCACTTTCATAGTCTGTTAAGGCTTTTAACAGAGAAACAGGAGCTGTAAAATTACCTGATGAATCAACTTCAACAGTTACATATCCACCAAAATCACTATCAGAAATAAAAACTCTAGAGTTTGGATAAGCTGTTCCTTTTATTTCTGTATCATAAGCATAAGTTTCGTTTACTTTAGGTGTAGGATAATGAATTAGAGTAGTTTCCGCTTCACCATAGTTTTCATTTTTTGTATCACCAGCTTTTACATAAAGAGTAGTTCCAGGAGTATGTTTTGTAAGATTATTTATTAAAGAACTAGTCGCAGTAAAGTTACCTAATGAATCTGAATGTGTGGTTACATATCCATCGAACCCTTCATAATCTGAAATTAAAACATCTGTATTAGGAGTAGTTCTTCCCTTCAAATCAGTCTGATAAATATAAGGACTTTCAAGAACTGGTTTTTCATATTTATCTGTTGCTTTAACACTGTCACTTTTATTTGTATTGCTCGATAACTGTGTTTTGTTTATCGTATTTTCTTCGGCAAATGCTACTCCTGCACTAACAAGAGTGTTTGTCATCATGCCTGCTGACATAAATAGCGCCAGCAATTGTTTTTTCCTTTTTTTTGATAATTTCTTTTTACTCAATTTTTCTCCCCCTTTGAAAGTTTACGTTAGATTTCATTAATTCTAACTCTTAGTATAGTAAGAGATATAGTTATTTAATTAGGTTCAATTATCGGATTTTTTCAGGCGGGAAAATGGTCGGTAAACAAGTTTAAAGTGTGCGATTAAACACATTAATAGGTAATAATTTTAATCAAAAAGCACACTACCCCAAAGTGATAATATGTGGAAAAGTAGATAAATTTTATATTAAAAGTAGGATTGTTTTTGTTATAAGCAAAAGCCTATACTGAACATTTTTCGAAGTTTACTCGAAAAAACAGGTATTTTGAAATTTAAGATAGATTATTGTCATAAATAGAATTGGATATTTAATAGAAATACAATTTCTGGAAGGGGTGCGAATAAAATTGAGAATATTAAAGAAAACGATTTTTTGAGAAATAAATAAGGAGCTATCCATTTATCCTCTCTTTTTTAAGTTTATTTAGAAGTACCACACTTGCATTTGTTCATTTTATGAAACAGGTAAATAAAATCGAAAATCAAGCAACAATATACTGTCAGTAAAAGAATCCATAAATGGAGAGATAACAATAGGTAATTAGATTATTTAATGAAAGCTCTAATTTCACATGATTCTTGCAGACATAGTTGGCATTACATATATAGGGCGAAAACGCTCAATTGTTATTTGTTTTTGAAGATTTAAGTCTTCAAAATTATTTATTGTGATGAAATGGATCCGCGATTTATTGTTGTACTTATTATGACTTAGTAAAAGATAAGAGGCAGGAGATTAAAGGAGGGCTCAGCTTAGTGGCAGTCTATTTATTATATGATTCACCATCTGTTTGGTGTTTGTCGTTAATTGTGTTAAATATTTCTACTGATTTTTTTTTGCGGTGTTTTTTTCTTCCATCAATTGTTTTCATTCTTCTAAACCTTTAAAGGTTACTTGCTTTTTTGATCTTTTGATGAATAATCGAGTGGTCAAAACCCTCTTAAGTTCATTTCTTTTTTATGAAAAAATAGTTCTTTCATATGGAAATAAAAATGTAACATATAATTAAAAAGGAGAGAAATAGCATGCCGAAATTGGAAAATGTAATAGATGAGATGAAATGGGAAGAGTTGAATAAAATAATAGTGGAAGAAATAAAAAATGTTGAAAAAAGTGAAGGGCCTAATTTACTAGTTGATTTAATTGAAAAATTTTCTGATGAATTACCAAATATACCATTAGTTTTTAGGCGAATAAATATAGAACACGCCTATCAAGAGTCTACTGTGATTGGTACCAAAAGGAAGGAGCAAGCAGAACAAATCATTCGTCTATTTATAAAAAAGATTTTTCCTGAAAAAAATAGGGAGCAACAAATAAAAATTTCTCAACTTTTATTAACTCATAAAGAAAAGAAACAACTGACCTTAAATGAAATACAATGGTTTTTGAATAAAGTAAAGGATGCAAAAAAATATTCAGTAAGTAAAGAAAAAAATAAATATGCTGAGCTAAGCGAAAAAACAGAGGATTTGTTGGAAAGCATGAGGCAAAAAGAGAATGTAAAAATTAATAGAAAAATGCAAGAAAGTCCAACTCTTTAAAATAGTCATTGATTATTTTATTTCAGGTAACAAATAGATAATGATAAATAGGAATTTAAAAAAAGAAGGACAAAAAAGACTAGAAAATTCTAGCCTTAAAAAAGAGGAGGAAATGAATTACTGGGTTATATCGGATGAGTTAGATGGTATGGACTTAGATTCTTTTGCCTCGACGTGATGACTTAAGAGGGGCACATATTGATAGAGTTTATAACTCAAATTAAATGGATAGATCGACAAAAGTAGAGAATTGTACGTATTAGGTGCAAGGGATACATCTGAATTTTTATATAGAAAAAGGATAAGAGTAATAAATAAAGTGAAAATATCTAACGTCTTACCTAATAATTCTGAATGGTATTTAGGAATAAAATGAGCGATAAAACTTGGCAACTTATTGTTTGCCCAATAATTGATGAAAAGATAATTTAGAATTATTGCGGGAATACCATACAGGAAAATATAAAGATTAGCTACAATGTAAGGATCAGAGTTACCCGTGGTTGAAACGTTCTTAAAGACTGAAAGAACTAGTAATATTAATTTAAGTAAGACAAGATCAAAACCCATTATCAACATGGCACTACACAAAATGATTAATCCTATTAATAGGGGAAAGACAAACATTTTTCCTTTATGACTTAATTCGTTCATCAAAACAACTCCTTTAACATAATTAGTTTTATTAAATTTAAAGTCAAGAAATGAAAATGACATCAGTTAGATGACGTCAAATGATTTGGTAAGTAAGACAAATCCATCATACCATGAAAAGAAGAATGCATAAGATTGTTTATGTTGTTTGATCGATTAAAAAGAATGAGGTATAGACTGTTGCGGGAGGATGAATCATTCATTGAGTGACTTGCCTATAAGAATAATTTTCATCCATATAGTAATGGAGAAAAGAATTACTGTAATTGAAGGGTATAAGAACTTATCACGTTTAATGAATAGGAGACAACACTCAAGGAAACAAACACATATTTTATCAAAAAAACGCTAAGTCAGATTTTTTATTCTGACTTAGCGTATCTCCTTAAATGATTGTTTTATATTATTCGCGCTTACAAGCAGTATAACCTTGTGCTTGCGCTTCTTGCAACGAGATAGCTACGACAGAATTTGCATGATTTAATCCAGGGCAGTGTGGATTGAAATGGTATTTCTTACCGTGTGCAGGAGCAATATAAACGGTTTGTTCATTGTTCTGTTGTTGCGCCTGCGCCTCTCTTTGAGCTGCTTCTGCTGCTTGTTTGGTTTGTTCTGCTTGGATGGCTGCTTGTCGTTGACGCTCAGCTTCGGCAGATTCATTTGTTTTGATTGTGGCATCTAACGTAGCTAGTCGATGAGATAAATTTTGATTGCCATTTGGAATAGCCTGAATCGCAGCAGCTGCTGTATTGTAATTTTCTCTAGTAGGAGTCGCTTCGGCTTGCTCAAGAGCTGTCGTAGCTTCAGCAGTTTTTTGGTTTATCTTTTCTTGCTCTTTTGCTTTACGCTCAGCTTCCAGTTTTTGTTTTTCTTCTTCTGCTTTACGTTGTGCTTCTAACTTTTGCTTTTTTTCTTTTGCTTTACGTTTGGCTTCTAGCTTTTGTTTTTCTTCTTTTGCTTTGCGTTCGGCTTCTAATTTTTTCTGTTTTTTTGTTGCTTGGTTTGAACGCTTATTTGTCGCTATTATTTTTTCAGAATGTGTGGTTGTCTTGGCACTTGAATAATTAGGCGTTGGACTAATCAGTGAACCAAAAATCATCAATAGAAATGCTACTGCTAGAATAATAAGATTCTTTTTTTTCTTTTTTCGTTTAATAAAGGACTTTAATAATCCCCCTAATCCCCAACAAAAAGCAATTAAACCTATTAACACTAAAAAAGTTCCCATTTTTCCCTCCAAATATAAAAGTTTGTTTCTAGATAAAGATAGGTAAGAATAGTTACCCTGCAAAAATATATATCATTTTTCGGAACGCTTTTAAAGATGGAAAATGCCTTTGTTTTCTTGATTATTGTAAATTGAAAATGAAAATAATAGTTTTTTTAATGGAAAGAGCCCAATATGAACAACGACTAATATTTCCGTATAATAAATGATGAAAAGTGCTTATTTGTTTCTAATATACAGTGTTGTTTAAAAGCAGCGAACTTATTTATTTTTAAACGAGTTTTTTTATTTTAAATAGTCAAAAACAAACCGAACGAGACAATAAGATTCCTTTAAGGATAGAAGTCTTATCTCCTTTTTTTGATATACTTACTAGAGGATTATAGGAGCAAAGAGATAAATGTATTCTAAAAAATCTCTCTGAAGTATCTCTTAACAAAGAAAGAGGGGATCGTTCAAAAAAATGACGAGATATCAAGAGAAAATTCAATTAGCACAAATGGTTTACAAACGAAAACAGATCTATTTCATAGGTGGCACAGCATTATTTCTTACCTTGATTCGTCTGTACTTATATTATAAAGCAACCTATAGTATAGATATGACCGCCAACTATGATGATCAACTCTTAATTCATTATGCAAAAAATTTAATTGAAGGACAGTGGTTAGGAGAGTACAACGCAAAAACTTTGTCAAAAGGTATCTCGTATAGCTTATTTTTAGCTCTCGCAAATAAATGGCAGATTCCTTATTCTATTTTATTGGGAGGATTCAATATTCTTGCTAGTGTGCTCATTACATTGAGTCTTAAACCGATTGTTAAAAAAGACGGCTATTTATTCTTTGTATATCTCTATTTTTTATTCTCACCAATTGGATTTACGCATGAGTATTCTACACGAATTTATCGCAATGCAATTGTTATTCCTTCTGTTATCATGATTGTGGCGTGTTTACTAGCGATCTATTATCGGAAATACCGTTCAGTGAAAGACATTTTTCCTTGGTTTTTTCTCTTAACATTTATTTTTCCGTTTTATTGGTTTACTCGAGAGGATTCTATTTGGCTATTGCCTTTTGTTGCATCGGCTTTGTTGATTAGTTTTCTTCAAATAGTTGTAGGGGCTGAATTTAAGCCAACAAAAGATTTCAAACAAATCATCTCACAAATCACGTTTGATAAGAAAAAAATGGTGAAGTTATGTTTGTTTTTTATGCCTCTTATAGGGTTTTTATTTGCTAATCAATGTTTGAAACATAAGAATGAAGAAATATATGGTTTAGCGGTGGTAAATGATCGTTCCAGTGGAGAATTTGCGCAATTGATGAAAAACTTGATCCGATTAGATGATGGAACAGATATAAATAAAAGTGATAGTCGAATTTGGGTTTCTCATGAAACGCTAAATAAGGCTTTGGCTGTTTCACCCACGTTTGCTAAAGAAGCTGATAGGATCAAAGAATTATACACGACACATGCTTGGACACAAGCAGGAAAAGTAAAAGAACTAAAAGGAGACATTATTTTTTGGGCTTTAAGAGATGTGTTAAATGAGTCTGGCTATTATAAAAATAATGCCAAAGAGACAAATGAATTTTGGAAAAAGGTCAATAATGAACTTGAAACAGCCTATCAAAATGGAAAGTTAAAAAAGAAGCGCGAATTATACCTTATGGGAACTGGTGATGGAAAAGTAGTAGAGGATGTGCCAGTTATTTTAGACTTTTTTATAACAGCATACAGCTATAATCTATTTTACAAAGATTTTCATCAAGGGGGAAATTATAGTTATGGCACGTATGCAGATGTAGAAGAGGCACAACTTTTATTGCGTGTTCCTTTACTGAACAATTGGGTAAATAGCGAAGATCCGCAGCCTCCTGTACTCGTCTTATCTAAAACAGCCAAAGTCTCGAACTTTATAATTGCACTTTATCAAAAAACGAGTAGACTTGTGCTTATTTTGGCAGTTTTTGGGAGTATATGGCTAGTATTAGGTTCATTTTATGCTAAAAAAGATCGCACATTTTATTGTTCAGCGGTAGTGATCACTAGTGGATTGCTCATGACCCAATTTCTATTTTTATTTGGTGTTTCGTGGTTTTGTTCCTACTCACCTGAACAAAAAGAGTATTTTCTTAGTGTGTATACAGGTGCTGGAGTACCGATTATGCAGACAGCATTCGTCGTTATAGGTTTAGGAATGAGTAAGACTTTGTGGAAAAAAATAAAATAATTGCATAATAAAAGACGTTTGCCAAATCTTTTGCGCAAACGTCTTTTATTCGTTTTGGGATGCCAAGTTTTTTTCGATCATTAGAAATGATTCACTCCTTAGTTGGATTCATGTAATGCTCGGACAGCTTGTTCAATCGTAATACCAAAAGCTACATTTTTATCATTTGTTGCATCAATCGCCATAAATTGGTTGGTTGATGTATCAAAGGCTACACGGTATTCAATGTTTTTTTGTGTAAAAGTCATTATTTTCACCTCTTTTTAATAAATGTAATAAATGATTGGAATTTTCTGTTAAATTTTCCTATCTGTATTTAGTTTAGCATCCTTCATTTCTTTTAGCAATTAATTGATATTTATGTAATTGACTTAGCTTTCTATTAGACCGACAAGTAAAGCAATCATTAAAAAAATAAATATAGTGACTTGTACTAAGATCATAAGTCCCCCTCCTTGATAATTATTTTAGAGTATTTCAGAAAAATGACACGAACAAACTGCTAAAAGTTTCAAACAATAATGTCACTTGAAAATGACAAAGTGAGGAAGGAAGTAGTTATGTGTAAAATAAATAGTTTGAAAGTTAAATCCTTTGTTTTTAATAAAAAATATTAAAAAATTCCTATATAATGTTTTCAAAACCACATTAATTTGTTGTTATAAATTAAAGTAATGAAAAACTAAGGAGGGAATAATGAGATGTTAGAGCTAGAAGTAGGCAAGTCATACATATGCAAACCAATTGGAGTGAATCATGAGGTCATTGGTTGCATCGAACGTACATATACTAATACAGCTGTTATTTTTGTCGAACGCTACGATCAAAGAGATCGCTTGGTGATCTATGATAGTAAGTTTCGTCTATTAGTTAAGTTGTCTGAAATTTATACTGTAGCAGAAGCGGCACTCGTTTCATAAACACTTTTTTTGAGAAATATCGTAAACTTCACTATAATTGAATTAAGAGAGAAGGGAGCGAAAAACGATGCAAAAAAGTAAAAATTCAGGGAAACTAGGGATTGTTTTGGCGGTTATTTCTGCTATCCCAGCAGTATTAGCAGTTGTTCGTGCTGTAAAGAATGCAAGAGAAAAATAATAAAAATATGAAGAGACTCATGTGAAGCTGTAGATGACAACCTATAAGGAGGGTGCCATCTACAGTTTCTTTGTTTTTCTTTAATGTAGAGGGAGAGTTAAACAAATATTTTTAATTATAATCACTTATTTATTTAGAAAAGAGTTCTATGAATTTTTGTCTTATTAGGGAGCGAGTATTTTCTTATAGAATAGTAACAAATTACCTGCTTGAAATATCTATCGTATGTAATATCCATTTTTATTGTAAAGATTTTGTCTATTTAACTGTAAATTTTTAATACAGTTGAAAGTTTATTTTTTTTATAAATAAAAAGAAGTATGTTTAATTCCTTTTTGACAATTTTTATTCGATAACATCACAAACTAATTTTGTAGCAGAATTATAGTTACGATAGGTTTTACAAAATTTTGTAGCTAACCATCCACCAACGATACCTGCTGCCTAAAGGATAATTGGTGCGACACGAGCATTCGAATTTTCAGATAATTGATGCAATAAGCTTTGTTGTTCTTCCAGTGTTAAATGGTTAAACGTAGTAGCCAGTTTGGTTGCTTCTGATGTTGTAAAATCTGTATTTTCTTGCAAAATAACAGTATTCATTTCGAATTTATCTCCCTTTTTATTAGAAGAGATTGATGCTAACATTCCTTGTGTTAAGCGGATTTGTTCATTTAATCTACTTTCAGCTGCAAACGCATTGGAAACTGAGAATCCTAAATTCATTAATAATACAACTACTATAGCTATAATAGTTACTTTTACATAAGTTAATGGATTTAATGTTTTCATTGTTTTTAACTCCTTAATAAAATAGTTTTTTTAATTGTTTCACTGAAATACTAGAACCATTCAATATAAATTTTAATTCATCATTTTGTAAAACAATCACTGTAGGAACCGATGATACACCTAATTCTTTTAATGTAACTAAATCAATGCCTTCATTCCCCAAACGATCAGTATCTAAGTAATATACTTTCTTTGAAGGATTTTCGTCTGACACCTCCTTTAATTTTGGAACAAATTCTCTGCACACCGGGCAAGTAAATCTGCCAATATAGACAATCGATTCCTTATTGTTTAGGCTATTGATTTCATTAAGAGAGGAAATTTTAGTAAAAGATTGTACTTGTTTATTATAAAAAACACACCTCTTTATTTCAGTAGTTTCTGTAATAAAGAAAATAATTCCTATAAATACAAGTAAAAATAGCGAAATTTTTTTGGGATTTCTCAATTCATCTGTCCTCCCCATAAAATTAATCCCAATACCCAGTATATACGTGTAGAAACAAATTTTATTAATAGTTTCATATCTTACAAATAGTTGAATATATGAAAATGTAAAATATGTTTTACTTTTTTTGTAAAACATGTTTTACTTTAATTGTAAAAATAAAAGTTGGAGGTTTTTTATGTATATTCTTATAATAATGATCAGTTCAGTAATTATTCTCTCTTTGTTTATTGCATTAGTTTTAAGTAATATTTCCAAACGAAAAGATGAACTTGGTAGAGTAATTTTAGAAAGAGCTTTAAGCCGATCCATGCTATTGACTTTAGGCATTCTCTTTCTATCTACAGTTGTTCAATTACTCGGGAGCCTATTAAATAGTCAATTTTTTAGCGAAAAGATGAATATCGGTTCCTTGTTTATCGTTGCTTTACTGATTGTTTTAAGTAATTTAAAAATTGAAAATGGAAAATATAAATAATCATGAAAAATAGAATGAAAGAACTAAGAAAACAACAAAGGTATTCACAAGCTGAATTAGCTAAAATGACAAATGTTACCCGACAAACGATTATTGCAATTGAAAATGATAAATATGATCCTAGCTTGAAATTAGCCTTTTGTTTAGCGAAAGTTTTGCATACTACTGTTGATCAGCTATTTTTACCAGTGGAGGAAGGGTATGAAAATTGGAAAGGCACTTAAATACATTCGAATTAGAAAAGGTTTTACTCAAAAAGAAGTGGCTGGCAATATTGTAACCGTTTCATTTTTGTCGAAATTAGAAAATGAGAAAACAAATATTTCTTTTGATTTATTAATTAAATTAATTGATCGAATGGGTGTGGGAATTGAAGAATTTATTGATCTTTCTAAAAATTTTGAAGAGACCCCTAGTTCTCTAATGAATGTAATAGAAGAAATAGAAAGACAAGTGACAACGAAACAATGTATTGAAGAGAATACAAGAGTAAAACTGCAAGAGTTTCATTGCTCTCTCGCAAGCTTGACTGAAAAGATCATCTCTTGCATAAAAAACACTGGTAGTGGTTTCTTAGTAGAAGAAATTCAGAACTGTATCATTGAATGGGATTATATCGGGCACGTTGAAGTATTGTTATTCAGTTTATTTGCGCCATATGCTTCAGATGATTTTCGTTTACTAATCAAAGAAAGATTTCTAAAACTACACGAGTACAACCGTTCAACAAAAGAATATCCATTTGACCATTTAAGACTCACGGCATTACTACAAAAAAGAATTGATTCTATCTCATAATAAAAAGAGAAAAACAAACTATTTTTTATTCAAGCAAAGTAAAACAAAGACTATAAGTTTTTCACTTATAGTCTTTGTTTATTTTATCCAGCACCTCATTAAAATGGAGTTGCATCATTTATAGTTTTTCGTTGTATACGCCTATCAATCATCTTAATTGTAGTCATTTTTTTCTATCCTACTCCTAAAACAAAATTCAGTAATTTATCAGAATAAGTCACTTCTTCATCTGCTTTTTGAACTGTTTCATTCAAGATTCCCATTTGATCAGTAACGATGCCGTCGACACCATAAAACATCATACGGCTGATTCCATCAGAATCGTTGACCGTCCACACATAAACTTTTTTACCATCTTGATGAGCTGAATTAATAAAATTGCGATTGATTGTACTATACTCCATTGTTAAAAAATCAGCTGGAGTGATAGGAGGACCAACAATATTAAAAGGAAGGATATAACCAACATAAAATTCAGGGTTCGCTTCTTTCAAATCAGAAACGGTTTGATAAGTCAGACTTTGTAAAATATGCTGATTAGCTAAAATTGTTTTTTCATATTTTTGTACAAAGCGTTCAATCAAATCTTTTGAATCTTTTTTTGAATTTTTAATTTCAATTAAAAGTTTTTGGTTTAATTCCTTTGCTTTTTTTAGATAAGCATCGAATGAAACAACTGGCTCTTTTACACCATTTTCCGTTACTGTTAGTTTTTCTAATTCTTCTAATGTTAAATCTTGTGGCGCTTTATTCACACCAGTTAATTGTTTTAAATTGAAATCATGCATAACGACAAATTGACCATCTTTTGTTTCTTGGACATCCATTTCTACATAATCAGGATGATACGTTCGGCTGGTTTTTTCTAAAGCTGCTAAGGTGTTTTGTGCACTATTTCCGGCACTGACCCCTCGATGGGAAATAGTGATAGGTCTTTTTTGTGAAGCTGAGGTTAAATAATTCATGTTATATAAACACACCCCTACACCAAAAAAGACAGCCAATAAAATGAAACTGGTATTTTTTAGTACTGAAAACCGTTGACTAGGCAAGTCTAATTGATACCAGCTAGGGATATCTGGTAAGAATCCTTCATCATCCATAAAGTCAATAATGATGTAAAAGATTCCTACTGTTGACATAACAATATTAAACAAAAGAATTCCTTGGAGAATCGTCATGGCAAAGACAGCACTAATCAATGAATAATCTGGGAAAAATTCTTCAACGAAAGATTGAGAAAGAATCACGACCATATAACCGGCAGCAGAAATCAGTAAAATACTACCACCAATAATAATAAATTGTCCGAGAATAGCGAAAAAACGTGCTTTTGTTAAAGACCAACTTTCCTTTATCGCCTGTTTAAAGGGACGATCGCGTAAAATCATCTCTGGTAAGGCAAAAATCAGACGAATCCCGATATAAGCTAAAAACAAATAGAATAAAAGAAAGGCGCTGACGACTATCCAACGATTCGTAAAAATGAAATCCATAATAAATGCTGGGATTTTCACTTTGGATAGCAAATCAGAATTAAAGCTTAAGCCACTAATTGGTAAAATCAGTAAAAAATAAGCTAAGAAAAACAGAAACGTTAGTGGACGTATTTTTTTTAGTTGTCTAAACGTGGCTTGCAGTAGTTGTCTTAACGATATTGGTACTTGTTTTTTGATAAAATAAACACTGATAAGCAAAAAAGTAAACTCGAAATAAACAAGTAATAATATCGTTAATAAAACAGCAATTAAAGAAAACAAAACACCAGGATGCTGAGAAATAATTGTAGAAATATTATCTGTCGATAGATAATCAATCGCACCACGATGTAAAATAAATCTCGTTGTACTATTTAATAAAGGCAAACAGATAAACAAGATAAATCCATGCATAAGTAAAACATCACGAAAATATGCTTGAGTTCCTTTAAGAAAATCCCAAGCATTTCCCAAACTTCTTCTTAAATAAATTAACATTCAATCACCTACCATATACATTATAACGTAAAATAAAAATAAGTGGATGTCCTACGCCAATCACTTAACGCAACACGCCCACTCATCGATCATTGTCCTAATAATCCGTTTAAGAAATTGCCTCCATAAATCAAAGCCATACTATATAAAAAGATGGATAACGGTTTTGCTAATAAAATAATCCAAGTAAATTTTTTAACAGAAATATTGGTTAGTCCAGCCATTAAACAAAGAGCATCATCTGGCGCAATTGGCAGAAAAATTGCTAAAGCAAATAATTTTTCAAATCGATTTTGATTATCAAGCCAACCAATATATTTATTATACGTTTTATCACTAACCATAGATAAAATAAACGGTTTTCCGTAACGACGACCTAGTAAGAAGATAATGATCGAACCAATACAAATACCTACATAGTTATAAATAAAGCCAGCATAAGGACCAAAGATTAAAACACCAGCAGCTGTACTTATACCACCAGGAATGATAGGAATGACGACTTGTAAGATCTGAATAAAGATAAAAAGGGTAGGACCTAAAATAGTTGAATCACCAACTAGTCCTCTCAAAGAATTTAAGTCTTTAAATACACCTAAATTGATGAAGTAAATCGTTAATGCTATAGATATTCCCAACCCAATGATTGAGATAAAATTGATCAATTTTCGTGTTACTGTAACATTCATTATCTATCAACTCCTTTGATAAATTACTTATACTATTACTGTACTTTATAAGTACAGTAAAGCGCTACTATTTTAAATGACAATGATCAAACAAATTTGTAAGATACAATGAGTATAAGAGAAAAGTGAAGCAAATACATCCAACTACAGATGTATTTAAATAAAATTATTTTTTTTAAGTATATATCTATTAAATATTGATTTACTTCATGAAAAGTATGAAATAAATAAAAGATAAGAAAAAATAGAAAAAATATGAGTGGATAAATCTCCTATAATGAAATGAATAAAGCAAAACCAAAAAAAGAAAAATGACCAAAAAAACTACTGAACATGATCAATTATGAGCATTTACACAAAAATTTGCTAAATGGGATAATGAAGTCTTATTTGGAGAAATATTGGCTAGAGAAAAAGAACTTGCGCTTCGTCAAAGGAATTTAATGACTATTTCAACTTTAATTTCAAAGGAGAATTTTGAACAACTAGTAGTTCATCTAAAAATTGGGAAAGAAAATGAGGGAAGTGGAGAATACTGCTTAGTCTTTTTATGAATTTTTAGAACCAATCATCGACGAGCTTTATGATAATTTGTAAAAATTTAGAGTAACCACTTAATAATAGTCCTAATCCATCCGAAAAGCATTCATCGCCTAACTTCTATCAGATAGGCGATGAATGCTTATTTGTATTGGAAAGGAAAGTACATGGATCACTTGCCAGAAAAGAGAGAAAAAAAGAAAAACGAACGTTTAGAAAAGTAAGATAAAAATACTTTTTTTTATCAATACTTTATTAAACCAATATAAAAATAAATAACGAAATTTTTATTAACCATTACACGCCTTCTCTATTGATTTCTTTATCTATAACAAGAAAGAAAAATTTTGAACAATTATAAGTTGCATATAAATCAAATTTTGTAAGGGGAACCACATTTACTATTTATTTTTAAATAATAAGGGATCTTTGTTAAAAATAAATAAGAAAAAATATTAAAATATAACGTTTTGAGTAAAATGTTTGCCAAAAACTGTGTTCATCGGTTACAATAAAACAACATATACTGCAGTAAGAAGTGGGGGAGTTCTAATGAGAAGAAAAGTCTATACCAAAGATCAAATTCTAAAAGCTGCTTATGATGTTGTTGCAAAGGAAGGTTTCAAAGGTTTTACTGCGAGAAACATTGCTAAAAAAATGGGGATATCTACACAACCTATTTATTTAGAGTTCAAAAACATGGACGATCTCAAAAATACATTATTAGATACTATTTTTGAACAACTAAAAGAAACTGTTTTTCCAGTAGAACGCACAGGAAATAAAATCATTGATTTAGGGTTAAATTATATTTACTTTGCTAAAAAACATCATAGTCTCTACATGGCGTTATACATTGATGAACACGGCGATGGACAAAAGATGCATGATTTTTCTTACAACTATTTCCGTGAAATCGTAAAAGAAGATCATCGCTACAATCAACTATCCGATGAATACATCGATGCATTACACACAGGGACATGGGTAGCAGTCACAGGTATTGCATCCTTGATGTCTTCAAACATCATACATCCAACAGAAGAGCAGATTATTTCGTTTATTGAACGGACGATTGACTCTATTCTTGCTTTGGATAACCCTGAAACGATTAACTAGGCAGTTTTTGCCTGATAGCACAAGGTTCATTTGAACACTCTTTCTTTCGTTACTTAATCAACGTAACTTCTGGAGGAATGCGAAAAAATGACTCTTGTGTTTTTTCTTTTCATAATAAAGATATGCCATTACTTGTTTTCTATTTTTAAATAGACTTGACTTTTTATCAAAAAAGTTTAAAAATAATAAGTACGGAAGGTTGGCAGAGTGGTAATGCACCGGACTCGAAATCCGGCGAACCGGCTAATACCGGCGCGCAGGTTCAAATCCTGTACCTTCCTTATATAACATTTCATAATAGAGGCGAAAACATTGATATACAGGCATTTGCTTGCAATGTTTTCGCCTCTGTTTTTTTGTTTGAATACGTCTTTGAATACGATCTGCTTAAATACCGATATATTTTGCGAATTGCGCTGCTGTTTTTTCTTTTCGTTTATCTGTAATGTGGATATATAGATCCATAGTGATTTGAATAGACGAGTGGCCTAAACGTTCTTGTACGTCCTTAATATTTGCACCAGCTTCTAAAAGTAAACTAGCATGTGTATGTCTAAGACCATGAATAGTAATACGTTTAAGATTATTTTGTTTGATAATCACTTCTAACCATTTACGAGGCTTAGATAATTGGAGATATTCGTTTTTCCGGTTAGAAAATACCAGTTGATTTTTGCTTAACGTATTAATTCCCAATGTTAACAACCATTTTCTTTGTTCTAATCGCCATTTCTTCAAGATGTTCATAGTTTCATCATCGACTGGTATATCTCGCTTAGAATTTTTGGTTTTAGGTTGCTCTACATAAAGGCGTCTATTTTTTCCTCTGGCGAGAGTTTTATTTATCTTGATATAATTATCGTTAAAATCAATATCTTTCCATGTGAGAGCTAAGAGCTCGCCTACGCGCATCCCTGTGAAGGCTAGTGTCCGAAAAAAAGAATACATACGAATATCTTTTTTCTTTTCTACTGATTTCAAAAAGATTTCTAGTTCTTCTTTACTAAAAAAGTTTAAAGTATCTTCTTCATGAATAGAGACCTTCCTTTTCGGAACTGTGATTTTTTTTAAGGGATTATCTTGTAGATATCCTAATTTAATAGCATAATCACATATACGCGAAGCATTATTGATGAATTCTCTATACAACACAAATTTTTTTACCTTTTCATTAGCGAACTTTTGAGCTATATCAATCGATATTTTGTTGATTTTAAGAGCACCAAATGCTGGTAATATATGATTCGCAAACTGTTCTTTTGTTTTAACGAAAGAACTTTCTTTTACTGTTTGCTCATAATTTACGATCCATAGATCGTATACTTCTTGAAAAGTTAACTCTTTAGACTTATTTAGACCATTATTTTCGTATTCCAATTGCAGTTTGGTCAGCGCTAATTGAGCTTCTTTTTTTGTTTTAAAACCTCTTCGTGTAGTTCTAACTTGTTTGCCAGTCAAGGGATCTACTCCCAAATAAGTTTGAAACTTCCACAATTTTTTACCGTTTTTCTTTTTGTATTGTTCGAATGTTGCCATTTTTTTCGTCCTTTCGCTCGGGTAAGTGTTCGGACTAAAATAGCTGGCATCACCTCCTTAAATGATATGCTCGTTTTGGAATGTGTATTCGTACAGTAGATGATATTGTGTTATAATTGATTGAAAAAACTCCAGCCAACTAGAGGTGAATATATGCTTTTCAACAACTTCAATATTTTAACTGCACTGTTCCAATCTGTTATCACAGGATATTTTACGTATTTCCTTTTGAAAAGTAATGATTTGTTAGTTTTGTCAAATGCAAAAAAAGAAGAAAAGATAGCCATCGTGTCGTTTTTATCTATTCTAAATTGGTCGATCTATTGGATAATGCAACAAATTTTGAAGAATATCCTACCACACTTAGATTTTGCTTGGTTAACGACTGTTACGGCAGTTATAAGCTTTGTCTTAATCTTAGTTCTAGGAGTATATATTTTCCCTAAAGTACTTAGTTCCTTTTTCGAATGGTTCAATAAACTTCGTACAAAAAATAATAAACTGCCATTTACTAGAAAACCAATTCGAGATGAGGCCCTAGATGGAAAAACATTAAAATATATTTATCTCTTTGATTTTGATGGTAAGTATATAGCTTCTGGTTATCTAAATGTCTATCAATATGACATAGATGAATACAATGAACTGTTATTGTATGCTCCTAAAGAGCCAGAGCTTACAAAGACGATTGAAGATGTTGAAAAATTATTTCAGAAATACGATATAAACATTCTTGTTGATTATGAAAAACGAGTAAAACTTTACATTGTTCCTATGGGCGAGGTTGAGGACGAGCTGGTAATGGAGTAGGTCCTTTTTTGCCATCATTTCTTTTCTCGCCAGTTTTTACAGTACGGGTTTCACGTGAAGCGAAAATCATGGATGCATTCCCTCTCTTTCTCTGATACAATAGACAAGAAGCCTATTGTGTAGGTTTGTTTTTTTGAACACGCTCGCTTTGGTCGGTGGGACGTGTTTTTTCTTTTTTATAATCCTAATAACTCTTTTTTCTTCTTTTCAAATTCATCTTTAGTGATGATTTCCATATCAAGCAACTCTTTTAGTTCTTTCATTTTTTGGATAGGAGAAGTTAAGCTTTGATTTTGTTCAATATTCTTGTGATTTTTAGCTTCCATTTTTTCTTTAACATAGTTTACAAAGGAATTTATATCTCCAATACTTATCCATTTCATATTTACTTTATTCCCTGAAGCATAGAACGAGATTTTATATCCCATGGCTTTTTTAGCAAATTCAAAAGAGGAAATATTGGAATAGGGGAAAGATTCACTATCAAAACCGAAAGTTCTTTTACCAAAAAAGAAAAGCCTTTTATTCGTTGCTAAAAAAACCCCATTCTTTATTGTATCTGTGCCCATCGATTTTGTTTCGTATGCTCCAAATACACCTTCAACTACTTTTTCTCCAGGTTCTAGATGTTCTTGAGCATATTTTAATTGTTTAGCAATTTTTTTGTTTTTTGTATCTAGTGTCATTTTTTATTCCTCGTTTCTATGATATTATTTTATTGGAGAATCTTAGAAATAAGGTTTCTAGTCCGTGTGCCAGCACGGGCTTTTTTTATTTAAATAAGTCCCAAAAGCTAAATGTAGTCTTTTTATAAACTTTATTGTATGCAGCCTTTTTTTGGGTCCTTAATCCATCCCGATCCTTTTTTACCGTAACCAGGAATTACTGCTTTTTTCACAGCTCTTTTTGCTTTATCAGTAGTTCTAGCGCTGATAGATTTTTTTATACTCGGTTTTCGTGGTCCTATTTTCATATAAAATTCTCCTTACGTTGTATTATAATTCACAAGTAACGATCGAATTCATCTGGTAATCCAAAGCAAACGAGCTTTTCATATTTTGTCATATGATCAAAGCCGTCCAATGTTGGATCAATAGTCAGATGAGTTGCGAAATAGTTTGCCTCTTTTTCAATTTTTAATTCAGATACTAGCGTTTTTTTAGATAACATAGGTGTATTTTCATTTGGATGTAAAACACAGTGGCCTAATTCATGACTACAAGTTATCCATTTTCCCATTTCATCTAAGTTAGAATTTATGTGGATCATTTTTATTTGTTTTAATTTACTATAGTAACCATAAATTTCTCCCAAATCTTCTTCTAAAACTAGTATCTTCAATTCTCGTGCAATTCTAAAAGGATTGCGTGTTTGATATAGTTTTACCAGTTTATTAATTTTTTTATCAATTTGAGGTAAATACATAAACATCGCACTCCTTTTAATCGCGATATTTTTTAGGTGTATATTTTTTCTTAGCTTCTATCTTAGATATCCGCAATGCATTCTCTAAAGAAATAATGAGAGCTTCACGTGTAGCTTCGCTCATTTCACCATCCTTCTTCGAAAAAGCCATTCCATCAGCATTAGATAAATCGTCGATTAAGGATTGTAATTCTTTTTGAATATCACGTTCGTCTTTTTCCGTTAAATCGTAGTACCTTTTTTTCTTAGTGCGTCCTAATAGATAGTCGACAGATACATTGAAATAGTCAGCAAGTCGAGCTAATTCTGTAGAATTAGGAGTTTGTCTTTTCCAACTGCCAATGTATCCGTTGGAATATCCGAAATTTATCTCCAATTGCCTAATAGAAAGACCTTTTTCTTTAGCTAAATCTTTTATTATTTCATAAGTATTCATTGATTTAACAACCTTTCTGAATGCTTACAAAAAAAGTTTAGATAAATAATATAAAAACTGTTGGCTGGTTTATATTAATAATCTATACTATGTCTTGTAAACAAGTTTAACAACTAAAAAGACAACAAAAACACTATTGATTAATAAATGCCAACCGCCAAGAAAGCTTTTAAATCAACGTTTTAATGTCTTATTTAACTATGGATTTAGTATAGATTAATAATCTAATGATGTCAATATAGTTTATAAAATAGTTGTTAGATTTGTTTACAAGTAAAAGAAAGGAGGCGCGGTAATGACTGATATTGCAGAAATTACTAAACAAGACAGAGAAAAAATTAAAAAGTATGTAGAAGGATCTAAGTTTCTAACATACAAAATGCTTGCTGAAAGATTTGGAATTAGTAAAAGTTACTTATCTTTAATCTTAAGCGGTAAAAAGACTTCTGCAGAAGCTAATATAATTATCGATTCGATCATTACTATGTATGAACTGTAAAGAGAGGAGTAAAAAAATATGAGTATTATCGATCAAGTTTCAAAGATAAACGAATTATCTGACGAAGTAGCTAAACAGATTTATTCAGAATGCATTGAAGAGAACATTTCTGTCAACAATTTAAGGGAAAGAGTCAAAGAGAAGTTAACTAAGTATGTCGGAGAACCGGCATTCAACGAAACCTACAGATATATTTTCAGCAAAGTTAAGTTTTTGATCGAACATAGCGAAGTAAAAATAGTGAAGCCCCACATTGGATTTGAAGCTTTACATAAAACATCAATTTTTTAATTGTTCTTCAAGCTCTTGGAATAAATCAGCTAATGCAAGCACTAATTTTTCCATATCTTGGTTAGTAGTATCTATTCCATAATGCTCAAAAACTTTAGAAATTTTTTCTTCGCTAAACATCAAAACACCTCGCTTTCTAATGAGAATTATAGCAAATAAAAATCAGCTGGGGAGGAAAACGAATGAAAGAACTAATCAAAGTAACAACAAATGAGGAAAATGAGCAGTTAGTAAGTGGTAGAGAGTTACATGAATTTTTAGAAGTAAAAGAGCGGTATAATGATTGGTTTCCGAGAATGAGAGAGTATGGATTCTATGAAAACGTTGATTTTATAAGTTTTACTGAAAAATCAGTAAAAGGTGGAAGACCTCAGAAAAACCATTTTTTAAAGTTAGATATGGCAAAAGAAATCTCAATGCTCCAACGAACAGAAAAAGGAAAACAAGCGCGTCAATATTTTATTCAAGTAGAAAAAGAATATAAACAACAATTACTTGATACTTCAAAGCTAAGTCCAGAACTTCAAATGTTCCAAGGAATATTTAATGCAGTAGCTAAACAAGAATTAGAGACAAAACGTTTAGCAACACAAATGGACAATATTACTGAAATTGTGGCGTTGAATACAACTGACTGGCGTAGAGAATGTCGAAAACTCGTAAATAAAATGGCGGAAACTCAAGGCGGATACGGTGCTTATCAAGAAATTCAAACAGCGATATATGAAGAAGTTGATCGTAGAGCTGGTTCCTCTCTCAAAACTAGATTAACCAATTTACGTAACCGTATGGCTGGCGAAGGTATTTCAAAATCCAAGCGAGATAAGACAAATAAGTTAGATGTAATCGAAAGTGATAAAAGGTTAAAAGAAATTTATTTATCTGTAGTCAAGGATTTCGCTATTAAGTATGGAGTTTGGAAAGAAAAATAAAATTTGATAGGAGGTTCAGGATTATGGAAGTAATCTTAACGCCTGAAAATGAGGCAGCACTTCGTAGCTACATTCATGAAATCATAACTGATGAAATTGCAAAAGCAAGAAGAGATGCCTCAGTTGATAAACGTGTATTAAAGCAAATAGAGATAGCGAAATACTTCGGAGTATCAACTGCAACTATTCGTAAGTGGGAAGATAAAGGACTTCCATTCGGGCGTATAGGCGATCAAAAATTTTACGACAAAGAAAAATGTAGAGCATGGGTTCTAGCACAATAAAATATCGGGTAAGTGTTCGGACATAATAACAGCAAAGAGGGGGAAAGACATGGGCAAGTTTAATCGAGCATTAGTATTTAGCGCACCACTAATGATCTACGCTTTAGGTCTTTGGGGAAGCAGACAAGCATTAATCGGTACGATTGTTTACATGGTTTGGATCTTCATAGGTCTTGATGAAGCTGAGTATAGAACAAAAAAAAGACACGACCGCCGGCAAGCATAATCGTGTCAAAAAAATAAAAATCACAAGGAGATTTTATCACATGAACGAAAAAATTAAAAATCTTATTGAAGAGTTAGCTAATGAATGCGAAAAAGAAAGCTTAGGCCTTTCACTAGCAGTGACAGATGATGAATGTGTGGCTATTAAAATCGCTGGACCAGCTAATCTTTACGCAATTGGCATTTTAGAACAAGGAAATATAATTAAGAAATCATTTCGAAGCAATTGCAATTGTGCAGAGTGCCAAACTTTTAGACGAACTGTCCTTAAGTATCAGAAAGAAATGGTGTTCCATTTAATGGAAGAATCTGAATTGCTGGAGGAATCTGAATGAAAAAAACACGAATTAATGTGAAAGGAGCATATGACCTCGTTGGTGTGGGTATGTGCTTTGCCACAATTAACATTCGTTATGGTTGGATTTACTTCATTACTTTAGTTTTGACTTACTTATTCAATTCTACACTAAAGGAAGTGACTGAAAAATGAAGGAGTTTGATTCATTAGGTGCTAGACAGCAACCGCCAAATGAAGCTAGTCCTGTCGGAGTTGATTGGCAAGGAAATCCGTTATATCCAGGTGACTCTTGCTATTTAACCGAAGATGGATATGTACAAGAAGAGGATATTTTGGAATATGTACAACAATATTTTCCAAAGATTGAACTAGGAGGAATTTAATATGGCAAACGATTTAACACAAACAACACAACGTTCATTAGACGAGCAGGTGATCAGTAATCTTGGACGGTTACAAGAACAGGGTTTAGAGATGCCTCCAGGATACAGTCCACAAAATGCATTAAAGAGTGCTTTTTTCGAGCTTACTAACAATACAGGTGGAAATTTGCTACAGATGGCCGCAAATAATCAAGAAATGAAAACCTCTATTTCTAATGCACTCTTAGACATGGTTATTCAAGGACTATCACCAGCGAAGAAACAGTGTTACTTCATCAAGTACGGAAACAAGGTTCAGCTAATGCGTTCATATTTTGGAACAATGGCAGTCCTTGATCGTGTAACTGGAGGGGCAGATATTACGCCTGTAGTCGTTCGACAAGATGATGAGTTTGAAGTTGCAATGGATGGACCAAACATGGTTGTCAAAAAGCATGAAACAAAATTCGAGAATTTAGACAATGAAATCATTGCTGCTTATGTAGTTATCAAGTTAGCAAATGGTAAAGAGACCACAACAGTCATGACGAAAAAACAAATTGATCAAAGTTGGGCGAAGTCAAAGATGAAGGGTTCTGGACCGCAAAAGGAATTTCCAGAAGAAATGGCTAAACGAACAGTGATTAATCGTGCAGCTAAAGCATTAATCAACACAAGCAATGACAACGATTTGTTGGTTCAAGCCGCAAAAGATACATTAGAAAATGAATTTGATAATGATCGGAAAGATGTAACGCCACAAACAGAAAAAGTGGCCACACTTGAAGAAAAACTTTTTTCAAATAAAACTGTCGAACCAATTCAAAAAGAAGCAGAAGAGATTGTGATTCCTAACGATATTCAAGAAGAAAATACTCGTATTGCGGATATGTCAGGACATCCAGAAGTTGAACAAGCTCATCCGATTGAAAAAGAAACATTGAACGAACCGATTCAAGAAGAATTATTAGATATTCCAGATTTCGGACGTGAGGAAGGTGCAGATGATGTCTCAGAATTCGAAGACGATGAGTACCCTTTCTGATGAGAATTATTACTCAAATGAAGCTGACTGGCAGTACATGTCAACGTCACAATATAAGTCCTTTTTAAAATGTGAAGCGGCCGCCTTGGCCAAACTCAAAGGGGATTGGCAACCGATATCTAATCCTAAAGCTCTTTTAGTCGGGAATTATGTACATTCGTATTTTGAATCGAAAGAGATACACGAAGCGTTCAAAGAAGAAAATAAATCCAAAATGTTTTCTAGTCGCAAGCCGTATGGATTATTGAAAGATTTCCAGATTGCTGAACAGATGATTGATCGATTAAAACAAGAAGAAGCTTTCATGAACATTTATCAAGGTGAGAAAGAAACGATTGTAACTGGTGAATTATTTGGAACTCAGTGGAAAGGCAAAATTGACTGCTTGAATTTAGAAGAAGAATACTTTGTTGATATCAAAACAACGAAAGACATGCATGAACGTAAATGGAATGAAGATTATGGATCAAGAGAAACATTCCTAGTCAATTTTGGATATGTACTTCAAATGGCTATATATCAGGAGTTACTTTTACAGCAATACGGAAAGACGTTCACACCGATTATTGCAGCAGTTTCTAAACAAACACCAAGTGAAGCAAGACTTATAACAATTGAACAAGACAAAATGAATTACGAACTTGTCTTATTAAAAGAAAAAATTGAGCGAATTGTCAGAGTGAAGAATGGTGAAGAGAAGCCGAACCATTGCGGTTTATGCGAGTACTGTAGGGGTAATCTTCCAATAACTGGATTCACTGGCATGGACGATTTATAGAACGGTGGTGATTATATGGCTGAAGGATGGGTCAAGCTTCACCGTTCTATAACTGAAAATTGGATATGGGATAATCCGCAATATCTAAAGTGGTGGCTTGATTTAATTCTAATGGCTAACCACAAAGAAAAGAAAATTATTTTTAATGGTTCATTTAAAAAAGTTGATGTTGGGGAAAGAATTACTTCAGAACAAAAATTGGCTGAACGTTGGGGAGTAAGTAGAAATACTGTCAGAAAATTTTTAAGTCTACTTGTTGAAGATGACATGATAAGCATTGAAAAAAGCAGGAAAAATGGAACAACGTATAAAGTCAATAACTACGCCATTTATCAAGGATTTTCAGAAGAAAAAAAACAACAGACTGAACAACGAGCTGAACATCAAAAGGACAACGAACTGAACATAAACAAGAATGAAAAGAATGAGAAGAATGAAAAGAATAATAATTATGTCGCAACACGCAAAAAACGCGTGTACGCAGATGATGATCCAAATAAAAAATTGGCCATTCTTTTATTAAAACTAATTCGAAAAAATCAAAACATCAAAGAACCTGATTTGGATAAATGGGCGAATATGATTCGTTTAACAATTGAATCTGACAAACGAACTGGTAGAGAAGTTCAAGACATGATTGTGTGGGCCACTAGTAATGATTTCTGGTCTGGCGTGATTTTATCACCAACTAGCTTAAGAAAGCATTTCGATAAGATGGCTATCCAAAAAAATAAAAGAAAGCAACAAAATATTTCTAATGATGAGTTACCAGAAACAGGTGAGGATTGGTAATGGATAAAAAACTAAGTGCAATGGCTGCACCTTATGGCGGTTTGAGGATTGTTGATCATCCTTGCCCAAAATGCGGGGATCCATTGTACATGTGGAAATCAAAAAACAAAGATGGTACGGATCGATGCGGTCCTACATGTATCAATAAGAGTTGCGGATATCGAGAAATGGTAACGAAAAATCAAAAAGAAGCTATCAAAAAAGCGAATGAAGCAATGAAAAGGGATGCCCTCAATCGAATGATTAACAGTTCAATGATTACGGACGATGCCATATGGACCTTCGATTTTGATGGATACAAAGTAGTTGATCAGGAAACAGCACAAATAAAAGGAATGGCTCAAGAATGGGCTAAAAAAATCGTAAGTGGTAGCACGATTCACGCGGTTATTACTGGTAGAACAGGAGCCGGAAAAACTCATCTAGGTGCTGCAGTGATCAAAGAAGTGATGATGGCATCTAATTATAAAATTGCCTGTTCATTTATAAGCTATCGAGAATTATTAGAGCAATTGAAGTTCGCGATGAATGATCCAGAAGCAAGAAAAGCTGTGACAGGATCGTTGATGGCTGAAATAAAAAAGACAGATTTTGTGGTGATTGATGATTTAGGTGCGGAGCTAGGTCGAATGGAAGAAAACAATCAAGCAACACCATATGATGTTGATGTTCTCACATCGCTCACAGAAGCCCGTTTAAGCAAAGCTACGATATTCACGACTAATTTATCATCAAAGCAATTAAAACACGCGTACGGCGAGCGAGTGTTCTCTCGTGTCATGAATGGAACAAAAGGGAACATTGCTGTATTCAAATTAACGACAGATAAAAGGAGGAATCCAGTTTTACCTTTGTAATTAAGAAAATGTGTTATTTAGACAAAAACGGAAAAGGCGTCATTTCCTCTGAACAAGCACATCATTATGAGAGCTATGAAGCAGCAGAATTAGTTGCAAATACGTGTGGTGGTGAAATATTCAAAACGTTTAAGCCTGACCGACGATTTGCAAAAATTAAAACTAAGCCAGCAAAGAAAGAGAAATGCACTCCAAAGGGTAATCAAGCATGGATGAGAGGTGCAAAATGATTTGTTTAAGGTGTAATGATGAAACTGTCATTTGGTATAAGACGTCGCTTGGTTGGTCAACTTGCGAACCTTGCCCAGTATGAAATAGAAATGGGCGAAAGCATGATGGGCGATTAAAAGAATTAAAAAGGAAGTATGCAGATGGTGACAAAAAGTAAATACGGAAATAAAAAACATGAAGTAGACGGCATTATGTTTGATTCAAAGGCAGAGGCTAGATACTACATGAAGCTAAAACGAAATGGTATAAGTTTTATGCCTTTATCTGAAACATATTGCGCAATGCAAGAGAATGTTTTATTGCAAGAAGGTTATCTATGTAACGATCGTAAGATTGCACCGATTTATTATCGAGCTGATTTTGTGATTTATGAGAATGGCCAAGTGAAAAAAGTGATTGATGTCAAAGGTTATCAAGATGCAATCTCTATGCTGAAAATGAAGATGTTTGCTCATCGATATGGCTTTCCAGTGACATTCGCTAAGTTCGAATCGAAAATCAATAAGTTCATTGAAATGGACTGCTTTGAATCAGCAAGACAGCAGCGAAAGAGACAAGCAGAGCGAAGAAAAAAGAAATTGATGGAGGAAAATTGATGGTTGAGGATATTTTAGAAGGTTTGGTGTGTGAAGGTTGTGGCTGTTTTATTGATGGTGAAGCTCCTGGATATCCACGCTATTGCGAAGATTGCCAAAATGACTAAACATTTCGGAGGGAAAATATAAATGACAAAACAAGTGAATTTCAGACCAGAATTAAAGAAAGTAACATCAAAATCAAATGGGAACACAGAAGTATTACTAGTTGTTAGCAACGGATCATTGAGAGGTAGCACTGAAAATCTAACTGAGTTTCTTGGATCAACAGTGACTGTAGTAATTCAACCAGAAACAATCGAATACACAGTGCCAGTAAACAAGCAAACGAAGAAACCGAATATTGAATACGTGGTGAATTCAGATGGCACAATCGAAATGCTCAAAGAAGAGCAGACTTCACTTGATGTTGGCGATGGTGTAGAAGAAGTTGAAAATGTGAAAGTCCTGGTTTCAAAAGAAACGATTGATGAATTTATTAAAACAGCAACGACATTACAACTACCAGAAAATGTCACCGTAAATATTCGAGACGTTCTTATCCGTTTAGATGAAGGCGATAGTATGAATGAAATTGCTGCAGATCATGAGTTATCAGAAATAGCTTTAATTGATCAAATCGAATTAGCTAGACAATACTTTGCTCCATATGCAGATACCTGGTCTAAACATAAGGATGACATCATTTTTCCAGAAGAACAATGAGAGCAACGGACCCAGTAATTATCCTTGGGGAAACCAAATTTATTTGGACTCACGAAGAGATAGAGCAAGCACGCTTGCTCTTTTCTCAAGGAGTTAAGCCGAGTAAAGTAGCTGAAATAATGGATCAAAAGATTCTTGATGTCGGATTGCTTTTGCTCCATCTAGCAGAAAAAAATTTGATTTGAGGTGAAGATGATGATTTAACTTGCAGGAATCCAAACAGGGAAAATTTATTTTTCCGGAGAAAGCAAGAGTGAGGCAAGTCAATGGTTGCTTAAAACATATACGAACAATAAGAAGCTAAGAAAAAAATGTTCTGATCTATTTTTGAAGGATGATCAGATTATGCCGGAACCGATGATTATATTAAATACCTCCATAATAACGACCAAATAATCATTATGGAGGATATCAATAAATATTTATCTGTTAACGATTTGTATATCCAAAGGTGAAACTCGATAGTCTACACCCTTGTAGTGAATATTTACGTACGGAAAATCATAGAGAGTATCTGTATCAGATCTATGAATAGGCGCATATAATTCTGCTCCTTCTTCCCACCATTGACTAGGTGAGGCTCTATGTTCACCCATTACACATTTATCGTCGTCATTTAGACACTTCCAATTTCCTAATAAGTTAGCATAAACATATTTTGCCATATATATTTCTCCTTGATTATTATTTGTCAGCATATTATTTTCTGACAAATAAATTATATCAATAAAGAATTACCTTATGCTATTGCTTTTTTATAGACAGCTTATAGAGGTTGAGTTCGCCAGTACGAGTAGTAACTTTGATGTCACTGATATATTTAAGTGTTTTTAAAGTTGGAATATCATCTTCAGTGAAATAAGCAAATAGTTCAGGGGAATTTTTTATATTTAAAAATTCTAAATCAGTTTCTTCAAATCGTTGATTAATTAATTCAAGTAATTTAGTTTTATTCATTGTTGATCACTTTTAGTTTTATATTTCGATTAAATACCTCGATAAAGGTATTATAACAAACAAAAATATGATTTAGGGGTCTTACAAAAATACTAAAATTTTTTCAAAGAGATGATTCAAAGCGAACAATAAAATTTGGCCATCTCTTGTTAAACAGTAAAAATCGAACGATATATATTCCAGAAAGGATGTTTGTATGGGAAAAACAAAATCGAAAATCAAGAAGAAAAAACGTCGTTTGGAACAAAAGGCAATCCAGAATGGAACGGCTAAGAAAAAATAAAAAAAGCCACCTCTTAACGAGATAGCGGCACATAACTATTTTACCATAAGGGGTGGCGTTTGTGAGATTTCAGTGGTTAAAAGATTATCAAGAACTTGATGAGCAGATTCTTTACTTAAAATGGAATCTTAATAAAAGTAAGCTTGAATTGAATCGGTGGGTCTATGGAGATTTGGCAGACGTCCGCATTGAAAAGAATTCTAGATCATCCATGTTAGAAGAAAATATTCAAAAAATCGAAAATGAAATTGAAATACTCGAAGAGCAACGTCAAGAAATGCTTGCTATTATTAACTCTTTTAAAGGACTTGATAATGAGATCATTCGAAAAAAGTATGTCGAGGATTGTTCATTAGAGATAATAGCGGAAGAAATTGGCTATAGCTCATCTTATGTTAGACAAAGACACGCAGAAATTCGTAAAACTTTGTCTTTTTTAGATGAATATGAAATGAACAAGATAGATAGACAAAACAAACTTAGTGAGATTGATTATTACAATAAGGGCAGAGACGAAGCTGTACAAATTAGTTTGTTCTAAAATTCCAATGTTCACTAAATGTTCGAACATTGTAGCTATGTCAGTATTGTATACAGCATGATATTCTATTAGTGTCGAAAGATTAAGAACAGGACTTAGACAAAATAAACGAAGGGAGGAAATCTCTCTCATCGTTGTAATTATGCTTTAATGGACAGCAATCAAACAAAAAAATAAACGAAAAGGAAGTGACAAGCTCCTTGTTAATTTCTTCGTATTTATCAATGGGTTGCTGTCTGTTTTGATATAAAAAAATTAGCTATCCTCAAAAGATAGCTAGCAATACAATTATTTTTTATTCCAACAAGAACGACAACAGTATTTGCATCCAGAAAAATTTTTGTCTAAGTTTTTAACTCGTAAATATCGAATAGCAGATGAACAATCTGTAAAATAACCGATTTTAACGTAGTATTTTTTATTTAGTGCATACGGACAATCTATCTCGTGAAGTATGTAGACAGTATTTTTTGTAGGTGTTGTATCAATAACATAATTAGGCATATGAAAACCCTCCTTAATTAATTATATAACGACTAAAAATAAATTTGCAATACACTTATGTCGCTGTGGCGGAAGTAGAGAGACGCGAAGGTGAAGGTAGGTTTCGTATGGCGGACTATCGGGACCTTGTACAAAACTAGAGAGAAATAGTACATGAGTGGTGCGATCCCATTCCAGCGACTTTGGTTTACGGTAAGCCCAAACCGTAAAGAGCTATAACTGCATCTCATTGCTGAGGTGTAGTTTTTACATATTAGATCACTCATTGAGTGGTCTTTTTATTTTGAAAGGAGTTTTATCTATGAATGATTTTCATGAGGCTGTACTTACTTTTGATGTTACATCTGGTATGGGGCAAGTTTATAAAAAAGCAATTGAAGCTGAGAATAGTCCTAATGGGTTGAGAGATTATTGGAATGGTAATTATGCACATGTTGAAGTAGTAAATGAAAGCACAGGTTTTGATTTTTTAGTAATAACATTACTATCTCACACTTTACCTAATCTTCAGGAAACTGTTAAGTGGTATGAACGAATGGGTGCAAAAGTAATCAGTACAAATTACAAAGGAGAGAATCAAAATGGTATTGAAAAAAATTAGATCATCAATTACTGGAACTGAGTACTGGGATTCAGAAAAGAAAAAGATTGTTGTGGTTCCGAAAGGGCAAGAACCTAACTTTGATACAAGCGAACAATCTGATATGACTGTAGTTGCCAAGGCGATTGTTGGCGATGGTGTCTTGTTCAAGGGAGATGAAGAAATTCAGTTGTCAGGAGAAGAATTAGAAAGTAATAGAAACGCCACTGCTGACTTTGATGGAGACGAAGTTACTAATGATCAGTCCGCTTGTGAAACGGATGAACTGGACAACATGACTGCAAAAGAATTGCGTGCATATGCTAAGAAACATGGTATTGATATTCCTGGCGCTATCCGTGCAAAAGGCGACATCCTAAAATTTATCCGTGAAGCAGAATGAAATACTGTCAGTTTGATGGATGCACGAACAAGATAGCAAAGGGAATATATTGTACTGAACACAAGCAATCAAGTAAATCACGTAAGAAGAAGCAACAAGCAAAGTCTGTTTATCATCATGAGAACAAACCATTCTATCGAACGCAAGCATGGAAAGATATGCGTCAATTTATTTATGAAAGAGAAGGTGGTCATTGTCAGCGGTGTGGTCAGTTCATATTTGGAAAGAGAGCACACGTCCATCACATTGTACCAATCAAAGACAACGAACTGCTTAAGCTTGATCCAAACAATCTCATGCTATTATGTCCAAAATGTCATCCAATTGTTGAAAACGAAACGGAAGACAAAAAAGTTTTTCCTTCGTATTTCAATTGAAGCCCCCCTATTCATTTTCAAAATTTTTTCGCGTGGGGAGATAGGGTAGCGGGGAGTCACGCGCATCGTTAGGTCAAATTTTTCAAAAACAAAGGGGGGTGTATACAAAAATGACGACTAAAGCGCAACGTAAAGCGATTATTGATGAAAAAGTAAGTGCTGAAAAAGCTCGTATTTTAGAAATAATGCGTAAGTCTGATTTGTACACTATCACTCTTGATCCGTTGATTGAATCATATCTGGATATTTTTGAAATATACCAACATAAATATTTATTGTGGAAAGAAAAAGGTTTTCCAGAAACTCAAAAATTCACGAATAAATCAGGTGCTACTAATCAATCAAAACATCCGTTAGCGCAACAAGTAGAAACTTGGGCTGATAAGAAAATGAAAGCTCTGGATTTATTAGGATTAACGAACAAAGCAAAAAATGGTAGACAAATTACTGGAGGATCGACTGCAAGAAAAGATGAAGAAATTACACGTCCGGAAGTAAAACCAGTAGATGAACTAGCAGCGCACAGAAATAAATGGCGTAAGAAGGCAGGTGCTGAAAAATGATTGAACCTGGTGTAAATTATGCTGATTTATTTGCAAAAGAAGTAAGAAAGCAACCTAAGAAGTATCCTAAAACCGTTCGTTTAGCAATAGATCGTTGGTATAGGTGGAAAAAAAGAAAAGACATTTGGTTTGATGTAGATCGGGCGAATGAAATGATGGATTGGGTAGAAACATTTATTGTTCACACAAAAGGAGAAATGGTAGGAAAACCATTTCTGTTAGAATCCTGGGAAAAATTTATTTATTCTTGGATTTATGGTTGGGTTAAAGAAAATGAAAAAGGTCAAACTGTTCGCGTTACTCGTGAGGCTTATGTTCAAATCCCAAAAAAGAATGGTAAAACATTGATTGCCGTAGGTTCATTAGGTTATGCAATGTACGGTGAAGGTGCTTTATCAGTCGATTGTTATGCGTGTGCCTCTGATTTTGCTCAAGCTCAATATGCTGCTAAGCCTTTTGCGGCTACCATTTTAAACAATCCAATTCTACTTGAAGGAACAAAAATATTTAAAGGACCAAAGGGAACTGTTTCTAGTATTACTTATGACTATATTCATGAAGATATGGCTTACTCAAATAAATTTATTGTTCAAACCAAGAATATTGATAATATCGAGGGTTCAAATCCATATTTTGTGTTGAATGATGAATTGCATAAGCAAGAGAAAATGGAACAGTATGACAATTTTAAGTCTGCTCAAATATCTTTACCACAGCCATTGATGTTTAATATCTCAACTGCTGGGAAAGGTTCGTCGTCTGTTGGAATGCGTGTATATCGCGAAGCAAAAGAAGTGTTGAAACGTGATGATAATGATTCAAACTTTGTTCTAATCTATGAGCCAAATAAAAATTATGATTGGACGGATAGAAAAGTCTGGGAAATGTGCAATCCTAACTGGGGAATATCAGTCGATTTATCTGCTTTAGAATCAGCATTTAAAACAGCGCAACGGTCAGCTCATTCCAAAGCTGAATTTCTAACGAAACACTTGGATGTATTTGTGAATGGCGCAGATAATTTCTTTGAACAGGATCAAGTAGAGCCATGTTTAGTTACCACGCAAGAACTTGGTGATTTAAGTAATGAACCATGCTATATCGGTTTAGATTTATCACGTACACGAGATTTGACCTGTGTATCTTTAAACTTTCCAACATGGGATGAAGATGGTAAAGCGATTCTTAAAGTAAAGCAACTCTATTTTATTCCGAATGAAAATTTAGAGTTTCGAGAAAAAGAAGATAATGTTCCTTATAGTGATTTGGCTGACAAAGGATTTGTTGAGTTTTGCGATGGCAAAATGATTGATCAAGATCAAATATTGCAGTATATCGAAGATTGCATGAATTTATACGATATTCAGCAAGTAAATTATGATCCAGCAATGAGCGATAAGTTTGTTGAGAAATTAGAGAATTTAGGATTGGAATGTGTTGAAGTACCTCAATTTCCTAGAGTATTGAATTCGCCATTTGATGATGTTGAAAGATTATTTTATGAGAAACGGATACAATTTGATAATCCCTTATTCCTATATTGCACTTTGAACGTTGTAGCAATTACTAACATCAATGGACAAAAAGCGCCAAGTAAACGCCAGTCGAAGAAAAAGATTGACGGTTTCGTGGCGTTTTTGTGTGGTCATAAAGAAACGATGAATCAGATGACAGATATTGATTCGAACGAATTGGATGAGTATCTCGATAGTATTTATAGATAATTAGAAAGGCGGTGAGAAAAGATGAAAATTCGAGATAGAATTTCAAACGCAGTATATTCATTCATGGAAAAACGGGGCTACATTGAAGATATATTTGGTCAAACCACTCGCTACACTCAAAGATATGTCACAGACAATTCAATTATGGAATCTTCTGATGTTTATGAATTAGTTCAAGACATATCTAATCAGGTAGCGTTGGCCACACCGATTGTTATTGGTCCAGATGGTAACGAAGTAAAAAATCATTTCTTGCTTAAAATATTGCAAAGCCCAAATGATTATTTAACAGGTTTTGAATTTTCGAAACTTGAGACGAACACGCTACTAATTAATGGAGAAACCTTCCCATTGACTGATCGAGATCAACTTCATTTAGCATACGGTGTGACAACTAAAATAAATGAGCGTCTACAAGAAGAGTTTGAAATGAATGGCCAAAAAATACCAAGTCAGATGATTCGTCACATTAAGAATATCGGCACAGATTCTTTAAAAGGTGCAGGAATAATCGATTTAGCAAGAAGCACACTAGAAGGCGTTCTAAGCGCAGAAAAGGTTTTGACGGATAAATATACTAAAGGCGGTTTACTCGCTTTTATGCTTAAACTGGATGCGCATATCAATCCGAATAACAGTGCCCAAACGAAAATTGTTAAAGCAATACTTGATCAGTTAGAAGGAACACAGGATGACAGTAATCATTCAGTCAAAATGATTCCTCTTGGTAAAGGTTACTCAATCGATACACTTAAAAGTCCAGTAGATGACGATGCGATCTTGAACTATCTAGGCGTGTACAAAAAGGATTTGGGGAAATTCTTAGGTATAAATGTTGATACCTATCAATCATTAATTAAGACAGACATCGAAAAAGCGATGATGTATCTGCACAATAAAGCAATCAAACCAATATTGAAGAACAAGAGCGAGCATTACACGGCTCTTTTTTTTATGCCTAATTCTGGCTATCGAGTGGAATGGAAAATCAATATTTTGGATTTCGTTACTTACTCAACAAAAACAAATATTGGATACAACATCGTTCGTACTGGAATTACAAGTCCGGATAATGTGGCAGAAATGCTTGGTTTTCCTAAACAAGGAACGCCAGAAACTGAAGCTGTTTATATATCAAATGATTTGACAGAAATTGGAAAAAAACATGCTACAGATGATTCCTTACCAACGAATGATCAAAACTTGAAGGGAGGTGATGGAAATGAAGAAAAAGGAAATTCGAACGATTGACATCACCAATCTTTCAACACGTTCTGATGAAGAAACACAAACAAGAACGATTAGTGGTTATGCAGCAGTTTTTAATAGCCCAACAAGATTATGGGAAGACTTGGATGAAGTGATAGCTCCCGGTGCCTTTTCAAGGGCTATTAGTAGTTCAGATGTTCGCTGCCTTTTCAATCATGATTGGTCCAATGTTTTAGGACGTACAAAAAGCGGCACGCTACGTTTATCAGAAGATGAACGTGGGTTGAAATTTGAAGTTGATCTTCCAGATACAACAGTTGCTAGGGATTTGATAAAATCGATGGAACGTGGCGATATCAATCAATGCAGTTTTGGATTCATACCAACTGAAGAAACATGGGACTACAACTCTACACCAATGCTTCGAACGATTCACGAGGTGGAATTGTATGAAGTTTCTATCGTGCCGTTGCCAGCATATGAAGATACCGAAGCAGCTTTAAGAAGCAAGGAAGACTTAGAAAAAGTAGTCGAAAAAAGAAAAAATTTAATTAAAAAAATCAATCAAGCACTAGGAGCTTAGGAGGAAAACATTATGGATAAAGAATTATTAAAGAAAATGAAAGCACGTCAAGAGCAAAGACTGGAAGAATTACGTGGAAAAATCGAATCTGGTGAATTGCGTGAAGCAGACATCGACGGCGTGCAACAAGAAATTGATGCAGTCATTGAAGAATTAAATGGAATCAAAGATGCGTTGGAAGATGATGGTGATGCAGGAGATGGAAAAGATGGTGGCGTAGGAAATGGCACTGATGATCCTGACAATCGTTCTGGCGATGAACCTAGTGGAGACGGAGAAGATGATCCTGAAAATCGTTCAGGCATGATTTCGCAAGAACAACGTGATGGATTGCTAGATTCCATTAAATCAGGATTGGAGGCAAGAAGTAAGATGACCAAGACACAAAAAGATCAACAATTACGAAAAGCATTTGCTAATTTTGTTATTGGAAATATTTCTGAAGCAGAAGCTAGAGCTTTAGGAATTGAAACTGGTAATGGTTCAGTTACTGTTCCAGAAGTAATTGCTTCTGAAGTAATCACATATGCACAGGAAGAAAACTTATTGCGTAAATACGGAACAGTGGTACGTACAGCAGGTGATGTAAAATATCCAATTCTTGTGAAAAAAGCAGATGCGAATGTTAACAAGAAAGAACGTTCAACTGATATTACTGAAACAGCTATTCAGTTTGATGAAATTTTACTTGATCCGGCCGAATTCGATGCATTGGCAACGGTAACTAAGAAATTACTAAAAATGTCTGGTGTTCCAGTTGAAGATATTGTTGTCGAAGAATTGAAAAAAGCTTATGTGCGTAAGGAAATCAATTATATGTTCAATGGAGATGACGCTGGAAATGAAAATCCTGGTGCATTAGCAAAAAAAGCTGTAGCATTTGAGAAACCTTTAGATTTAACTGCCACAGGTGCTGGACAAAAATTGTATGATGCATTAATTGAATTTAAAAATACACCAGTGACAGAAGTAATGAAAAAAGGTCGTTTTATTATTAATCGAGCTGCTTTGACTGCTATTGAAAAAATGAAAACAGATGATGGGTTTCCGTTGTTGCGACCATTCACACAAGCAGAAGGTGGAATTGGTTACCAATTAGTTGGCTATCCTGTAGATTGGACAGATGCAGCAGATAAAAAAGGTGAACCAGATACGCCAGTTTTATATTTTGGCGATTTTTCTGCATTCAAAATTCAAGAAGTTATTGGTGCCTTGGAGATTCAAAAACTTGTTGAAAAATTCTCTGGTAAAAATCAAATTGGATTCCAAATTTACAATTTATTAGATGGACAATTGGTTTATTCCCCGTTTGAACCTGCAGTATATCGTTATGAAATTACAAAACCAGTTGGTGATTAAGATGGAAGAGCAAACTAAAGAATTATCTTTAGAGGAAAAATTCAAATCACATATTCATTTTGAAGAGGGCATGGATGATTCTTTGCTCTCTTTTTATTTAGATATGGCAAAAGATTATGTCAAAACAGCAACTGGTGGCCAACAAGAATATCTTATTTTGATGGTTGCCGGCATTGCCTATGAATATAGAGTTTCAGAGGATGAACTCGACAAAGCTATGAATGCTATGACGCCATTTATTGTGCAAGGAGTGATTCAAAATGCCGAAACGACAGACTAATAATCTGCGATGGAAAGCTGAATTGCTAGAAATCAAAACAGGAACAGATGAGAACGATCGTCCAACTACGGTTTATGAATTCAAGCGCCCAATTTTCTATGAAGAACTTGGTGTGACTTCTCAAGAAAAATATTTATCACAGCAAGCCAAGACAGACGTTGTCAGGCGAATTAAAGTTCGATGGGATAAATCTATCACAGAGAAGCTAAATGCCCTCAAAATTGATTCTGTGACGTATAACATTACTCGGATTTATACAAATCCCGATACAAGAGAAATGGAGTTGAGTTTAGCTTATGTCGAATAACTTCAATGAATTAATAAAAGCATTGAAATCAACTAAGTTACCGGTGTTTAGAGATAAGGCTACTTTAGGAACAGTGTATCCATATATCGTGTATTCAAATGTGAGTATTAATAAGAAAATGGCTTCCGGAAAAGTATATAAAAAGATGCCATTCTATCAAATTTCTTTCTTTACGTTAGGAACAGAGCAGGACTTAGTAGTCATTGAGCAAGCTTTGGAAAAAGTAGGTATCCCTTATGTCGATTTCGTGGGTATACAAGGTGACGAAAATGATGAGACAGTGACTAACTATTACACGTATGTGAGATGTGTGGAAAATGGCAAATAATACGAACGGATTTGCTGACATGGCAGATTATTTAGGAAATCTTTCAAAGGTAGATCCGAAAAAAATATCAATAGAATCTTTAGAAGAAGCTGCTAATTTTTACCTGAAGCAACTATTGCCTAAAATACCTAAGTCATTATTAAAGAAAAAGCATATGAAAGATCATGTAAGAGTTGTAGTAGAAAATGAACGAGTAAAAGTTCAATTTGAAGACACAGCTTTTTATTGGCGATTTGCTGAAAATGGGACAACAAAGCAACGAGCCCAACATTTTGCGAGTGGAACATATGAACAAAACAAAGAAACAATTGAAGAAATTATGACAAAGAAAATTATTAAAATGTGGGAAGGATGATCTAAATGGGAAAGCAAGATACTTTCTATTTTGAAGGATTAGACGATATATTGATTGGTATGATGGCTACTCCTGATACTGTTGGAGAAGCACCAACTTATAGCGAGATTGTTCGTTTACCAATTGCTACAAAATTAGGAATAAAGGGAAATGGAACAGCTCTTGAAAAATGGGCATCTAGTAAAATGTTTCGGCGTGTAAGTCGAGAAACAAAACATGAGTTAGCTCTGGATCATGTAGGAATTCCAATTGCTGTTATGGACGAATTGAAAGGCTTGATTGCTGAAAGTGGTGTAACCTTTGGCAAAAATACTGCTCGTGAATTTCCTTATTTCGCATTTGGTTTTATTGGAAATATTGAAAACGGTGGAAAGAAAGCTGTTTGGTATCCCAAAACACAGTTGTCCAATGTTATTGATGAAGAATATGCTACTGCTGATGATGAAACGAAAATTGATGATGTAACTGCGAACTTCATTTCATCTGGATTGAAGTATAACAACGTAATGTATTCAAGCTTTGATTCAAATAGAGACGGAGCTTCTCTCGAATTATTTAATAAATTCATTGCTCAACCTGTATACGATGAAGAACAGTGGAAAACATTGGCTAAAGTTGGAGGTGCAGGCTAATGGCTCGGTTATCTGATTATGGAATTAACGTTGAAGACTTAAAAAATTCTGCTACTGTCTCTATTCAAGGTGTAGAATTCCCTATCTCATTTACTATGCAAACAATGGAATTTATAGCAGATGTATATGGTGGAGATTATTCGCAATTCGAATCTGATATGAATGCCATGCTATACAAAAAAGAAGGAAAAATTTCTTCTGCTAACTTATCGCCTAGTGATTTAAAAATCATGCGTGCCTTGATTTATGCAATGTTGCGCACTGGTGGTTTAGAGGAAGATCCAGAAACTATTTTTAAATTCTTAGGAATGAGTGGAGAGGTGTTGTCTGCTTATAGTACCTGTATGGAAATTTTTGCTAGTCAGACATTTCAGGTAGAAGACCTAAAAAAATCCAAGAAGCCACAAGACTTTCAAAAAGCGCAAGCAAAAAGAAAGAAAAACAAAAAGAATCGGAAGAGATAGGAACTCCTTGGAGTTTTTATATTTATGTTGCTCTCACTCTATTAAATTGGAGTGAGAGTTTCTTTTTGAAATCTACGCCTAACTTGTGGCTGAAATCATACCTACAGTGGTTACAACAAAATACTGAGTTTGAGCCACCTCAATCCATAACTATGGATAAGAGTCCTTGGTGGTAGGAAAGGAGCGCTAAAATGTCAGGGAAAGAATCAGATGTTGTTTTAAATTTTAAAACGAATGGCGAAGTAAGCTATTCAAAAACAATTAAAGAAATCAATAAAGAAATGAACTTAGCAGCTACCGAGTACAAAAACCAAGTGTCTGCCATGGATAAGAATGCAACTCAAACAGAGAAATTAACAGCTACTAAGAAAAAATTAGAAAAACAACTTTCTTTAGCAGAAAAGCGAACCCAGATGTTAAGGGAAGAGTATGAAAAAACAGTTAAAGAAACTGGTGAATATTCAGACCAATCTCAAAAACTCTATAAAAGACTTTTGGAATCTGAAACAGGAGAAAATAAACTGCGTTCTGCATTAGAGCAAACTAATGATGCATTAAAAGAACAGGGAAATGTTTCTGTTGATACCGCAAAAAAACTTCAAAAAATTGAAGAAGCTGGCGAAAAAGTTAAAGGTGTCGGTGAAAAAATGTCTATTGGCGTAACTGCACCAATTGTTGCTGCAGGTGCTGCAGGACTAGCAGCTTTTAGTGAAGTAGATGAAGCTCTTGATACTATTATTACTAAAACCGGAGCAACAGGTGATCAAGCTGATAGACTATCGCAATCTTTTGAAAATGTTGGTTCAAATACTCACTTGCCTTTACAAACGGTAGGAGAAGCCATTGGCGAAGTAAATACTCAATTTGGATTCATGGACAAAAAACTGGAAGATTCCACCAATTATCTCCTACAGTATGCTGAAATCAATGATACAGATGTTTCGCAATCGGCTATTTTTGCTCGACAAGCAATTGAGGCTTATGACATGTCTTATGATGATTTAAATTCTGTATTAGATGTAACAACAAAGACAGCTCAAAATACAGGGCAATCTGTAGATGATTTAATGCAAAAGGCGATTGATGGAGCCCCTCAAATCAAACAACTAGGATTGAGTTTTGGTGAAGGTATTACATTAATGGGGCAATTCGAGCAAGCTGGTGTTGATTCTAGCGCAGCTTTGAGTAGTCTATCTAAAGCCACAGTTACCTATGCTAAAGACGGGAAAACATTGTCACAAGGACTTGGAGAATTGCAAGATAAAATTAAAAATGCAAGCTCAGAAACTGAAGCAATTAATGCTGCTGCTGAGATTTTTGGTAATAAAGGCGGTCCTCGAATGGCTGATGCAATTAAAAGGGGAACTCTTAATCTAGAAGATTTAGCAAAAGTTGCCTCAGAAAGTGGTGGCTCTGTTGGTTCTACTTATGAAGCTACACTTGATCCGATTGATAAGGCAAATATGGCCATGAACAACGCAAAATTAGCAATGGCATCTGTGGGAGAAAGCGTACAAATAGCTTTGTTGCCTTTTTTCGAATTGGCAATAGATGCATTGCAACGATTTAAAATTTGGCTTGATTCACTTGATCAAGGGCAAAAAAATATGTTAGTAACAATAGCTTTAGTAGTAGCAGCAATTGGTCCACTATTAGTGATTTTAGGAACACTTATGGGTTCAATTACTAAAATTGTTAGTGGAGTTAAATCTTTTATAGGGATTTGGCAGACTTTATCTGGTTTTCTTGCAACGAATCCGTTTGTTTTAGTAATCGCAGGAATAGCTTTATTGATTGCTGGATTTGTATTGGCATATAACAAAGTGAAATGGTTTCATGATGGAGTTAATGCATTTTTCAAAGGCATTTCAGATGTCGCCGTAGAAGTTTTTAAATTTATAGGTGGCTATATTTCTGGTGTTTTCGAAGGAATAGTAGTTAATTTCATGAATTTTTATAATGCAGGAAAGAGGATACTGACAGGATTTATTGACTTTATTACTGGTATATTTACAGGTGATTGGTCAAGAGCGTGGCAAGGTTTGGTTGATATTTTTGGCGGTATTTTCGATGGTATTGTTGCTGTGGGAAAAGCTCCTATTAATGCCATGATTGGTTTGATTAATGGTTTTATTGGTGGACTGAATAATATCAAAATACCAAAATGGGTTCCTGGTATTGGTGGTAAATCATTTTCTATATCCAAGCTCCCATATTTAGCTCAAGGTGGTCATTTAATCAATGGACAAGCGATTGTTGGTGAAGCTGGACCAGAGTTATTAACTGCTAAAAATGGAAAAACTACTGTGACTCCATTATCTGACGAAGAAAAACGCAGAGGTATCGGTGGAAAAGTTTCTGATGGTAATATCGAGCAACATATCCATATTGGCAAAGTTGATGCAAATAATCCATCGGAATTAGATCGAATGAACCGTAAATTTGCAAGAGCTAATCGACAAGCTATTTATGATTTGGGAGGTGTTCCTGAATGAGTCGAATTTTCATGAATTCTGATGAACCCAATTTCATTTGGAAAAATTTGAATGCTACGCTTGATATGAATTGCATTATTGAAAGCGAGTTGCCTGAAATAATGCCAAACAAACGCTATGAAACGTATACGGTACAAGGCAGAAACGGCGAACTAACTGAAACATTCGATGATTATGAACCGTTCAACCTTGAAATCGAAGGGATTACCATTCCGCATTCACGGCTGAGAGAAGTTAAACGTTGGCTGACAGGGAAAAGTCAATTAATCACTCACAATGATCCAGATAAATATTTAGACGCTATTTGTAGTATGAGTAAAGAAGTTCCATTCGAAAATGAGTGGGGCTATTTTTATACTTTTGATGTTACTTTTCGGTGCCAGCCTTTCAAAAGAAAAGTTGGCGAAACACCTAAAAACTTCAACGTGTCTAAAGTTGAAATTTATGATCACGGAGACGAAAAAGCCCAACCATATCTTGAAATTGATTCAAAAGGTGGGGACATTTCAATAAAAATCGGCGATCGAACGTTAACTGTTTTAAACACTGTAACTGGAACTGTGGCGGTTGATACTGAACTGGGTAAAGTTGTTCAGGAAGGTTTATCGCTGTTTACAAAAGGCGATTGGCCGATTTTGACACCAGGAAAAAACACCATCGAATTATCTGGCAAGTTCAATCAAATTCGATTTTGGAATAGGAGTGTGTATCTGTGACGCAAGAATTCATTTACGCTTATAACAAGGTACCAGAAGATTTGGATGTGAACGGATTTTCGGTAATTGATTGGGAAGATTTGCCAGAGATTAACCGAGTATTGAATGGTCAATATCGTTTTTATGGAAATTATGCCAAAAATGGTCAGTATCGATCATATTTAAAAAAAGGAAATTTTTTAAAAGCAAAGGTGCCAGATGGATCATGGCAGTATTTTGAAATATACAATGTCAAAAAAAATCTGACTTCTATTTCAGTAACGGCAAGGCATATTGGCTTTATGGCCAATAAAAATTTTATTATTGAGTCTTTCACAGATAATGGCAATGGAACACAGATCATGAACAATCTAAAATCCAGTTTGGCATTCTCACAAAAATTCAATTATCTTTCAAATGTTGGAACAATACATCAGTTCACTGCAAAGCAAGTTGCTCCAGTAGAAGCTATCATTGGTTCAAACAATGGTAATCAAAATCTAGTAGGTGTTGCCAGCGCAGAATTAGACATGAATAATTATGATTTGAATCTAGTCAAACAAATTGGAGCTGATAATGGATTTAGAATTGATTTTGGCTTAAATCTCGAAGCTATTGAGGAAGAAATAGACGAAGAATCTATTGTAAACAGTCTATTTCTGGTTGGTGGTGTTCCTGACAATGATTATAACGAAGATAAAGACCCTATCACCTATGGATTTTTAGAAATAGATGGAGTAACGGATGAAAATCGGCGTATAGGTAAAAGAGAAAATTCGGATTGTAAAACAGTGGATGACCTTATCAAATGGGGTAACACATTGTTTGATAAAGACCGTATTCATGAACCTAAAGCGACTCATACGGTAAGCATGGTTTCGTTGGAGCATACTCTGGAATACGGTGAAATGTATCAAAAGCTTTCAACTCTAAGCTTTGGTGATGTTGTTCATGTAAGAGCAAAACAGCTTGATATTGAAATCGCTGAGCGAGTAGTGGAATACACCTATTTTCCTACACTTGGCAAGTATAAGAATTTAGTTTTAGGAAATGACTTATCTCTTTATACTTCTACAATGAATTCTCAAACTCAAGAACTCAAAAAGAAAATTGATAATCGGACAGAAACATTAGTGCAAAACGTACTCAATGCAACGGCATGGATTACTGGGAATTCTGGTGGACATGTCGTTTTTCGTCCAGAGAAAGCACCATCCGAGATACTTATAATGGATACCGATGACGTAGCGAGTGCAAAACGTGTGTGGCGCTGGAATTTGAATGGGTTAGGTTATTCAGATAATGGCGTAAATGGACCTTTTGGTATTGCTATCACATCAAAAGGAGAAATTGTTGCTGACTTCATCACAGTAGGAACAATAAATGCAGAAGTATTCGAAACTTCCTTTAATGCTTATGGTGATGTGTTAAAACTTGTAAAAGGCACACTTCAAATTTGGAATGAAAACAAAAAAATCATGGAGCTAACCAAAAAAGGTATGGAATTTTGGAATTCTAAGGGTTCAATTGGAACGATTGGAACAACTGATTCTGCTGGTAATCCTTTTCCTGGGGCTTCTACGCCAACCCCTATTGAAGATAATTCTTTAGTTATTCGTACAAATGGAGACGGCAAATATATTTTGATTTCTCCTAAAGTAGGAAAAGGATTAGTTTTATTAGGAAATGGTAAAGCAATTTATTTTGGAGACTTAGATGTACAAGGAAAACTTACAGTTAAAAGAAAAGAAATAATTCCTGGACAAGGTGGTGGTCCATCAGGAGGTGGAGAATCTACTGGTGGGTATCCTAGTGAATTAAAAACAGATGCAGAAAAGAGAGCTTGGAGAATTTACGATATTTTGTGTAATAACGGATTTACGAAACAATCTGCATGTGGAATATTAGGGAACATTCAACAAGAAACAGGAGGAACTTTTGATCCTGATACTGTTCAAATAGCTGGACCAGCATACGGATTAGTTCAGTGGGATGGTTCTTCATATCCTCTTGTTGGTCCAGCAACATGGGATGGAAAAGTTTATGTTCAAAACTTATTTAATGCTGCAGGTATTAAAGAACCAATAACGAGCTTAGATGCACAAGTTCGGTTGCTTATTTGGACATTTACAAATGGACAATGGATGGGCGTAGTACAACCTACGACGGTTGATGGATTTAAGGTCTGTACTGATCCAAGACAAGCAGCATATGCTTTTGAACGAAACTATGAACGTCCGGCAGCGACACATCCTGAACGTCAAGATTATGCAGTTAACTGGTATAACAAATTTAAAGATTTAAAACCAGGAGGAGCTACTGGAGAAGCAGGAATAAAACATTTAGAGTCTTTGATTGGACAACGAATTGGTAATGGTCAGTGTTATGGTTTGTCTGCAGAATATTCAGGATATCTGGGTGGTTGTGGCATGGGTGCTGGAACAAAATATGGTTTAACTCATGTGATAGGAAATACTTCTGCAGCATCTGATATTGGTATTGCCTATGATTGGTCTGCTGTTGGTTGGAAAGTGATTCAAAACCCTAGATACGATCAATTAGTAGTTGGTGCAATTATTAATTGGGCAAGAGGTGGACAAGTGGGTTCATGGTTTGCAGATGGAACTTATGGACATACTGGCGTTATCCGAGGCTTAGCTAATGGTCGTATGCAAACTTATGAACAAAATACAGAGTTAGGTATGATTTGTGGAAAGTTAGATCGCCAGTATTATAGTGCAAGTGCAATTTCTTCCATTGTCATACCACCAAAATAGGGAGGAGATTTGATGGCAAAATGGAACGTTATATTAAGCACAACAGAACCCTATAATTATGTGGGAATGATTCAAGTTCGACAAGGAGATGTTTCAACCCAAAAATTGGTTGTTGAAGTGGTGGAACATGGCAAACTAAAAACATTCGATGGCCTAGTGCCATTTTTTATTAACACAACAAAATTTGGCGAAAACCAACCTGTTGAACAAAAAGTACAAGAATACAGTCCAGGACAAGCAAGGCTTGTTTATACGTTAAGTGAGCCTGACTGGCAATGGGGCGGTGAAAACACCGCACATTTCAGTTTCCGATCACTTAATGGTGATGGAACTTGGAGTGAACAATTTAGCACACAGGATTTTACCTATCGAGTCATTTCTGGAATATCTAGAAGCCAGTTACGTGATTCTGGCTGTGTGTGGACCTTTGAGGATTTGCTAAGAAAATTCAAAGATTACATGGTTCAGGGCAAAAATGACTGGGAGCAGTGGTTAGAAGAGAATCGTGAATTACTGGAAAACATAGATCCTGGTGGTACGATCATTAACATTCTGAATGAAGCGAAAGGAAATTATGATAGTTTAGCTGATCGCTTAAATGACATTCAAAATAAAAAACTTTCTGTGTCTAGTTCTGTGCGACAGATTACAGACGGTGGATATTCTGTTCCGTCTAATTTTGATGAAGTTATTGCCAACATTGATCATCAGTTATTTAACGTTGCGTTCATCACAGATACTCACGTCGATGGGATGGGGAAAGACAGTGCTTTTACAACAGGAGATAGTTCGACGAATCCTAGGCGTTGGAGTACTTTAGCAAAATTTAAAGAAATGGCCAAACACTGTGATGTGACTGTTTACGGTGGAGATAACTGTGATTGTAATAGTGGGCGTACAGGAGAGTTCAAGATTGGTGTTCGTGACTTTGGGCGAACACATTCAATGGCCATACAAAAACGTTTCGCAAATTTTGCTAGTGTATGGAAAAAAGACGTCATCGTTTGTCGTGGAAATCATGATACTGGAAAAATTCCTTATGCTTGGATAGGGCATACACCAGAAACTTGTTTAAATAGTGCGGATATGCACCATTTATATAATGGCACATTCGGTGGTCGTTTATTCCCAGATAAAGGAATTGCAATCTATCGCATTGATACAGATGATTATAGTGATGCACTTGATAGCAACGGTCAGTATAAAGAATTCAGTGGCCATACAAAAGATGGGGAAATAGGGAAAATCGGAGCAGAACAATTGAAAGACTTCGGTACTTTCCTCACGAACTTAGATCGTAGCTATCATGTTTTATTAGTAGGTCATATTCCATTAGATGATTCCGCAACAGGTGTATGGAATACTGCAGCATTACGGACACTTATTGATGGGTTTAAACAAGGTGTGTCAGTAACCATTGATTATGATTCGCTAACTGGAGAACCATCGGAGTCCGTTACAGGAAGTGAAGTATTTGATTTTAGCACAAAAGGACCAGGTGTCATTATTGCCTACATTTGCGGGCATGAACATTGGGAAACGGTGAGAAATCTCGGTACTTTGAAAATGATAGTTGGAACTTGTGCATTTACTAAAGACACTAGTGTTGATTTTGAAGCTTTTTATCAATTGTCAATTGATAAGACAGCAAGAATGTTGATAATGAATGGCGTGGGACGAGCAACAAAACGGTCATTTTCATATTGAAGGAGTGATGGATAATGTTTGAAGATATGACAAGAGAAGAAGCAATTGATCACATGTTAGAACAATTTGCTATTCATTGTGATGGTAACGACCAACAAGCACATGCGCTTGCTACTGAGAGAAATGCAGGTTTTGCTTCACCTGAGACCGTAGCACAAGCAACCGGTCATTTAATTAAGGATAATTACTTAAGTGAGAAGTATAGTTTCTGGAATATTCCATTTGGGCATTACGCTACTGTATGGGCTTGGGCTGACGAAATGGGAACGCCTGATCCAATGATCCCTGGACAAATTATCCAGTTGCATGTATTCGGGGAACACGCTCAACGTAAGACTTATGTGATGATTGATGTATCAAACGGAAGTATTTTCTATATCAATTCAAGCAAGGAAGGCGGAGAAGGTGGCTACAATTCAAGAAATTGGAAACGAATTGAACAAGTAACGAAACTGTGGAAAGCGGGCGATTCAGATTGTGCTGTAGGACAAAATATGAATTTAACGGCTAGTACACGTCGTTTTAGCCGTTTACGATTTCATATCAAGGGTTTAGGTACACAATTTACGCTTGAAACACCAGCGGTAGATAACCCAGTTATTATGTTCACGGGTATAGGTTCATCCGAAAAAAGTATTTGGAATATTCGAATAGAACTTACTAATTATCGTGACAACGTGGTGCTACGTTTTACTAAATGTCGATTGGCCACTATTCATGGAAATGGAACTATAGATTTTACAGATGACACAGGTTTTACGATTGCAGGTATCGAAGGAATTTATTAATACGGTGACTCCTCTATTTAATTATTAAGGAAGGTGATTCAATGGAAAAAAAGACAGGAGAAATCATTGTTCCGACAGAACCGACAAATCCACCAGCGAAAATTACTGGTTTTACTTTCAAATCCTATGACAAAAAAGCGGGCGTATTACAATTTGAAATTAAAAATCAAGACGGAAGTCCAACTGATTTAATCAATGCGACTGTTCGTCTTTTTATGTACATCTATTCTGGTGAAGAGAAAAAAGAATTTCCTATTTTTGACAACCAAATCATTACTGAAAGCTACATGCAAGGTATTGTAAAATACTTCATTCCTGATATGTTACTTGCTTATGAAGGCAAAGTTGATGCGAATGTTTATATTGACTTTCCAGATGGCAGTCACACCGACAACTTGGCTTTTACTTTCAATATCGAGAAATCTATCATCGATAGAGATGTTCAATTAAATGGAGAATATTATTTCAAAGACTTTCAACAACTGCTCGATGGAATCAAGCAAGAAACAACAGATGCAGTGAATGAGGCATTAACAAATGTAGATTCTACAATCGAAAAGGCCAACCAGCAAATAAATAATTTTGTAGAGGATGCAGCACAGTCAATTGATCAAACTATTGTCGAGGTAACAGAGGAATTAAAAACAACTCAATCTAATATTGATACTGTTTCTCAAAACGTTGTTTCAACACAAAATGAATTAACGTTAATCAAAGATAAGATGAACCAAACCAATCAGCAAATTGGTGATCTTGGCAAGTTGAAAAAGATGTATTCAAACAGCATTGATTTTGGAGACTATGATTATAGTGGAAATTCCAATCTATTAAGCACTATAACTAGTGATTATTTTACAACAAAAGATAATGTAACAATTGTCAACGAAAATAGGGGTGTAAAATTAACTTTTAGAAATTCTGGATTTGGTGCTGAAACAGGAAATGTCATGCAAATCAAGCCCCAAACAACCTATACGCTTTCTGCTAAGGTAACAGTGAATGAGGGTTTTGTAGGAGACTTGTCAAAAGTTCGACTAACTTATAGAAAATTTCCTGGAGGTAACATTCTATTGGGAACGAACTTAGCTGATACGTTAGTGGGAGAAACAAAAATGATTTCTGTGACTGGTAGTGTATCAGAAATGAAACAAGTAGAGCGTACTTATCTACGTTTAGATAGTAATTCCCAAATAGTGGATGGATCAATCAGTATAGAATATATCAAGTTAGAAGAAGGAGCAATACCTACGCCATATCACCCCAACTTATTTGAAAAACCATGGCAGATATCCAAAATTCCTTTGAATGAAAATCTGGCAAATCAGTCGGTTGTATTTCCAATAAATACATCAACTTATAATTTGTATGCCGCAAAGATGAAAAAGAATTTGGAAATAGGGAAAACGATGACAATCACACTAAAAGGAACGAAGCCAGTCAATCAGTCTTTTAAACTATTTGGAAATGGTTCGATTGATTATGGCACATTAACTCCTGTGAATGGTTTAGTTGATACATGGCGTTTAACTTTTACACCTAATGAGGTAGCTGCTGCTAATCCTAGCAATATCGAATTGTACCAATTTCCAAAAAATACACTTGGAAATTGCACAATCGAGTTGTTAAAGATAGAGGAAGGAGATGTAGCTACTCCGAATATTAGTGAGTATAAATATCGTGGTATTGGTATGCGTGATTCTGATAACCCAGAGGAATATGTTTGGGATTTATCACCTAAATACGTGGAAAACAATCTGGCCACAGATACTAAAATTTCTGAAATTGTTAGTCAAGCAAATAAATATACTGATGGGAAAGCATCGGAGATTAATTCGCAGTTGACTGCTTCCATTAATGAAGTTGATAAAAAAGTAACTGCCAATACTTCTAAGATAGCCACTAACACAACTAACATTAAAACTATTAGTGACGCAATGCCACTATTCGCCATTTACAGTGAAGGTAGAGATTTAACAGATTCACCAGATGGGACAAAAATACCAATAGGGACTCTTGTCGCTACGGATTTTTTTCACACAGCTAGTGATTTACCATATACGATAAGTAGTGATGGAATTACCTTAACCGCAACCAGAAACTGTGTTTTATTTTTTGAGGGTTCTGTAAAATTGCATGGAAACAATACGTTCAAATTTGCTTATGTAAAAATTAGAAAAAATGGAAGTGATACTAACTTCGCTAATGTAGGTAGTAGTGCCAATTTAAACTATATGACATCTCAAGCTGGTCAGTACGTTCACACTTTAGTCGCAGGAGATAAAGTAGAATTTACTTTAGGGATAGATGCCGCAGCAAAGATGTTCCATCTACAACTATTATCCTTAAAAATATCAGAAGTAAAACCTGCATAAAATACTAATTTTGCTACTAACACGCTCAAAGGTGGGGGTTTTTTATTGTGCAATGAAAGGGGTGAGTGATGAAGCATGGATAAATTGTTGGAGTCGTTGCTTTCAAATCCTGAACAAATAAGTTTTGCAGTATTGTTTGTTGGCTTACTTGTTTGGGTAATGAAACAGAACAATACAAGAGAAGAACGGTATCAAGATACTATCGACAAATTAACGAACGCTTTGGGTGATGTAGAGACAATCAAGAGTACCGTAGAGAAGATTCACGAGAAATTACAATAGGAGAAAGAAATGGACTAAACTGAACATTTAGATATAGAAAATCATTTGATGGATAAGTGCTACTTTATTTGAGAAAATAGTACAAATGATTTGTTGGAATATAGATTCTGTATGTTTTAATTTGACGCTGCCAAATAATAAATTTATGTTATACTAAGTTATATTTTGAAATAAAGAGGAGCTAATTGTTTGGTATGATTAAAAAAATTAAGAGCGACAGACATTTATTTATTGTTTTATTTTGTATTTTTGTATTTATGCTTATTTTAAATAGCATGTCCCCTTTGGTACACGACGATTATTCTTATTTTGTAAAAACCTCAAGTATAAAAACAATTTTATCTGACGAATATCAACAATATATGACATGGACTGGCAGATCAGTAGTCCACGTTATTTTTCGATTTTTTACTAAACTACCAAAAATATATTTTAATATATATAATTCTTGCATGTTTTCTATATTGGTTTATCAAATTATTATGTTTTCTTCCATAATAAAAGATCGGGCTACTAAAAATGTTTATCTAAAAGGGTTTATCATATTTTCATTAATGTGGATATTTACTCCAGCTTTCAATAATGTTTACTTGTGGATGGCTGGTTCTGTGAATTATCTCACCGCAATGGTTATTATGTTATCTTTTATTTTGGTTTATCATCGATATATAACAGAATCTAAAGAACAAAATAATAGTTTTTTTAAGACAATAGGGATGCTTCTTTTGGGAATAATAGCTGGTTGGTGTAATGAAAATACCTCTGGAGGCACATTGTTCATTGTTGTAGTATATACTGCTCTTTCGTATTTTTATAAGAATAAAAAAATAGAAAAATGGATGATTGCTGGTATTGTTGGAAATATTGTAGGTTTTCTTTTTATGGTAATGGCACCTGGCAACGACATCAGGGCTACTTATTTTGATAGAAGTAATCTTTCAATCTTTTGGAAAATTCTTGATGCAATACCTGCAATCAGTCGTGCATTACAGGAAAATGCAATGTTTCCTCTAACGATAGCATTAGCTTTGATTGTTTTATCGTACTTAAATAGTAGTTTAACAATTAGTAATATTTTAAGTTCATTGTTTTTCGTTGGTGGCATATTGACAATAGGAGTTCTTACTATTTCTCCAACCGCGTTATCTTGGTCTAGATCTTATTTTGGGGGAATTATTTTTATTTTCATATCTATAGTAATTAGTCTTTTTGAATTGCTAGCAAATTTTGATAAAATCAATAAAGTTGTTTTTTCTATGATCTTCAGTTATTTAATGATTAGTTTTTTATTACTTTTTTTCAATGGAACTGCTGACATATATAAAAACTATGTAAGTTACAATAATCAAAATGAATCTATTAAAAGGCAAATTAAGAATGGTGAAATGGATATAGTTGTTCCACCATTAAATTACAAGCCACAAACTATTTATCCAGTTTACAATGGTAATGATATTACTTCAGATAAAAATAATGAGAGAAATAGAAGTGTTGCTGCATATTGGGGAGTGGACTCTATTAGGGTAGAAGAAAAAGAAAAATAGCAAAATCAAATATTTTTATTTTCATAATATATTAATGTTAGACACGATTTATATCGTGTCTTTTTGTTTAAATATAATTTAGTATTTGATAAAAAAACTAATAATTAAAGGAGTAGATGATCAATGAAAAAGAAAATTACTATTACTGCGATGAGCCTATTAACGGCTCTTTTTTTATTGCCAATTAATGGGTTTGCCTATACGATCAACAATGAATTTAATTTAGGTGTAAATGAAGGTAGCTCACAAGTAGCAAATAATCAGTATATTTTACTTCATGAAACGGCTAACGAAACAGCAACAGGACGCAATGAAGCACAGTATATGCAACGTTCATGGACTAGCGCTTATACTGCTTACATTGTGGGAGACGGTGGAATTGTTTATCAAGTCGGACAACCTGGTTATGTACAGTACGGTGCTGGTTCGTATGCTAATGCCAACAGTCCTGTGCAGATTGAGTTACAGCACACACATGATAAAGCAACGTTTGAGAAAAACTACAAGGCATACGTTGAATTGGCTAGAGATTCAGCAATGAAATATGGTATTCCATTAACATTGTATACTCCTTATAACCAACCAGGAATCAAATCGCATTTATGGGTAACACAAAATATCTGGGGCGATCATACAGATCCTTACGGTTATCTTTCTGAAATGGGCGTAAGTAAAGAAAAATTAGCATATGATTTAGCTCATGGATTTACCGATGAAAATCCAACTACTTCAGATGATAAACCAGTCATTGATCAAACTAGAGCAGGTGCAGCAAATCCTACGCTGACAGATGGAACAAATGACGCCCACATTGATCAGTTTGGGGAAATCGAAAATGCAAACTTGCATGTAGCTGGATGGCACATTGCTAACTATAAATACGAGTATATCTTCATTATGGATTACAATACTGGGAAAGAATTAGCTAGAGTAAAAGCTGATGGAATTTATAGACCAGATGTAAATCAAGCGTATGGGACATTTGGAAACGTTGGATATCATGTATCTTTTAACATGCGCAACTTCCCTAATAAGAAAGTCTATGTCATGATGCGGGCAACGAATGATCCAGAAGGAAACACTAAAGGCGATGCGCAAGATTTCCATGACAAACGTTGGTATTTAAATATTCCTAAACGATAAAAATAGCTCCTCGTTGAGGAGCGTACATAATTAAATCTAGTTTAGTCGAACACTTACCCGATTAGAATTTTAAATACATTTTTGACTACGTTTTGAAATTTAGTTAGTGCTAATATTTTATAACTACAAGTAAAAATTAGGGTAAATCGCTAAAATATGCTAGTAATTTTCTTCTATTACCAGCCATATATAAATCCTGTACCTTCCTTTTAGGTAAATTTAATAGAGCTAGAAACATTGATACAGAGCTGATCCATCGATGTTTCTAGCTTTATTTTTTGTTTTCACTGCTTCGAATATCCTAGAAGTAGTACTGATAAATTCTCTATAATGTTTGTATTTTACGTTTTGGTTTGCGAAAGTTTGAACTATCGCAGGAGTAATCTTATCAAGTTTACGGTGACTAATTTGTACCTAAGTAAGCTTTCAACATATAGGCAGTTGCCCCGTCTTTTTTTGTATTTTTTTATCTTTACCATAGTTGTCCTTCCGATGCCTAACGTGAGGCGTTAGGCATCGGAAGGGTGTTCCTTGAATAATCTTCGCTAGATATTAGATAAGTATTCTTTCTTTTTGATATCAAACTCTTCTTCTGATATGATGCTCAAATCGAAAAGTTCTTTTAGTTCTTTTAATTTTTCTATCGCTTGCTCTCTAGTGATGGCTTGGTTTGACAAATAGTCAGTTTTTAATTCCATGCTTGCTAATTCGTGATAATCTGTGCTATTTGCTTTAACAGAAATTTTTATTTTTTTGTCGTCCGAAAGTCTGACTAATTCCAGATGACACACTGAATTTTCTTCGACTTCTCGAGTTGTGCCACTTGTTACGTTTTTAGTACTTACAACTTGTTTGGCTTTCTTCTTTTTCTTGTCTTTCCCTTTTCCACCTGCATAAGCACCCACAGCAGTACCTATTCCAGGCACGATCATAGTACCTATTATAGCTCCTGCAACAACTTTACCAGACTTACCTTTCTTTTTGGTTCGTTCTATCGAATTTGTATTTGTGATTCCATTTGAAGTTTGAACTGTCTCGGTTCTATATCTAGCACCTTCGAAATCCAAAGATACCAAATAATAGAAGTAGTTATAATTGCCTTTAAAATAGACTCTGCCATCAGTAAGCTGTCCGATTTTTGTATATCCTTCAGCTTCAATTAAATGTTGACCACCTATTATATGGATACCTTTTTCGAATACAGTTTCTGTGTTCTTCACATCTAATAAGAATGATTTTTTCTTAGAAAAAACAGACTTCAAATCTATGTCTTTTTTGTGGTACATTTCGTATATCTCGCCTAAGGAATATTTGAATGAGTCGAAAATACCTAACCGCATTTCTTTTTTTGTTCTGGTTTTGCAATCAATGCAAATCACTTCGCCGGAAGTCAAATTAATCTTTTTGCCTTTTTCAAAGTCATCGCCACAAATTTCGCAATAATCCATTTACTAACCCTCGTTTCCTGCTATAATATATTTGTCTTTAAGAAAAAAGGGTAGAGTCCGCGTTGCACCGCGGGCTTTTTTGTTTTCAAAATCTTTCCATATTTAATTGTTTGTTTTTCCTAATTTTTCAAAAAAACTTTATTCGATGAAAAAATAAAACAAAAAAATATTTTGTTTTTCCTATTATTTCATTTGTTATTTGTTGATCAAGTTATACTGGAGATATCTCCTCGTTGAAGTAGTTCTTACGTCCAGAGAGACATAGATCACTTAACTTCATGGGTATGTTATAAAAATCCATGAATCTATCAATTAAGAAGTGCGATGCGTCTGTCAGTTCGTTGATAATGAGATTATACATAAGTAATGGCATTGCAAATTTATTTGCTTCATGTTCGAGTTTCGGTTTATGAACCGACTTGGAGTAAAGAGGGGAAAGTACTAAATATCGTTCAAGAAAGTGTCCAAGCTCGTGCGCTGTGCAGAAATCAATGTGTTTTGTTTCTTAATTACCATTTTTTCTGTTTCCATAGTCCTTGCTAGTACAATTAACAATGGCACGTCTTCTTCATCCAGCGTCTCACTGTCCAAAGATAAGAGTATATCATCTTGGGATAAGTCAACAGAAGTTTTTTTATTGTTCGACTCTCTTCTTAGGAGGTAATCTACAGATAAATCAAAGTAGTCAGCTACTTTAATTAGGTTCGGAACATTTTTATTCTAAGAGTACAGCGAGTTCCTCCAATATTTAATTTCTCCTCAATGCCGTTAATCGAACCCCCTTATTTCTTGCAAAGATATTTTAGTCTACCAAGGAACGTCATATCAGCATTCTTCAGGTAATTTAATAAGCTAACAGGCAACAAAAAGACACCTGAAAAAACAATTCGAGAGGGTCAAACTAAGAATGTTGATTTCAGGGTATTCCTTGGCTTATATGACTGTATTTTCATTTTGAATCCACTTTTTAAAAAAGTCAATACAGTTAACTAATTTAATTATCTTCCAAATTATACTAAAGGAAGTGGAATAAATGAATTTTTATAGTGAAAAGGCACTTGAGTCATGAGGAAACGATTCGTTAGGTCATTAACAAGAATTTAAAATTATCCCGGAATCTGATGTGTATAGATTAATAATCAAATCTAACTTTCCGAATGCCGATCAATTCGAAGTGTGGGCATGGAAGAAGTACCCCCAACAATCAGAAAACATAGCGAACAACTAATTCCCGAAAAGATAGAAGAACTTTTACTTAATCTAGCCAGATACCTTCCTTATATCAACGTTTCTGAACTATCTGGCATATGCTGGTTCACCGATGGTAGGTATCTGTACCATGGTATTGACAATAATTAACCGATCATAGAAAAAGTCTCAATTTTGAGGCTTTTTTAATTTATTCATTCTTGGTTACGTAGAAAATCTACAAAAATATCCTCAATTAGTTCATATGCCGTAATAGATAAAATATAAATAAAATTAAATAATAAAGACTATTTTCTAAGTTGCCTTACAAAGGTAGTAGCTTCATAAGTGAAAACATGTTAAATTAGTTGATAGAACGACATCTTTATAACCAATATGAAAAATTTCAATATTTTTTCATGTGACGAAACTGTAAGAGTGTTAGTGGTTAGTTTTTGTATGTACTCTATGATAAGATTCATATGGATAAAAAATGAAGATAGTAATAATTATTTAGGATGTGAAAGATAGATGTGCGGGATTGTAGGATTTGTGAATGACAAAGACAATAAAAAGACAATAGTAAATGCTATGATGGATCGAATCGTTCATCGAGGACCAAATAGTTCTGGTGATTACATTGATCAACATATAGCTTTAGGTTTTAGAAGATTAAGTATCATTGATTTAGAAGGTGGTACGCAGCCTATTTATAATGAAGATCGGACAAAGATCATTATTTTTAATGGAGAAATTTATAATTATCAACCCCTTAGAGAAGAGTTAATAGCAGCCGGACATGTTTTTCAAACGCATGCGGATACAGAAGTTTTACTACATGGCTATGAAGAATGGGGAACAGAGCTTTTACAAAAAATTCGTGGGATGTTTGCTTTTGCTATTTGGGATAATGAAACAAACGAATTATTTGGCGCTCGTGACCATTTTGGAATCAAACCTTATTATTATACTGAAATGAATGGCACATTCATGTTTGGTTCAGAAATCAAGAGTTTTTTACCACATCCAGACTTTCACAAAGAATTGAATAAATCAGCGTTAAAACCTTATATGACGTTTCAATATTCACCATTAAACGGTGAGACATTCTTTAAAGATGTTTATCGTTTACCTGAAGGACATTATTTTACTTATAAAAATGGCCATTTGGATATCCGACAATATTGGGATGCTGATTTTGAAACAAAACAAAGTCACTCAAGACAAGAATGGATTGAAAAGATTGATGAAACAGTTCAAGCATCTATTGCCGCTCATACAATAAGTGATGTTGAAGTTGGTTCATTTTTATCAAGTGGTGTTGATTCAAGTTATGTTACTTCTGTATTAAAACCAGATCACTCATTTTCGATTGGGTTTGATGATAAAACTTATAATGAAGCAATTGAAGCGAGAAAACTGACTGAGTTATTGGATTTAGATAATACAGCCGCTGTCATTGATGGGGACATGTCTTTTAAAGCTTTTCCATTGATCCAGTATCATTTAGATGAGCCAGATTCCAATCCTTCCTGTGTACCACTTTACTTTTTAGCTAATTTAGCTTCAAAAAGCGTACGTGTCGTACAATCTGGTGAGGGAGCAGATGAATTATTTGCGGGATATCAGACGTATGGTTTCCATACAAATTCAAAATTTATTCGTGTCATTGCTCAAGGATTGAAAAAATTACCAAAAGGAACCCGTTACCACTTAGGACGAACGATTGGTAAAATGAGAAATTTCCATGGCAGAATCCATTTGTATGAGTCTTTAGCTCCTGCCAAAGAATATTTTATTGGGCATGCACGTGTATTTGAAGAAAATGAAGCAACAGAAGTTTTAACAAAAGAGTACCAACAAGCACTCTCTGTTAATGAGATTATGTCTGTTCATTACGCAAAAACAGAAAATATTGAAGATGAAGTGAATAAAATGCAGTATGTAGACCTTCATCAATGGATGCCAAAAGATATTTTGCTAAAAGCAGACAAATTATCAATGGCTAGTTCATTGGAAGTACGTGTTCCTTTATTAGATATTGAAGTAATGAAGTTGGCACAACAAATTCCAAGTAAGTTCTTATTGAATCAAAACAACACGAAAGATGTCTTCCGCCAAGCAGCAAATAAACATTTGCCAGAAGAATGGTCAAATCGTGTGAAATTAGGTTTTCCGGTGCCGATTAAAGCTTGGCTGAAAGAAGAGCATGGATATAAGCAAGTAAAAGAACTATTTGAAGCGGATTTTGCCAAAGAATTTTTTGACCAAGAAAAGATCATGAATTTATTAAACGATCATCATGAAGGTCGAAAAGAAGAACAACGAAAAATTTGGACGATTTTTAGTTTCTTAACTTGGTATAAAGTGTACTTTATTGATGAAGAAATTCCAAAAATGGAAACCATTAATTATGTAACTGTATAAAAAGACAGAATAAGACAAAGAAACTGGAAAGAATTTTCCTAAGTTTCTTTGTCTTATTTTAGAATTAGTTGTTTATTTCTCTTTCTTTTGACCCATCTTTTTTATAAATGATTACTGATGTCTCTTTATTTTGAGCAATTTCTTTTGCTTTTTCAATCGCTTTTTCTTTTGTATCAAAACGATTGCTGGCTTTTTTTGCTCCTTCTGATAAGACAATCCATTCATTTTCTTCAAATTTTACGAGGACATCGGCATTTAATAATTTCGAAGCGCGTGGATTTGTATCATGTTTATCTTTCTTGGTAGGATTTTTTTCTTTAGAAAAATCTTTTTTCTCTGAGCTATCTGCGTTTTCATACCATTCTTTTGCCTGTTTGATCGCAATGGGAATAGCTCGATCGTCAGGGTATCCTTCTGCTAACAACGCATTGCCTATATCAATGGCTTTTTTTCGGGTCAACTCTTCTAAATTTTTCATGGAAGCTGGGTAGTCCTTCATGTTCCAAGGCATATGATGTTCCTCCTTTAATATATAAGATTTGGCTTTATATTCAGTGTAAGTGCAAAAGGTAAAAAAGAAAAAGATTTTGTTTGATAGATCCAATTTTTGGTATTTTCGTCAAGTAATATTACTTAACAAATTTTATAATAAGGCTAGTAATCATTTGAAAATTATGGTAAGATAATCAAGTCTGAGAGTCATCTTAGAGGATTCTAGTAAACAAAGGGGAGGGAAAAACATGCGCGTAAACATTACATTAGAGTGTACTTCTTGTAAAGAACGTAACTACTTAACAAGCAAAAACAAACGTAACAACCCTGATCGTTTGGAAAAACAAAAATATTGCCCACGCGAACGTAAAGTTACTTTACACCGTGAAACTAAATAAAAATAAGACAATAGGTTTATTTGCTCGTTTGAGTGAATAAAATTTGTTAAGAAGACTGGAAATCATAGGATATTCCAGTCTTTTTTCTTATCCAATAATTAACGATGTTCATATACTTTGTGTTGATTGTTTGCTTTGTGTATGATGCTTAATAGAAAGCTTAAGAGGAGGAGACGATATGTTCATTTCAATGTGGGCACAAGATAGAAATGGTTTAATTGGTAAAGATGGGTTGCTTCCCTGGAGATTACCAAATGACATGCGCTTTTTTAGAGAACACACAATGAATAAAATATTAGTGATGGGAAGAAAAACGTATGAAGGGATGGGAGAATTATCTTTACCTTATCGGCATATTATAGTTTTGACCACTCAAAAAGATTTTAAAGTAGAAGAAAATGCAGAAGTCTTTCATTCCATCGAAGAATTATTAATGTATGCAAAAGACGTTTCAGAAGATATCTATGTGTCGGGTGGAAGTCAAATTTTTCAGGATTTATTACCAGAAACAGGGATTATCTGGCGGACATTGATTGACGGTGAATTTGAAGGAGACACCTATATTGGAGAGATTGACTTTTCAGATTTTGAATTGGTTGAAGAACATGAAGGCATTATTAACCAAGAAAATAGGTATGCGCATCGCTTTCAAAAATGGCAAAAAAAGCAATAATTGAAGGAAATTATGTTCATATATTAATAATTATAGGAGAGGATGATGTGTTCATCTCCGTGAAGTAAGTAGGAATTATTTTATTTTGCTTCTGTTTTTATACGTGATTGGAGCATAGAACAAAAGTATTCCTTATATTGTGCTATGCTCCTCATTTTCTTGTTAATTTAACTGATTTTTGATATCTTTTACCATATTTTGACTAGCAATTGGGCCATTATATAACCAGCTTGATTCTGGACCAAATTCTAAAACATGGTTCTCTTTTACCGCTTTTAAATTTTGCCAAGTAGCTTCGTTAAACATCGCCGCTTTTTCGTCGCTGTTGACTAAAATAATGTAGTCGGCATCTAGTTGTGCTAATTTTTCAGAAGAAACAGCTGACCAGTCAGAAGTGGCGTTTTTTGAAACTTCAGCGACTAAGTTAGGGATGCCAAATTGAAGATCATCATAGATAATGCGACCGCTTGATCGTGTGTCACTAACCATAAACGCAGAATTATTGGTCACCCATAAGACAGCAGCCGTTTTATTATTGATTTTATTCGCTAATTCTTTTCTGGTTTCTTTTACTTCGTTTTGGTAATCTGTAATGATTTTTTCTGCTTCTTTTTCTTTATTTAAAGCTTTAGCCACGTCTTTTAGTTGTTCTTCCCAAGTGACATCATTGCCGTTTTTTACGACATACGTAGGAGCAATTTTGCTATATTGTTCATATTTTCCACCTTCCACTGTGGCGGAAGAGGAAATCAATAAAAGATCAGGTTCAAAACTTAGTACTTTTTCATAAGGTAAGTCATAAGAGATGGTCGGTACATTTTTTAATTCTTTTTGTAAATAATGTTGAATCGAACCACTGCCGACTGTCCATTGAGCGACTGGTTTTTCTCCTAGCGCCACCAAATAATCTTCCAAATAACTCCCAATGATTCGTTTAGGATTATTTGGTATTGCTACTTTGTGACCCAATGTATCCGTTACAGTATGTGTTCCCGTGGTCGCTTGGGAATTGGATGAATTTGTTGTAGTAGATGAAGAGCAAGCACTGATGAAGCTGATCAGTAAAATAGATAGAGCAATTGTGAATAATTTCTTTTTTGATTTCATTTTTTCCTCCTGATGGGATTGATAATCATTCTCAATTGATATTATTCCTGACAATTGAAGCAGTGTCAACTCTTTTTGTGAATGAATCAGTAAAAGTAATGCTTGACGAAATTGTGAAGGAGCTTCATAATTGAGAATGATTTTCAATGAAGGGGTGAAAAAAATGACTACTTTAGAAGCCGTTGATATGACCGCAGGGTACTTAAATAAACAAGTCATTGAAAAATTATCGGTGAAGATTCCAGAAGGAAAAGTGACGAGTTTGATTGGGCCAAACGGTAGTGGCAAATCCACTTTATTAAAAAGTTTTACCCGTATTCTTCCTGTATCAGAGGGGAAAATCATTGTAAATGGTTCTGAAATAGCTACATATAGTCCTAAAATGCTGGCACGAAAAATTTCTTTATTAGCACAAAGTAGTGAACTTCCTTTAGGTATGACTGTGTCAGAGGTCGTCTCGTATGGACGTTATCCTTATCAAAAATTTTTTAGTGGCCTAAATGAAGCAGATTTACATGCGATTGAATGGGCTTTAGAAGTGACACATTTAACGAATTTGAAAGAAAGGGAACTGTCTAGTTTATCAGGAGGACAAGCACAAAGAGTTTGGATTGCTATGGCGTTGGCGCAAGAAGCAGATATTTTGATTTTAGATGAACCAACTACTTTTTTAGATCCTGCTCATCAATTGGAAATTTTGCAATTATTAATAGAGATTAATCAGGTGAAAAAGACAACGATTTTAATGTCGCTTCATGACATCAACCATGCTTCGCGTTTTTCAGATTATTTAATCGGAATGAAAAATGGTCAATTACTGGTTCATGGAAAACCAAATGAAGTGATCACGAAAGAATGGATGAGAGAGATCTTTGAGATTGATGCTCAGATCATTCAATTACCAGAGACAAAGAAACCGGTGTTTTTAACTTACGATTTAATCAAAGATCGTAAGGAGGAGAGAGGATGAAGCAAAAACGTAAGTTGAGTGTTCTTATTGTGCTCACAGTACTTGTTTTAATTATTTTTTTCTTTGCTTTATCAAATGGGGCAGTATCAATTGGCTTTTCAAATTTATGGCAAGCCCTCTTTCAGTTTGATTCATCCGATCAATCTCAATTGATTATTCGAACGATTCGTTTACCTCGGGTATTAGGCGCCTTTTTTGTCGGTAGTTGTTTTGCACTTAGTGGTGCTTTAATGCAAGGAGTAACTAGAAACCCTTTAGCGGATTCTGGATTGTTAGGAATCAACTCAGGTGCATCTCTTGCAATGGCCATTGGGTTTGCTTTTTGGCCAAAAGCATCTGCATTTTCAATTTTTTTAATGTCTTTGATTGGTTCATTGCTTGTTACGTTGCTTGTTTTTGGCTTCTTACGTTTTTCAAGAATGGGGATGAATCCGATTCAATTTATTCTAGCAGGAGTGGCGATTAGTGCTTTTTTTACAGCGCTCAGTCAAGCGTTAACCCAGCTGTTTCATTTGCAACAAGATTTGGCCTTTTGGTTTGTAGGAGGGGCTGCCAACATTACTTGGCAACAGTTAAAAATGTTAGCGCCTATCTATCTTTTTATTGTTTGCTGTTCCTTCTTTTTAGGTCGGTCGGTATCGCTCGTTAATCTAAGTGAATCACATGCTTTGGCTCTAGGTGGGCATCCAACACGGATTAGATGGATTGCTTTTATCATCGTAGCAATTTTAGCAGCAATGGCTGTGTCGCTTGTTGGTCCAGTTTCTTTTATTGGATTGATGGTACCGCCAATTGTGCGGGGAATTATCGGTACAGATTATCGTTATATTCTTCCAGCTTCTTTTATAGTAGGAGGAGGAATGGTTATGTTTGCAGATTTTCTTGCTCGCATGGTCAACCCACCTTTTGAGACACCGTTTGGTTTGGTTATTGCACTGGTTGGTGTCCCGTTCTTACTCTTTCAAGTTAGGAGGGAGCGGTTATGAAAAAAATCAAGTCAATAATTTTTTTGCTCTTCCTTTTATTAGTCATAATTTCCATCATTAGTTTGATGGTCGGCACACCATTTATTTTTTTCGATCAGTTATTTGATATATTTACAGGTAAGGGATTAGCAGTTCATCAACTGATTGTTTATCAATTTCGAGCTCCTCGTTTATTGATTAGTTTGCTTGCAGGCTTTTGTTTAGGCGTATCTGGCTTTTTATTGCAGGGAGTGACCAGAAATAAATTAGCAGATTCCAGTATATTAGGTATGAATGCTGGTGCTGGTTTTTTCGTGATGGTTTATTTAGGATTTTATGCCAATCATGCTTCTCCTTTTTTATTGTTGTTCGTAGCGTTTTTGGGTGGTTTGTTGGCAGCATTTCTTGTTTATCTCTTTTCTTATACTAGAAATGGATTTTTGGGAATGAATCGTCTTTTATTGGCGGGGATTGCTGTTAATGCAGGACTTTCGGCATTAATGATTTTGTGTACCATTAAATTATCAAAAGAAAATTATGCTTTTGTTAATTCTTGGCTAGCTGGTTCTATTTGGGCTGCTAGTTGGCCTTATGTTTTTTCACTTCTACCTTGGGCGGTGGTACTTATTCCAGTCGCTATGTTTTATAGTCAACGTATTGGATTATTATCCTTTGGTCAAGAAAGAGCTCAAAGTCTGGGATTAAATGTGAGAAGAAGTCAAACAATATTATTATTACTTGCTGTAGCATTGGCTTGTGGCAGTGTGGCGGTAGCTGGGAGTCTTTCTTTTGTCGGTTTACTTGCACCACATGTGGCTAAATTTATTGTTCATAGAGAAAATCAATGGTCCTTTCTTTTAAGTGGTTTAATTGGTGCTTTTTTTGTAAATATGGCAGATATTCTTGCTAGAGTGATTTTACCTAGTGGAGAAGTCCCTACAGGTATTTTAATTGCCATCATGGGCGCTCCGTATTTCTTATATCTATTGTTTTCTAAGCGAACGATTGCTTAGAAGGAAGTAACAAGACGACTCTTTTTTAGAGACGTCTTCTTTTTTATAAAAAAGTCATTTATTTAAAAAGTTAAATTGCTATTTTTATCATTTTCCGCTACCATTTTACTGAGGGGTGAGGCTTTAGTTTGGAATATACAAAGAAGAGCTTAAGAGAGCTTGGGATACAAGAATTAAAAAAAATTGCTACTAGCGGGCATAAACAAGAAAAAGAACGTAAACTTTATCAGAAATTATTTCAAAGTGATGAATGGAAACATGCCCATGTCATTGGGTTGACCATATCTAATGAAATAGAAGTAGCGACAAAGCCGATCATTGAAGTCGCATGGAAAGAGAAAAAGACGGTACTGGTTCCCAAAACAGGTCCAAATAGGCAAATGAAATTTTTTCAAGTTGATGGGACAACAAAATTTGAAAAAACGAAATTTGGTGTTTTCGAGCCAATTTCTGATCGTTTTTTTGCTCCAGATAACATTGATTTACTGCTCGTTCCAGGACTTGTCTATCATCCACTAGGCTATCGCATTGGTTTTGGTGGTGGATACTATGATCGCTATTTAGCCAATTATAACAACCAAACCTGTAGCCTGGTTTTTCAAGAACAATTGAATGATCAATGGGTACCAGAAAGTTTCGATAAAAAAATTCAACAGTTATTTATCGATCAATAAGAAGGAGGGTTTCATGAACTATCAACAGAAAATAAAATTAAATGCTTGGTTAAGGCGTCCTATCTTAACTTATTTTTTTCTAGCCATTCAAACCATCGTTTTTGTAATGATTGAATTATTCCCATTTTTAAATATTCCGTCTTATCTAGGAATGTTTGGTCCGTCAATTGCTTACATGAATGAATGGTGGCGTTTCGTTACACCGATCTTTATCCATTTTGGATTGATGCATTTTGTGATGAATTCCTTGATTTTGTATTTTATGGGTGAACAAATTGAAACGCTGTATGGACATTGGCGCTTTTTGCTCATTTATCTTTTCAGTGGAATACTAGGAAATGCGACAAGTTTTGCTTTTAATAATGTAGGTGTACTGTCAGGTGGAGCAAGCACTTCTTTATTTGGGTTGTTTGGAGCCTTATTTATTTTAGGCTATCATTTTAAAAATAACTATCAAATACAACAAATGATAAGGCACTATATGTTATTTATTGGTCTGAGCTTTATTTTTGGTTTACTGGATACCTCTGTAGATATCTGGGGACATCTAGGTGGAATTATCGGGGGATTGTTATTAGGGAATCTTTTAGGTCTACCACAAAAAGTAACAAATTATTCGATTCATCAAAAGATCCTTTCCGCTCTTGTTTTTGGATTTCTTTTGATAATATGTGTTTTATTGGGTTTAAAAAACTATGGATTACTTGTATAATGTGAAGGAAGTGCTTAGAGATGGAGAGCTTATATGACGTACAGCAACTGTTTAAACGATTTGGCATCTTTGTCTATGTTGGGTCACGTATCTATGACATTGAATTAATGACGATCGAATTAAGAAATCTTTATGAGAGTCGCTTGATTGATCATCATACCTACATGACAGCGTGGCGTATACTAAAAAGAGAGCACCGAGTGGAAGAAAGCCGAAAGAAAGGAAACTTGTGATGGACAAAAAAATTATTGGGATTGATTTAGGTGGGACAACAGCAAAATTTGCAATTTTAACACCCGAAGGAGAAATTCAACAAAAATGGAGTATCGATACCAATATATTGGATGATGGGAAACATATTATCCCTGAAATCATTGAATCAATCAATCATCGATTAAACCTATATAATATGAAAGCCGAAAATTTCATTGGAATCGGTATGGGAACACCAGGAAGCGTCGATAGTGAAGCAGGTACAGTCATCGGTGCCTATAATTTAAACTGGACAGAACTTCAATACGTCAAAAAACAAATTGAAGAAGGCACAGGAATCAAATTTGCCATCGATAATGACGCCAATGTAGCAGCATTAGGTGAGCGTTGGAAAGGTGCTGGAGATAACGATCCTGATGTTATTTTTGTCACATTAGGAACAGGTGTTGGCGGAGGGATCGTCGCTGCTGGAAATTTAATTCATGGTGTCGCTGGTGCAGGTGGCGAAATCGGGCATATCACGGTTGATCCTGAAGGTTTTGAATGTACATGTGGCAAGCGTGGCTGTCTAGAAACTGTCTCAAGTGCTACTGGCGTGGTTCGCTTAGCACGTTTCTTATCAGAAGAATATGCGGGCGATTCAAAACTAAAAGCAATGCTTGATAATGGAGAAGAAGTAACAAGTAAAGATATTTTCGAATTTGCGCAAGCCGATGATCCGTTTGGTTTGATCGTCGTAGATCGTGTTTGCTTCTACTTAGGTTTAGCTTGTGGAAATTTGGGGAATACGATGAATCCGTCAAGTATCGTTTTAGGGGGCGGCGTTTCTGCTGCTGGTGAATTTTTGCGTAGCCGTGTTGAAAAATATTTCAACCAATTCACATTCCCTCAAGTAAAAGAATCAACGAAAATTAAATTAGCAGAATTAGGTAATGAAGCTGGTGTTATTGGTGCTGCTTCATTAGCTTTAAAATATGCTGAATAAAGTGGAGGAAAAGCATGGTTTTATGGGTAATTAATATCATTTTGCTCTTGATCGTTCTTGCTATCGTATTTTGGGAAGTTTATTTACGAGTAATGGCAAAACGTTCTGCAAAAACACTAGAAGAAGAAGCCTTTCGCGAAGGTATGAGAAAAGCACAAGTAATTGATGTTCGTGAAAAAGATGTGTTTAATGCAGGTCATATTTTAGGAGCAAGAAATATCCCTTATACAGTCTTAAAAGATTCATTAGGATCCATTCGTAAAGATCAACCTGTCTACATCTATGATCACAAGAAAAGTCTAAGTATCCGTACGGCGAACAAATTAAGAAAAGCTGGATATAAAGATATTTATATATTAAAAGGCGGTTACGATAGCTGGTCAGGTAAAGTGAAAAGTAAAAGAGTATAAGAGAAACAAAAACAGTGCAAGGAAAATTTTGCACTGTTTTTTTGCGTCATATTAAATGGTGAATGAGCTAATTTATGCTATGATCAAAGAAAAGGTAGAAAACGGAGAAAATAAGTTACACTAGGATAGCGAGCAAGCTTTTCAAAGATAAAGACTTTTTTGTCTGTTAGGAGAAAGAGTGTCTTTCTTGAAGTAGATTTAAGAAACAAATCCCATCACTTCATTCTATTCTTCTTTTTCAAAAATAGCGGATTACTCCAGTGAGCTACAAATACTCCGCAAGAAAAGAACAGTTAAGTCAAACATCTATATTAAAAAGGATTCATCAAAGGAGGATCGAAAAATGAATATCGGTATTATCGGAGCCGGACCAAGAGGCTTAAGCGTAGTAGAACGTTTACTTAGAAACAGTCATAAAAAAGCAGATTTACACATCTATTTGTTTGATCCTTATGGGCCGGGTGGTCGTGTTTGGCGAGTGGATCAGTCCACTGAACTCTTGATGAATTCAGTCTCTCAACAAGTCACATTATTTACAGATGAAACATTATCTAGTGGCGGAGAAATTTTTTTAGGACCTAATCTATATCAATGGAGTAAAACAGAAGCAAGCGAGTATATAGAAAAACAAGAACTTTTAAATAAGACCTTTTTTTTATCAGAAGCAAAGCATTTACAAGCAAATGAACCATCCACACGTTGTTTTTATGGATTGTACCAACGTTGGTTTTATGATCAATTGAAAAAAATAGTACCTCATATCACCTTTATTCATTCACTCGTTCATGAAATCGATAAAGTAGAAGAGACTTTTTATTTAAGAACAAAAAGTAAGCAACAACAAGTGGATAAATTAGTGGTTGCTAGTGGCTATTGGGAAAATGAATTAGTGAGAGAAGAAAAAAATCTTTATCAGTATGCTAAAAAAGAAGGATTATTTTATCAGCCTCCTGCAAATCCCGCCGAGGTTCCTGTAGAGGAAATTCCACCGAAAGAAACAATCATTCTGAGAGGATTAGGTCTTAGCTTTTTTGATTACGTTGGTTTATTCACTGTGTCTCGAGGAGGAGAATTTCAAAAACAAGGAGAAAGACTTGTATATCATCCATCTGGTAACGAACCCATCGTTTATTGTGGCTCGAAAAAAGGGTTGCCTTATTTTCCTCGTGGGCGAAACGAAAAACAAGGTGGTGCAATGGCGATTCCAAGGTTGATAACAAAAGAAAATTTAGAAAAACTTCATCAAGAGAATCAGTTAACAGGAGAAAAATTTTTTGAATTGTTAAAAAAGGACGTTGAGTTGTTTTACTATAAAAAACTCATCGAAGAAAAACAATTTGCTATTTCAACACTCACCTTTGAACAGGATTTTCTTCTCAATGAGCAAACAAGTTGGCAAAAAAAATACCCTGAATTATTGCCTTATCAATGGTCTTGGGAATTTTTCGAGTCACCGTTAAGTAAATGCACAGGATCCTTTCAGAAAGAAAGTCAAAGGTTTATTGCCTATCAAATAAAGGAATCAGCAAAAGGCAATTGTACGGGAGCAATCATATCGGCTTTTGATGCTTTAAAAGATTGGCGAAATCCAGTTCATCTAGCCATTGAATGGGGTATTTTTACTGCAAAAGAGTATAAAGAGTTATTATGGGGATGGTTTACGCATTTAAATGCTTTTCTTACGATTGGACCACCTCTGATTCGTACAAAAGAATTAGCAGCTTTAATTGATGCAGGGATTTTTCACCTTGTTGAGCCTCCCATAGAAATTCAAATGCAAGATGGCTATTTTAAAGTAGAAGAAGAACACAGAGAGATTAAAAGTCGATATTTGATTGAAGCGAGGTTGCCTCATACGAATTTGCAACATACGAAAAATCCGGCATTACAAAGTTTAAAACGAAATCACCTTGTGCGTTCATTTACTTATTTAGATAAAACACAAAAGTACGAGACTGGAGCAATTGATATAGAATTGGCTACCAGTCAAGTACGAAACGAGCAAGGTGAATTGGAAGAAAATCTATATTGTATAGGCATCCCGGTAGAAGGAGTGGACTGGTTGACCGCTACTGTTTCAAGACCGTATACTGACGCATGGAATTTAAGACAAATCGATAAAATTGCCCAACGTATTTTAGCAAGTGAAAACCCGAAGAAAAAATGAAATAAATAGAAGAGATTTCAAATCACTTGAACTTTTCAATCAAAAGAAACCAGAGAATATGGAAAGGGTAACTCCTACTTTCCTATTCTCTGGTTTCTTTTTTATAATTGACTATTTCTGGCATAACCAGATTTATTCACTTAGCGTGAAACACGTTTACGCATGGCTTTTTTACGATTTTCTTCAATCATCGCTTCTTTTTCGTCAATTGGATCGATGACCGTTTTTTTAACTGAAGCCACTAGCCCAGCAACTGCCGCTGCTGTAGCAAGGCTGCCGACTAAAATACCAGACACAAATTTTTTCATTGAATCCACCTCATTTATTAGTTGTTATATCTATTATGTAACAAATTGAAAAAAAAGGCTAGTCTGACGTTTACCATTGGAAACCATTTCAAATAACACTTGAAAATATTTACTAAATGTTTTATTATAAATTTACTAAATTAAGATAGCAATAGTATCAATTAAACGATTAAAAAACACATCGAAAGAAGTTTTTCTTGATGTTTTTATAAAAGTAAGGAGAGATTCTATGACAATTTTAGTATTAGGTGGTGCTGGTTATATTGGTTCTCATGCGGTAGATCAATTGGTCAATCAAGGCTATAAAGTAGCGGTAGTAGATAATTTATTGACTGGCCACCAAGCAGCTGTGCACCCACAAGCACAATTTTATAAAGGCGATATTCGCGATAAAACTTTTTTAAGATCCGTATTTGAAAAAGAAGACATTGAAGGTGTGCTACATTTTGCAGCAAGTTCGTTAGTAGGGGAATCAGTTGAAAAGCCACTAGATTATTTTAATAATAACGTATATGGCATGCAAATCTTATTAGAAGTGATGCATGAATTTAAAGTAAAAAATATAGTTTTTTCTTCAACAGCGGCTACTTATGGAGAACCCGAAGTATCACCAATCACTGAAAAAACACCGACCAATCCTAAAAATCCATACGGTGAAAGCAAGTTAATGATGGAAAAAATGATGAAATGGTGCGATCAAGCTTATAATATGCGTTATGTGGCATTGCGCTATTTTAATGTAGCTGGAGCAAAATCGGATGCTTCGATCGGTGAAGATCATACACCGGAAACACATTTAGTTCCTATTATTCTACAAGTCGCTCTAAAGCAACGTGATTTCTTATCGATTTATGGAGATGATTACGATACCCCAGATGGTACCTGTATTAGAGACTATGTGCAGGTAGAAGATTTGGCCGTTGCGCATATCTTAGCTTTAGAATATCTAAAGGCAGGAAATGAGAGTGATTTTTTCAATTTAGGAAGTAATAAAGGGTATTCAGTGAAAGAAATGCTAGAAGCTGCCAGAAAAGTAACCGGTCGAGATATTCCTGCCAAGGTGGCTCCTCGAAGAGCAGGTGACCCTAGTCGTTTAGTCGCTTCCAGTGACAAAGCCAAAGAAATTTTGGGTTGGCAACCGAAATATACAAACATAAATGACATTATTAAGACGGCCTGGGATTGGCATGTAAGTCACCCACATGGCTATGAGGAGTAGAAAAAGATGACAATCAGTCAAACAATTTGCGATTTTACGACGTTAGCAATTGAAGCGGGTGGCTGGATGGAAATGGATCGAATCTATTTACAGAATAAAATTCTTGGGATGATTGGTGAAGATGCATTAGAGACTACTGATGTAAGACCAGTTCAAGAAAGCTCGCTGGATTTGCTAGACCGTTTAGTAGAACAAGCACAGAAAAATGAAGTGATTTCTAGTTCAATAGCAGAAAAAGAAATGTTTGAAGCACAATTGATGGACTTTTTAACGCCACCACCATCTGTTGTTAATGCCTTTTTTGCCCAACACTACGCCAATAGTCCAGAAGAAGCAACAGAATATTTTTATCAGCTAAGTCAAAGAAATGACTACATTAAAACGAGGGCAATTGCTAAAAATATTAAGTATACGTACCTTTCTGAATATGGAGAACTGGAGATCACAATCAATTTATCCAAACCTGAAAAAGATCCAAAACAAATCATTGCACAACGTAAAATAGAAAATGTAGATTACCCAAAATGTATGCTTTGTCTAACAAATGAAGGTTATAAAGGACGCTTGAATTATCCAGCGAGAACCAACCATCGAATCATAAGAATGAATTTAGACGGTGAAAGTTGGGGATTCCAGTATTCCCCTTATGCTTATTATAATGAGCATTCGATCATTTTGTCAGAAGAGCATCGTCCAATGAAGATCACAAAAGAAACATTTGCTCGTTTGCTTAAAATTACTGAAGTTTTACCACATTATTTTGTTGGTTCCAATGCAGATTTGCCGATTGTTGGTGGGTCCATTCTTTCACATGACCACTACCAAGCAGGAAGACATGAATTTCCAATGGCGAAGGCACCAATTGAGCGGTTAATAAAATTATCCGATTACCCTCAAGTGATTGCGGGGATTTTGAAGTGGCCGGTGTCTGTCATTCGTTTACAAGCGACTGACAAAGACCTTTTAATTGCCGCAGCAACTAGTGTATTAGACAAATGGAAAAATTATTCAGATCCAACAGTTGACGTTTTGGCATATTCAGCAGATGGTACTTCTCATCATACAATTACGCCAATCGCAAGAAAGAAAGAAAATTATTTTGAACTTGATTTAGTTTTGCGTGATAACAATGTTTCTAAAGAGCATCCGGAAGGAATATTTCATCCTCATCGAGACATTCAGCATATAAAAAAAGAAAATATTGGTTTGATTGAAGTGATGGGATTGGCTGTTTTACCCCCAAGATTGAAATCTGAACTCACTGAAGTCGAAAATTATTTATTGGGAAAAGAAAATAATGTCGCAGCCTATCATATAGAATGGGCCAGTCAATTGAAGGCTGAGAATCCAAATGTGTCACAAGAGAATGTTTCGGATATTCTTTATCAGGCAGTAGGGAAAGTATTTGCTCGTGTGTTAGAAGATGCAGGCGTTTTTAAACGAGATGAAAAAGGTCAAATGGCTTTCCAACGCTTTACAGAAACGCTTTAGTGTTCAAAAATCGACGAATAAAGGTAGGAGGTGAAACGTGTGGCAACGATCAAAGATATTGCGCAGTTGGCAGGGGTTTCTCCTGCTACTGTTTCAAGGGTGCTTAATTATGATAAAGAGTTATCTGTTAGTTTGGAAACAAAACAGAAAATTTTTGAAGCTGCTGAGCATTTAAATTACACAAAGCATCATAAAAATACCCCCACCAATCAAAAGACATTGCGTTTGATACAGTGGTACAATGACAAAGAAGAGCTAGAAGATTTGTATTATCTATCCATTCGCTTGGGGATCGAAAAAAAGGCAGAAGAAGCCAATATTACTTTAATCAAAGAAACGTGGGATGCAATCAGTGAACAATCAACGAATGGTACCATCGCTTTAGGGAAATTCGATGAAAAGCAATTAGTGGCATTAAAAAAAGCGCATGAGCATCTTTTGTTAGTCGATTTTGATGGGGCGGACTACCAGATAAATTCTTTGGTTGTTGATTTTCATTCAAGTATTCAAAAAGTAATCGATTATTTTTTAAGCCAGAACGCCACTTCGATTCTTATGCTTGCTGGTGTAGAATATACTAAAATGGGACATCAACTTCTCAATGATCCAAGAATTGCTGCTTATCAGCAAATTATGTCAGCAAAAGGATTACCAATCACAATAATTGAAGCTGATTTTTCGGTAGAATCTGGTTATCAAAAAATGAAAGAGTATTTGGAAAATGCACATCCCTCATTCGATGCACTATTTGCAGCAAACGATACGCTAGCAATCGGTGCATTAAAGGCAATTACTGAAAAAGGATTAAAAGTACCGGACGATTTATCCATTATTGGTTTTAATGATATCAGTGTAGTGAAATATGTTTCTCCGTCTCTTTCTACAATCAAAGTTTATACAGAGTGGATGGGATCGTTAGCGGTGGAAACCATTTTGCAAATGATGAATGAAAATGCACCGGTTTCAAGGAAAATCATCGTGGAAACTGAACTTGTCTTGCGTGACTCAACAAAATCATAAAAATTTTTTTGTAAATACGATTTGAGAAAAAAGTTGTGGCAATTGGCAACTTTTTTTTCTTTTTTACTAAAATGAAATTTCTTTTTCTTCGTAAGAAGTATGCTACAATATAAAGCGATAGAAGTTAATAGAAAGGATACATCTAAATGATTACTTTAGGGATAGACACAGCCAATCAAACCTTAGCAGTCGGCATAACTGAGGATGGCAATATTTTAGGACAAATTCAAATCAATAAAAAGAAAAATCATAGCGTCAGCTTAATGCCAGCGATTGAACAATTGTTTCAAGCAATAGAACTAGAACCAACTGAGGTGGATCGAATTGTAGTTTCTGATGGGCCAGGTTCTTACACTGGATTAAGAATTGGGGTAACGACAGCAAAAACATTGGCCTACACGTTGAACAAAGAACTTGTTGGTGTTTCAAGTTTACAAGCAATTGCTGCCAATTGTGTGAATGTAGAAGGACTCATCGTTCCATTATTTGACGCCAGAAGAAAAAATGTTTATGCAGGTGTTTATCGTCAACGAGAAGGGGAAATTGAAACAGTTCTTGAAGATGTACATATTTCAATCGTTGAACTGCTTGATCAACTCAAACAATTTCAGGAACCTATTTTATTTGTAGGGGTAGATGTTCAAAAATTTACAACAGAAATCGAAGAAATCCTACCTACAGCCAAAATAAATCATGTGCTTGAATGGAATCTGCCAAATGGAATAACAATCGCTACGTTAGGATCAAAAATCGAGCCTACAAAGGATATCCAAAATTTTTTACCGCGTTACTTAAAAAAAGTAGAAGCAGAAGAAAAATGGCTAGAAACCCATACTCCTGGAGACGAAAGCTATGTTGAAAAAATTTAAAGCATACGCAAAAAGTCTTTTTTATGAAAAAAAGGAATTTAATACTAAGACGGTGGATATTCAAGGAAATCTTTATCTCCTCAAAGAATTGACTAAGCATGATATTAAAGATTTATTATCAGTAGAACGTGAAGTATACAATGGAGAGCTTCCTTGGACGAAAAGTGTTTTTTTAGCTGAATTAAAATCTCCTTTTCAAAATTTGTATCTAGGAATCTTTGATGGAGAAAAGCTATTTGGTTTTGTTGGTGCAAGAGTATTTGGAATGGATTGTCATATCACAAATATTGCTGTGATTCCTTCTTATCAACGAAAGAACATAGGAACGCTACTTATTGACGAAATAGAAAACTTTGCTATAATAAATCGCTGTGAGACACTCTCTTTAGAAGTTAAAATGAGTAATCAAGATGCCCAACGACTCTATCGGAAATTAGGCTTTCAATCAAAAAAAGTAAAAAAAGGGTATTATACCCAAACGAACGAAGATGGGTTAGAAATGATCAAAATTTTAGAAAATGAGTGAAGCAATGATTTATAATAAAAATGATTTTGAAGATGAGCAATTGGCTATCTGTTTATGGGAGCTTTGCGAGGAAGTGTATGATTATGGTTCTCCGTGGACAAAAGAGCAATTTTTAGCGGATATCCATCAACCACATACGCAATACTATCTATTAGTGGAAGATACCATTCTTCAAGGATTTATTGGCTATTCGAAAGTGATTGATGAAGTAGAAATCACGAATGTTGCAGTCGCAGAAATACAGCAAAAAAAAGGTTATGCGCGTCAGTTATTACGTTTTTTACTAGAGAAAGAAAAACAAGCTGGCACGTATACGGTTTTTTTAGAAGTACGAACTTCTAATATGGCTGCTCGACAACTTTATCGTTCAGAGAAATTTCGAGAGCTAGGTAAACGGAAATTATATTACCATGATCCAGTGGAAGATGCGATCATTATGAGCACAAAGCTAAAAACGGAGACGATGAAATGAAAGAAGAATTGATTCTTGCAATTGAATCAAGTTGTGATGAAACAAGTGTAGCAGTTGTAAGAAATGGCGATGAAATTTTAGCAAATATTGTCGCTTCACAAATAAATAGTCATAAAAGATTTGGTGGTGTGGTTCCAGAAGTAGCTAGCCGTCACCATGTAGAACAAATTACATTGTGTATTGAAGATGCTTTGACTGAAGCGAACATCTCAGTCAATCAACTAAGTGCTGTTGCAGTTACTTATGGTCCAGGGCTAGTGGGCTCGTTATTGATTGGTATTTCTGCCGCAAAAGCTTTTGCTTGGGCTCATCAGTTGCCTTTGATACCTGTTAATCATATGGCAGGACATATTTATGCGGCAAGGTTTCAAAAAGCGTTTAAATTTCCTCTTATGGCATTACTTGTCAGTGGAGGACATACAGAACTGGTGTATATGAAAAAAGATGGTGATTTTCAAATCATTGGGGAAACAAGAGATGATGCTGCTGGTGAAGCCTATGATAAAGTCGGTCGTGTATTGGGGTTGAGTTACCCAAGTGGAAAAGAAATTGACCAACTGGCTCATCTAGGGCAAGATACCTATCATTTTCCTAGAGCGATGATCCACGAAAATAACTATGATTTTAGTTTTAGCGGATTAAAAAGCGCCTTTATTAACCTGGTGCATAATGCGCAACAACGAGAAGAATTACTGAATAAAGAAGATTTGGCTGCTAGTTTTCAAGCAAGTGTGGTGGATGTATTAGTAGCTAAAACGATTCGTGCTTGTAAAGAATACCCAATCAAACAACTGGTTGTAGCCGGAGGCGTCGCTGCTAATCAAGGGCTAAGAGAAGGGCTTAAGAAGAAGCTGAAAGAAGAATTACCGGAAGTTGAACTGCTGATTCCACCATTAAAACTTTGTGGCGACAATGCGGCAATGATTGGTGCAGCAGCACATGTCGAACTAAAAAAAGAGCATGTGGCAGATTTTCGTTTAAATGCTGACCCAAGCTTAACGCTAAGTGAAAGTAGTAGAAAATAGAAATGATTGTCTAACAAAAAGGAAGCTAAGATAAAAAATCTTAACTTCTTTTTTTGATTTACACGATCAGAAAAATACCTAATTGTCAGAAAATGATTCGTTAAAATAAGCGCATGCTTGTTTCATTTTTAACCATCGATATTATTTGTTTTATCGTCCATTGCAAAATTTCTATTGATGGCACTCGGTTTTATTGTTTCTTCAGTCTCTTAGTGCAGGAGTTATCGCTTCTTTGCAAAAAGTAAAGCGTTTCTTTTGATAATCTAATAACCCAGAATCTTTGAGTTGCTTGATGACTTGCCCAGCCGTTTCTCTTGTTGTACCGCTATTCACAGCCAACTCTTTTAAAGTAATAGGATAAGGGATCTCCACATGTCCATCTTCAGTCGGGATGCCGAGCTCTTCTTTTAATACAAATAAATTTTGTTTCACTCGATCAAAAGCGCTTGATGTTAATCCGATTTGAATGCGCAGTTCATGCATTTCCACAACCTTTGAAATTTTATGAATCATATAAAGTAGCTGTTTCGGATTATTTTTTGCGATTTTTTCGTAACAAGACACAGGGAAAGAAAAAGTTTCAATGTCTGTCATTGCTTGAGCTGTATAGGAATAAATTTCTGCTTCAAAGATACCAGACATTGGAAAAAGACTGTGGGCATTCACATAGTCATAATAATAATACGTCGCACTTTCATCGTAGCGTTCTAATCGTACTAAGCCTTCTGTTAAGATATAGAGGCGCTGACGTTCGTCTCCTTCGTCAAATAAAACTTGTCCTTTTTTGTAAGAACGAAGGATCGTATGTTCCTTAATAAGTTCAAATTCTTCATCAGTAAAGTTTTCAAAATCAGGCAAATAACGTAATTTTGAAAAGTGAAAATCAATTCTGTTGACACGCATAAAACTCCCACTCCTTACTTTCATCTAATTTATATTGTGACTTTTTTTTAAGTAAATGTAAAGTTTTTACACATGAGAAAATCGGTTCTTTTTTTATCAGAAAAAAAATTTTTTGTTATTATGTAAAATTTATGCACGTTAAATGCATAATCTGTTTTAATGCTTGAGAATGGTGTATAAAAAACAATTATAGTACATAAAGATAGCGCTAACAAAGCTATAATATAAAAACATCATAAATTATACAAAAAAATTTTTTGAATGAATAAATATTTTTTTGAGAGAGTTTTCAGTATAAAAAAAGAAAGAAAAGTTAATAAAAAATGTAAAAACGTGTATTTATTTAATTGCCTTCTAATAATGTTAGAAATCTCTCGTTTTGAATGAGAAGAAATTATGAAAGTGTTTACAAATAAGGAGGTATCCTATGGGTGTAATCAAAACGAAGGAGGCAACACAACATGGATAAACCTATTCACGTTTTCTCTGAGATAGGGAAGTTAAAGACAGTTTTATTGAAACGACCTGGACAAGAAGTGGAAAATCTAACACCTGACATCATGGACCGTTTGTTGTTCGATGATATTCCATATCTACCAATTGCCCAACAAGAGCATGATTATTTTGCAAAGACATTGCAAAATGAAGGCGTCGAAACTTTATATCTAGAAAAATTAGCAGCAGAAGCGATTGATGCCGGTAATGTAAAAGAACAATTTTTAAATAAAATGTTAGATGAGTCGCACATTGCATCTGCAGCTGTAAGAGATGGTCTTCATGAGTTCCTTCTATCAATGGAAACCCAAGAGATGGTAGATAAAATTATGGCAGGTGTCCGTACAAAAGATATCGATGTACGTTCAAAAAATTTATTCGACCTGTCATCAGATGACGATTATCCATTTTATATGGATCCAATGCCAAACCTTTACTTTACACGCGACCCATCTGCATCAATGGGAAATGGGATGACAGTCAATAAAATGACTTTTGAAGCACGTCGTCGTGAATCAATGTTTACAGAGTTTATTTTAAAATACCATCCTAGATTTGCGAATAAAGGGGTAGAAGTATGGTTGGATCGAGAAAATCCAGATCATATCGAAGGCGGAGACGAATTAATTTTAAGTGATAAAGTGGTTGCTGTAGGTATTTCTCAACGGACAAGTGCCAAAGCAATTGAAAAATTAGCACATCACTTATTCGCAAAAAATGCTGGGTTTGAAAAAGTTTTAGCGATTAAAATCCCTAACAACCGTGCGATGATGCACTTAGATACAGTATTTACTATGGTAGATCATGACAAGTTCACGATTCATCCAGCGATTCAAAGTAAAGAAGGTAAAATGGATGTCTTTACGATTGAACAAGCAGGAGACGATCTTAAAATTTCGCATTCAGATGACTTACAAGCTTCGTTAAAAGCGGCATTAGGTCTGAATGAACTTGTATTGATCCCAACAGGAAATGGGGATGCCATTGTAGCGCCACGTGAACAATGGAACGATGGTTCAAACACTTTAGCGATCGCTCCAGGTGTCGTTGTTACCTACAATCGAAATTATGTATCAAATGAACTATTACGTAGCTATGGCATTAAAGTATTGGAAATCAATTCAAGTGAATTGTCACGCGGACGTGGTGGCCCTCGTTGCATGAGCCAACCGTTGGTACGTGAAGATTTATAATAATATGAACGCTGGTAGCAGTCAAACTGTCAGCTGCTACCAGATTTCCTCTTAAAAAAATCAAATAACGAATAAAAAAGAAAACAAACAACTAAAGGAGAATGTTAGTGATGAAAAAATCAGTATTTCAAGGAAGAAGTTTATTAGCAGAAAAAGATTTCACAAAAGAAGAATTACAATACTTAATCGATTTTTCTGAACACTTAAAAGATTTGAAAAAACGTGGGATTCCTCATCATTATTTAGAAGGTAAAAACATTGCACTTTTATTTGAAAAAACTTCTACTCGTACACGTGCAGCTTTTACAACAGCAGCTATTGATTTAGGCGCTCATCCTGAATATTTAGGAGCAAATGACATCCAATTAGGAAAAAAAGAGTCAACTGAAGACACAGCAAAAGTATTAGGCCGTATGTTTGACGGAATCGAATTTCGTGGTTTCAGTCAAAAAATGGTGGAAGAACTAGCTGAATTTTCTGGTGTACCTGTTTGGAATGGATTGACAGATGAATGGCATCCAACACAAATGATCGCTGATTTCTTAACCATTCAAGAAAACTTTGGAAAAGTCGAAGGTATTACAGTCGCATATTGTGGAGATGGCCGTAATAACATGGCGAACTCATTATTAGTAACAGGCGCAATCTTAGGAGCAAACATGCGTATCGTCGCACCAAAAGAATTGCAACCAGAAGAAGAAATTGTGAAAATGGCAGAAGAATTTGCTGCTAAATCTGGTGCAGAGTTAATGGTTACTGATGACGTGGACAAAGGAGTCGACGGTGCAGATGTTCTTTACTCAGATGTTTGGGTATCAATGGGTGAAGAAGATAAATTTGAAGAACGTATTAAACTATTGAAACCTTATCAAATCAATATGGAAATGGTTGAAAAAACACACAATACGGATCGTTTGATTTTCTTACATTGCTTGCCAGCATTCCATGACACAAACACAATTTATGGCGAACAAATGAAAGAACGTTTTGGAATTACAGAAATGGAAGTAACGGATGAAGTCTTCCGTAGCAAATATGCACGTCAATTTGACCAAGCTGAAAATCGTATGCATTCAATCAAAGCAATCATGGCTGCAACGCTTGGAAACCTATTTATTCCTCATGTATAAAGCCTAACCATATCTCATGACTGAAACGAGTCAGCTGTACGAAACCATTTTCAACTGCTGGCTTGTTTTGTCATCGATAAAATTCGAAAAATGAACGGAAGAAAGGAAGACAATCATGGCAAATCGTAAAGTAGTTGTCGCATTAGGCGGTAATGCGATTTTATCCACAGATGCAAGTGCCAAAGCCCAACAAAAAGCACTAATGGAAACCGCAAAATATCTTGTAAAATTCATCGAACAAGGCGACGAATTGATTATTTCACATGGTAATGGTCCGCAAGTTGGGAATTTATTGATTCAACAACAAGCAGCCGACTCGGAAAAAACACCAGCTATGCCTTTAGATACTTGTGTTGCAATGACAGAAGGTTCCATTGGTTATTGGTTGCAAAATGCGATGGGAGAAGTATTAAAAGAAAAAGGAATCGACAAAGATGTCGTTTCTTTAGTCACACAAGTAATTGTTGACGAAAATGATCCATCATTTAAAAAACCAAGTAAACCAGTTGGCCCTTTTTATACAGAAGAAGAAGCCAATGAACAAATGAAAAACGATCCTACAGTAACTTTCAAAGAAGACGCAGGCCGTGGGTGGCGTAAAGTAGTTGCTTCTCCTAAACCAATCTCAATCAAAGAAGCTCGCGTGATTGAAACATTAGTGGAACAAGGAATAATCACCATTTCTGTTGGGGGCGGTGGCATCCCTGTGGTGGAAACAGCGACCGGGCTAGAAGGACGAGAAGCAGTTATTGATAAAGACTTCGCTTCTGAAAAATTAGCGGAAATTATCGGAGCAGATTTATTGATTGTTCTAACGGGTGTAGACAACGTCTATGTAAACTATCAAAAACCCGATCAAAAGAAATTAGAAACAGTTTCGGTATCTGAAATGAAACAATATATTGATGAAAACCAATTCGCCCCAGGAAGCATGTTGCCAAAAGTAGAAGCAGCGATTGCCTTTGTTGAAGCACGACCAAAGGCCAAAGCAATTATTACTTCTCTAGAAAACATTGAAAATCTACTTGCTTCTGAAGAAGGGACAATCATTGTCTCAGACAACTAAGAAATATCTCATTTCTTAGTCACCAACATTGCTAAAAATGTCCAGTCGGTATTTCTTCTCCTTTAGGCCTTCTGGACATTTTTTATAAGAAATCCTAGCCAGCAGTTTTTTTTTCTGCTATAATTCAATTCAAGTCTAATAAGTTTATTGTTTGTTGAACAAGAGAGTAGTTGTATTTACTTGATAAAAGCGAGTTTGGAGCTGGTGAAAGCCAAACGAAAAGAGTACAATGAAGCGCACTTGGAGAACGCTGTCTAGCACAGACGGTCATCTACCGTTATCAGATAAAGTGGGTTCTAACAAATAGAACAATTGGAGTGGTACCGCGGGATATCTCGTCTCTAGTGATTATATGCATATAATCACTAGAGATTTTTTTGTTTTGAACAAACAAAAGTATTTTAGGAGGAATGTAAATGAATAACAAAGCTATTGTTGCAAAAGCAATCTATCATGTCGTGAAAGACGATCTTACAATGGAACAGGTGGAGCAGCTGTTAGAAAATCCAAAATCTGCAGATCATGGAGATGTTGCATTTCCAGCATTCTCACTAGCAAAAATTTATCGCAAAGCACCACAACAAATTGCGGCAGAACTTGCGGAAAAAATCGATCCAACAAATTTTGAGAAAATTGAAGTGGTTGGACCATACTTAAACTTCTTCATGGACAAAGGAATGATCAGTCAAGAGGTTTTGGCTGTTGTTGTGAAAGAAAAAGAACATTATGGCGATAGTACTATTGGAAATCATGGGAATGTACCTATCGATATGTCCTCACCGAATATTGCCAAACCGATTTCTATGGGCCATTTACGTTCAACGGTTATTGGTAACTCAATTGGCTTTATTATGGAAAAATTAGGCTATCAACCGATTCGCATCAACCATTTAGGTGACTGGGGTACGCAGTTTGGTAAATTGATTGTTGCCTATAAAAAATGGGGTTCAGAAGAAGCAGTTAAAGCTGAACCAATCAATGAATTATTGCGTCTTTACGTTCAATTCCATGAAGTAGCAGAAACACAACCAGAATTAAATGATGAAGCACGTTCTTGGTTTAAACGTTTAGAAGAAGGCGATAAAGAAGCCATTGAATTGTGGCAATGGTTCCGTGATGAATCAATGAAAGAATTTAACAAAATTTATGATTTACTGGAAGTTCGTTTTGATTCATTGAACGGTGAAGCATTCTATAATGACAAAATGGATGAAATCGTCGAACTTTTAGAAGAAAAACATTTATTGCAAGAAGATAAAGGAGCAGAAATCGTTGATTTGTCTGCTTACGATCTAAACCCAGCATTAATTAAAAAATCTGATGGTGCAACACTTTATATTACACGTGACTTGGCGGCGGCTCTTTATCGCAAACGCACGTATGATTTTAAACAATCCTTGTATGTAGTTGGAAATGAACAAAGCTATCATTTCAAACAGTTAAAAGGTGTACTGAAAGAACTAGGTTTTGACTGGTCAGATGACATGCACCATATTCCGTTTGGATTGATTACCCAAGGTGGGAAAAAATTATCTACACGTAAAGGAAAAATCGTTCTATTAGAAGAAGTTCTTAACGAAGCTATTCAATCTGCCAAAGAACAGATCAGCGAGAAAAATCCTGATTTAGAAAATAAAGATATCGTAGCAAAACAAGTCGGAGTTGGGGCAGTTATTTTCCACGATTTGAAAAACGATCGCTTGAATACATTTGACTTCAATTTAGAAGAAGTAGTTCGCTTTGAAGGAGAAACTGGACCATACGTTCAATACACACATGCTCGTGCAATTAGCTTGTTAGAAAAAGCAGGATTTACACCATCAGAAGAGCAAGCGTATGCTTTGAAGGATGAAAACAGTTGGGAAGTGGTTAAATTAATCCAAAAATATCCTGAGACTGTTTTACAAGCTGGTGAAAAATATGAACCTTCGATCATCGCCAAACATGCAATTAAATTAGCACAAGCATTTAATAAGTATTATGCTCATACAAAGATTTTAGTTGAAGATGAAGAAAAAGAATCTCGTCTTGCTTTAGTTTACGCTGTATCCGTCTTATTGAAAGAAGACTTACGTTTACTTGGGCTTCATGCTCCAGATAAAATGTAAAAATTAATTGTCTGAAAATATATAGCTTTAAAAAATTAACCACTCTATTACAAGATTTGAGAGTCAAATTTTGCAACAGAGTGGTTTTTTCTCTTTCGTTAGAGTTCTTTCGATTATTAATTAAAAATAGTTGCTTCGTTTGGATGGTGTAAAAATTTTTCGACTAATTTTGCTTCTTCTTCATCTTTAGAAATGACGATCGTGGTATCAAATCCAGCAATAGTACTGACAATATGAGGTGGTTTGATATCATCTAAAACAGCAGCAAAAAGGTGCGCATTATCTGGTAATGTATGCACGATTGTCAGAAAATGAACCCGTTCTACTTTTAAAACAATATCTTCAATCATTTGTACAAGCCGTCTTTCATCCTCTGTTTTGGTTTCCTTTCCTTTTTTTTCTTGAAAAAGTACAAAATGAGATACACCATCTTCATCAGGTGCTTTGACAATTTTTAAATCGCGGATATCACGAGAAATCGTAGCTTGTGTGGCTGTTACACCGTAATCCTGCAATTTAGTTAATAGTTCTTCTTGTGTGTGTATCGTAGACTCCCCAATTACTTGTTTAATCAGTAAGTGTCGCTCAGACTTACGCATGTTCTCTCCCCCTCACAAAAAATTCCACATGTATCATATCAAAAAAAAACCATATTGCCCATTTATTTTTCTAGTTTATGACAAGAGGCTGTGAAAAGGTTGTTCTGCATCAAGCAATAAGAACGAACAGAGAAAAACAGCTCCTTATGTTTTTCCTCTGTTTGGGTTTATTGCCGTAGATGCAAACCTTTGAACGCCGTTTAAGCTAAGAGGCTGGGAAAGAAGCGTTTAGCTCCGAGAAATAAGACAAAATTCACGAAAATTGCTTTTCAAATTTTTGTGAATTTTGTCTTATTTCCGAAGGAGTTGCTTCTGTTCCCGCCGTTTAAGCCAAGAGGTCGTGAAAGCATCGTTTAGCTCTGCTGAGAACAAGAAAAAATTTTTTGAAATAGCTTCTCATATTTTAAAAAATTTAGGCTTATTTCAAGGAGCTGATGCTTGAACACCGTTTATGACAAGAGGTCGTGAAAGTAGCGTTTAGCTCCGAGCGAATAGGAGATACATTTTTAAAATAGCTCTTCATATTTTAGAAATGTATCTCTTATTGTTGAGGAGTTGCTACTTGAACACCGTTTACACATATCTAAAGTTTGAGGCAAAAGTACTCTTTACTTTTTGTACCTCTTCTAAAACAAATATAAAACGGTAGAAATGAAAAGAATAAGAGAAAACAAAAGATAAGATTATTCTTGATATTTAACGATAAGTCAGGTAAAATATTGAATGTTGAGCAGAAATACCCCTTTAACTATTGCTATACCAAGTAGTTACTTGTATAATGTTTGAGGATGCTTTTTGCATCAATAAATCCACATTCTTGTTGGATCGTTGATAGGTGCTTGAAAAAGTTTGTCAGCGAGGTGAAAGACAAGAAGAGGGAAAATAAAACCAAATCGGAGGAAACAAAAATGGCAGTAATTTCAATGAAACAATTACTAGAAGCCGGCGTACACTTTGGTCACCAAACTCGTCGCTGGAACCCAAAAATGAAGAAATATATCTTCACAGAAAGAAATGGTATCTACATCATCGACTTACAAAAAACTGTTAAGTTAGTAGATGCAGCTTATGACTACATGAAGAGCATTGCAGAAGAAGGCGGTGTTGCTTTATTCGTAGGTACAAAAAAACAAGCACAAGAAGCAATCAAAGATGAAGCAATTCGTGCTGGACAATACTTTGTAAACCATCGTTGGTTAGGTGGAACATTGACTAACTGGGATACAATCCAAAAACGTATCAGCCGTTTGAAACAAATCAATGCAATGGAAGAAGATGGAACTTTTGAAGTTTTACCTAAAAAAGAAGTTGCTGGTTTGAACAAACAACGTGAACGTCTTGAAAAATTCTTAGGCGGTATCGCTGATATGCCAAGAATTCCAGATGTAATGTACATCGTAGACCCACGTAAAGAACGTATTGCTGTTCAAGAAGCGCATAAATTAAATATTCCAATCGTAGCTATGGTTGATACAAACTGCGATCCAGATGAAATCGACGTAGTTATTCCTTCAAATGACGATGCTATTCGTGCCGTTAAATTGATTACTTCAAAAATGGCAGATGCATTTATTGAAGGAAATCAAGGGGAAGACCAAGTAGTTGAAGAAGATTTTGTAGCAGAAAACAATGCAACTTCAATCGAAGAAATTGTTGATGTTGTAGAAGGCGACAACACTTCAGCAGAATAATTTTTAAATGATGGAGCTGTTTCAAAGGCTAGGCGACAAGCCTCACTCTCCTTTGAAACAGCTTTTTTTAAAAAGAAAATATAGGAGGAAACAAAAATGGCAGATGTAACAGCTAAAATGGTAAAAGAACTACGCGAAATGACAGGCGTAGGTATGATGGATGCGAAAAAAGCATTGGTTGAAGTAGAAGGCGATATGGAAAAAGCAGTGGATCTTTTACGTGAAAAAGGAATGGCCAAAGCTGCGAAGAAAAATGACCGTATTGCAGCTGAAGGACTAGCTTCAGTAGCAGTGAAAGGAAATACTGCAGCAATCGTTGAAGTAAACTCAGAAACTGACTTCGTTTCTAAAAACGAAATGTTCCAAGATTTAGTAAAAGAGATCGCTGAACTTGTAGCAGAAAACAAACCAGCAGACATGGACGCTGCAATGAAAATCAAAACAGAAAAAGGAACAATTGAATCTGATTTGATTGAAGCAACACAAGTAATTGGAGAAAAAATCAGCTTCCGTCGTTTTGAAGTAGTTGAAAAAGAAGATAACGCTGCTTTTGGTGGCTACTTACACATGGGTGGACGTATCGCTGTCTTAACTGTTTTAGATGGTACAACTGATGAAACTGTTGCAAAAGATGTAGCTATGCACGTAGCAGCAATCAATCCTCGCTATGTAAATGAAACTCAAATTCCTGAAGCTGAATTAGAACACGAAAAAACTGTTCTGACAGAACAAGCTTTAAACGAAGGAAAACCAGCAAATATCGTTGAGAAAATGGTTGAAGGACGTTTGAAAAAATTCAAAGCAGAAATCGCTTTGGTTGACCAACCATTTGTAAAAGATCCTGATATGACTGTTGAAAAATATGTTGCTTCTAAAGGCGCAACTGTGAAAACATTTGTACGTTTTGAAGTTGGCGAAGGAATCGAAAAACGCGAAGACAACTTTGTTGAAGAAGTAATGAGTCAAGTGAAAAAATAATTCTGAATATTTTTTAAGGTGTGCGTTCTAAACCAAGTTCAAAGTTGAGATAATTTTCTCAACTTTGAATCATCGTTAGAAATGACACTTATTTGGAATTAATCAAGGAGCAGCGACGTATGTCACAGCTCTTTTTTTTAGGCATAGGTATAAATAATTAGACTTTTAGTGGCTAAATTATCTGAATATGGTAAAATAGCAATAGAAAATATTGGAGGAATGAACATGGTGACACCGAAATATCAGCGTGTAGTCTTAAAATTAAGTGGAGAAGCTTTAGCTGGGAATGAAGGGTTTGGCATCAAACCACCCGTTATTAAAGAAATTATCCAAGAAATCAAAGAGGTACACGAATTAGGCGTCGAAATGGCGATCGTTGTAGGCGGTGGCAATATTTGGCGCGGACAAATCGGTGCGCAAATGGGCATGGAACGTGCACAAGCCGATTACATGGGAATGCTAGCAACAGTGATGAATGCTTTAGCACTACAAGATACATTGGAAAATGTAGGTGTACCGACACGAGTACAAACTTCAATTGAAATGCGTCAAATCGCTGAACCGTACATTCGTAGAAAAGCAGAGCGTCATTTGGAAAAAGGACGTATAGTGATTTTTGCAGGCGGAACAGGAAATCCATATTTTTCAACAGATACAACTGCGGCATTAAGAGCAGCTGAAATTGGTGCAGATGTTATTTTAATGGCGAAAAATAATGTTGATGGTGTTTATTCAGCCGATCCGAAAGTCGATTCAAGTGCGGTGAAATTTGAAGAATTAACTCACTTAGAAGTTATTGCAAAAGGTTTACAAGTTATGGACTCTACTGCTAGCTCATTAAGTATGGATAACGATATTCCATTGCTTGTCTTTAATTTAAACGAACATGGAAACATCCGACGCGCTATTTTAGGTGAAAATATCGGAACAACTGTAAGGGGGAAATAGAAATGGCTGATGCAATTATGACAGAAGCAAAAGAAAAAATGCAAAAAGCAGCACAAAATCTACAACGTGAACTAGGACAAATTCGTGCAGGTCGCGCCAATGCAAGTTTACTTGACCGAATCACCGTCAATTACTATGGTGCACCAACACCATTGAACCAAATGGCATCCATCCAAATTCCAGAAGCACGTGTCTTAATGATCACACCATTTGATAAAAGCATCCTTCAAGATGTGGAAAAAGCGATTATGGCAAGTGACATTGGAATCAGTCCTACCAATGATGGGAATGTTATCCGTTTAGTCATTCCACAATTAACAGAAGAACGTCGAAAAGAATTAGCAAAAGACGTGAAAAAAGAAGCTGAAAATGCAAAAATCGCTGTACGTAATATTCGTCGTGATGCAATTGACGAGTACAAAAAACAACAAAAAAATGGTGATATTACAGAAGACGATCTACGTGGGTTAGAAAAAGAAGTACAAACGCTAACCGATAAGAGCATCAAAGAAGTTGATAAAATTGCCAGCGAAAAAGAGCAAGAGTTATTAGAAGTTTAATAAATAGAATAACTTAAATAAAACAAATCTCAAAACACATAGTTGTTTTGAGATTTTTTTATGAGGTCGTTCAACTGACCGAAAGAAAAAAGGAATAATAGGGAACTAGATCGATGAAAAATCTTAGGGTGGGATACAAAAAGTCTACTTTTATTAAAAAAGTTAAAAAAAACTTTGGGAAATAACTAAAAAAATCAATAGATCATAGGAAAACCTTACATAAATTGCTATAATACAAAAGATAGTGGTAATTTCTAGTATAGGAGGAAAAAGAATGTTACGTTTTTTTCCGCAAAAAAACAAGTATATTCAAGAAATAAGTGATTTTCAATTTGATGCCAAAGGACCCATCCCTCAGCATGTTGCAATTATCATGGATGGAAATGGTCGATGGGCACAAAATCGACGACTACCTCGTGTTGCCGGCCATAAAGAAGGTATGGAGACAGTAAAAAAAGTAACAAAAAAAGCTTCTAGATTAGGCGTGAAAGTTTTGACTCTCTATGCTTTTTCAACAGAAAATTGGAAACGTCCTAAAGACGAAGTACGTTTTTTAATGCAGCTTCCAGTGGATTTCTTTGACACGTTTGTACCAGAATTGATCAAAGAAAATGTGAAGGTGCATGTCATGGGATATGAAGAATTGTTGCCAGAACATACCCAAGATGCCGTTCGTCGAGCGATTAAACAAACAAAAGATAATACGGGAATGATCCTCAATTTTGCTTTAAATTACGGCAGTAGAGCAGAAATCGTTACAGCCGTCAAAAAAATTGCCGAAGAAGTAAAAAAACAAGAGACGACAGTGGAGTCGATTGATGACACAATGATTGCTAACCACTTGATGACAGGTTTTTTACCAACTGAATTACGTGATCCTGAACTGGTGATCCGAACAAGCGGAGAAGAAAGAATCAGTAATTTTTTACTTTGGCAACTTGCTTATAGCGAGTTGTATTTTACAAAAGCCTTGTGGCCTGATTTTGATGGCGACCACTTAGAAGAAGCAATTGCTGCTTTTCAAAACAGAGATCGACGCTTTGGTGGTGTGAAGAAAGTAGAGAAAGAAGGGGATCCATCATGAGACAACGAGTAATTACAGCTGTTATTGCATTAGCTTTATTTCTACCAATTATTTGGATCGGTGGCATGGCCATTGAGTTTGTAGCAGCTTTATTAGCAGTAGTTGGTGTATATGAACTATTTAGAATGAAAGGTTTAACGTTATTAAGTTTTGAAGGGATTTTATCGGCTATTGGTGCAGTCATCTTAGTTTTACCAAAAGAACGTTGGTTTTTCTTCTTACCAGAAAAGACCAGTACCTTTATGCTGTTTTATTTTATCGTCATGATTTTACTGGGAACGTCCGTTCTATCCAAAAATACTTATACCATAGATGAAGCAGGATTTCCTGTCATTGTCAGTCTGTATGTAGGAATCGGTTTTCAAAATTTCGTCAATGCACGAACAGAAGGAATCGCTGTTTTGATTTTTGGTTTATTTATCGTTTGGGCAACAGATATCGGTGCTTATATGGTGGGTAGGAAATATGGTAAGCACAAACTAAGTCCAGATGTTTCGCCAAATAAGACGATTGAAGGGGCATTAGGCGGGATTGCCAGTGCTTTAGTTGTGGCTATTTTATATTTCTTACTTTATCCTTCAAAAGAACTATTTGGTCATGGGATGTTCGTGATGCTTCTTTTAACCATTCTTTTATCGATTGTTGGTCAATTTGGCGATTTGGTCGAATCGTCAATTAAGCGTCATTATGAAGTCAAAGATTCTGGGAATATCTTACCTGGACATGGCGGAATCCTCGACCGTTTTGATAGTCTGCTGTTTGTTTTTCCAATCATGCATTTATTTGGATTGATTTAGAACAAGCAGGTAATTGATAGAAATATACAGCAATTATTAAAAAATGAACACTATTGGTGAATAATGAATAATATGGTAAAATTAAAGTGTTTTATTTAACATGGAAAATAAAAGAGTAAAGGAGAATGTAAAATGAAAACAATTATCACATTTATTATTGTTTTTGGCATTTTGGTTATTGTTCATGAATTTGGACACTTCTTCTTTGCGAAACGATCAGGAATTCTCGTTCGTGAATTTGCAATTGGAATGGGCCCGAAAATTTATGGGCATCAAGCAAAGGACGGGACGACCTATACACTACGTTTATTGCCTATCGGAGGTTATGTACGGATGGCAGGAAACGGAGACGATGAAACAGAAATGGCTCCTGGAATGCCGTTATCTCTTTTGTTAAATTCTGATGGTATCGTAGAGAAAATCAATTTAAGTAAAAAGGTACAGTTAACAAACGGTATCCCACTAGAACTGATTCGCTATGACCTTGAAGAGGAATTAACGATTACTGGTTATGTAAATGGTGATGAAGATCAAGAAGTCACTTATTCAGTCTCACATGATGCTTCGATTATTGAAGCTGATGGAACGGAATTACGGATTGCGCCAAAAGATGTTCAATTTCAATCAGCAAAACTATGGCAAAGAATGTTGACCAATTTCGCAGGTCCCATGAATAACTTTCTCTTAGCTATTGTTTTATTCATCATACTTGCTTTCATGCAAGGTGGTGTTCAAGTGACAAATACTAACCAAATAGGTAAAATCTTGCCAAATGGAGCAGCTCAAGCAGCAGGCTTAAAAGAAAATGATGCGATTTTAAATGTTGATGGTAAAGCGATTCATTCTTGGAATGATTTAACGACGCTAATCACTGAAAATCCTGAGAAAAAATTAACGTTTGAAGTAGAACGTGATGGCAAGAAGCAATCCATTGATGTAACGCCAAGTGCCGTTGAAACAAATGGCAAACAATATGGACAATTGGGGATTCAAGCTCCTATGAAAACAGGTTTTATGGATAAAATCATTGGTGGTACCCAACGTGCTTTTAGTAGTTCTCTAGAAATTTTTAAAGCGTTAGGTTCACTTTTTACCAATTTTAGCCTCGATAAATTAGGCGGTCCAGTCATGATGTTCCAATTATCATCAGAAGCGGCTGATCAAGGCATAATGACAATTATTACTTTGATGGCTGTTCTTTCAATGAACTTAGGAATCGTCAACTTATTACCAATCCCAGCCCTTGATGGTGGAAAATTAGTTTTAAATGTTTTTGAAGGTATTAGAGGAAAGCCGTTGAGTCAGGAAAAAGAAGGATTTATCACTTTAGCAGGATTTGCTTTATTAATGCTGTTAATGGTTTTAGTCACATGGAATGATATCCAACGATTCTTTTTCTAGAAAAAGTTCATAAATAGGGTATAATGACAAACAGTCGATTATTATTGAGAAATAAAGGAGTATATAGAATGAGACAATCAAAAATGTTGATTCCGACATTACGCGAAGTTCCAAATGATGCAGAAGTGTTAAGTCATCAAATTTTACTAAGAGCAGGGTATATTCGCCAAGTATCAGCTGGTATTTATTCTTATCTACCGCTAGCAAACCGTGTATTAGAAAAACTAAAAAACATTATGCGGGAAGAATTTGAAAAAATTGGTGCTGTTGAAATGTTGATGCCAGCACTTTTGCCAGCTGAATTGTGGGAGGAATCTGGACGTTATGAAACATACGGTCCTAATTTGTATCGTCTCAAAGATCGCAATGATCGCAAAATGATCTTAGGTCCAACACATGAAGAAACTTTTACAGAATTGATTCGTAATGAAATCAATTCATATAAAAAATTACCGTTAAACCTTTACCAAATTCAAACGAAATATCGTGATGAAAAACGACCTCGCTTTGGCTTACTACGTGGAAGAGAATTTATCATGAAAGATGCTTATTCTTTCCATTCTTCCGAAGAAAGTTTAGATGAAACTTACAAAGATTATGAAAAAGCTTATACAGAAATATTTAAACGTTGCGGCTTAGATTTTCGAGCAATCATCGGAGATGGCGGTGCAATGGGCGGTAAGGATTCTAAAGAATTCATGGCAATTTCTGAAATTGGCGAGGATACCATCTGCTATTCAACCGAAAGTGATTATGCAGCAAACTTAGAAATGGCCACGAGTTATTATGTTTCTAAGAAATCACATGAAACTCAGCTTGAATTAGAAAAAGTTGCTACGCCAGAAGTGAAGACGATTGAAGAAGTGGCTGGCTTCTTTGAGACTGAACCTCAAAAAATTATCAAATCGGTCTTATTTATAGCCGATGAAGAACCAGTCCTTGTCTTAGTGCGCGGCGACCATGACGTTAACGATGTAAAATTGAAAAACTTTTTAGCTGTTGATTTCTTAGAAGAAGCAACAGAAGAAGATGCACAAAAATATCTTGGCGCTGATTTTGGTTCTGTCGGTCCAGTGAATGTGTCAGAAGAGGTAAAAATTTATGCGGATCGTCACGTACAAGATTTAGCAAATGCGATCACAGGAGCAAATGAAACGGGCTATCATTTTGTAAATGTTAATCCAGAAAGAGACTTTTCTGTCATTTCCTATGAGGATCTTCGTTTTGTACAAGAAGGTGATCCTTCTCCGGATAATCATGGTGTATTAGCCTTTACACGTGGGATTGAAATTGGGCACATCTTTAAATTAGGTACACGTTACAGTGAATCAATGGGTGCAACAGTTTTAGATGAAAATGGGCGCGAAAAATTTGTGATTATGGGCTGTTATGGAATTGGCGTCAGTCGTTTGCTTTCAGCAATCGTTGAACAAAATTCAGATGAGAATGGCATCAACTGGCCAAAAGGAATTGCGCCGTTTGACTTACATGTTGTTCAAATGAATTTAAAAGATGACTACCAAACAAACTTAACCAATGAAGTAGAAAAAACAATGTCAGAAGCTGGCTATCAAGTGTTAGTAGATGATCGAAATGAACGAGCAGGCGTGAAATTTGCTGACTCTGATTTAATTGGCTGTCCAATTAGAATCACAGTAGGTAAGAAAGCAGTAGACGGCATTGTCGAAGTAAAAATCAAAAAAACAGGAGAAATGGTAGAAGTGCGCAAAGAAGAATTAGTCAACACTTTGCCAATCCTATTAAATCAATAAGCAACTATATGTAATCTTATTTAAAAATAAAAGACAAACCTCGACATCAATCAGGTTTGTCTTTTTCTTTTCAACTTTATTTTTCCATAAGAAATAATTTATTTTACCAAGTTTTTTTCATCATAGATTCAGTGACCAACTATATATGGGATCAAAAGTAGCTGTTGCTCACAAAACTAACGATATGTTTCATTGAGTCCACTAGTTTGCTGACTGGTGGAACACCAAAACAAATCGAGGATTCTATCAATAAATCGTTGGTACTAAGCCTCCGTCAAGACGTAATGCGGCACCAGAAAATGAGGAAGCATAAGGACTGGCAACAAACGCAACAAAACGGCCAATTTCTTCTGGGCGGATCAAACGCTGAATCTGCGAAAGCGGACGATGATTTTTCATAAAATCTTGTTCCCATTCCGATTGGGGTAGCGTGCTGTCTGCGTACATGTTTTCTAACATTTTTTGGACACCTTCTGTTAAAGTCGATCCTGGCATGATGGTGTTGACAGTAACTTGTGAACCAGATGTTAATTTAGATAAACTTTTTGCTAAAGAAAGATTCATCGTTTTTGTCATACTATATTGTGCCATTTCCCCTGAAGGCATCACGGCTTCTTCGCTAGCAATAAAAATCACACGACCAAAATCTTGTACGAGCATTTTAGGTAAATAAAATTTTGCCAAAGCATTTCCTGATAGGACGTTAATATTGAAGAAACGTTCCCATACTTCATCCGTGATATCTAAGTAATCCATTGGTTCAAAAATGCCCATATTATTTATTAAAATATCTACTTTAGGAAATTTAACAAACAGTTCTTCACGAGCTTTGCGATCAGCTAAATCAAAAGGTGCCCCTTGCGGATTGGTATGAGGAAAATTTTTTTTCAGTTCAGCTACTACTTGGTTAACAACCTCAGCTTGCCGCCCATTAATGATCACATCTGCCCCTTCTTTTGCTAATTCAGTTGCAATTGCTTTTCCGATGCCTTTTGTGGAACCTGTAACAAGAGCTGTTTTATGTGATAAACCTAATTCCATTTTGCACACTCCATTCTTTTAGATGAACTTAGTTTTCCCCACTGGATTTAATGGCTGAAGTGGGTATCTTTTGGAAAGAGTTATCACCCATCAATAGAAGATGGGCGATTTCTATCTTTTTAAATTACTTAAAATCAAATGTATCTGGGTTAGGACCAACACGTAAATCTTCATTTAAAGCATTTAAAGCGTTCATGTCTTCTTCTGAAAGGGTAAAATCAAAAATTTCTGCATTGCTTTTCATACGTTCTGGTTTCACAGATTTAACAACCAATAAAATTTCTTGCTGGACATCCCAACGTAAGATAACTTGTGCTGCAGAAACATGATGTTTTTTAGCAATTTCCAGTACAACTGGATGATTTAATAACTGGCCTTGCATTAATGGAGACCATGCTTGTATTTTAATATTGTGTTTGGCACAAAAATCACGTAATGTTTTTTGGGATAATTTTGGATGCAATTCAACCTGGTTAATCACAGGAACGATTTGTGTTTCGGCTAATAATTTTTCTAAATGATGCACTTGAAAATTGCTGACACCGATTGCTTTGATTTTTCCTTCTTGATACAAGTGTTCCAAAGCACGCCAAGACTCTAAATAAGCTTCGTTTCCCGGCCAATGGATTAAGTAAAGATCAAGGTAGTCTAAGCCTAGACGTGACAAACTTTCTTCAAAAGCATGGATCGTTTCATCATAGGATAAATGATTGTTCCAGACTTTTGAAGTGACAAATAATTCTTCACGAGAAATCCCAGCAGCAGCTAATCCTTCTTTGATACCAATACCAGTACCGATTTCATTATCATATATTTGAGCTGTATCAATCAAGCGATAGCCCTTTAAAATTCCTGCTTTTACAACTTCAGCCGTTTGAGCATCTGGAATTTGAAAAACGCCTAGTCCCATCCCTGGAATTTTTGTTTGGTTGTTTAAAGTGACGTGCTCATTTAATGCGTGGATCATATGTGATTCCTCCTTTGAAATTCAATAAATATACTGTATACTAGAAAAATTCAAATAGATAGTACCTACTTTTTTGTTCTATAGTGTCGAAAAAGTAACTTTTGTAGAATAACCACATTTTTGGAGGTAAAAATGAACGAAAAAATTTATAATATCGGTGTAGAGGCGACCATGGATGTCATTGGTGGCAAATGGAAGCCAATCATTTTGTGTAATCTTCGCCATGGTTCCATGCGACCAAGTGATTTGAAACGAAAAATTCCTAAACTTAGCCAAAAAATGTTAACCCAACAACTACGCGAATTAGAGGCAGACAAAATTGTCTTACGTACCTCTTATCATCAAGTTCCACCAAAAGTCGTATACTCTTTAAGTGACTACGGCAAAACGTTAAGTAGTGTACTCGATGCATTATGTGATTGGGGCGAGATGCACGTATCGACATTAAAAGAGCAAGGCACACCAGTCATTTTGCGTTGCGAAGAGTCATTAGAAGAACAATAATTTAGCCTGCTTACATGGTTAGATATTGAAAGTTCGTCGATACGTTTTTTACTTAAAAAACGAATATTTTTAAAAGAAAAATAGCTCATTTTGCTAAATTGATCCATTTTTTGGAAGTGAGTAAGAAGATTCTTTCTCGGTTTTTAATGTAAAAACATCTAAAAACAGGTATACTAGATAGTACTGAAAAAGAAGAGGCTAAAAAAATAAAAAACAAGTTTTATTTGTACCTCGTCAGAAAGGGCGTGTTGTTTTGTCAGAAAAACGAGAGTTATTTGAAAAACTGTTGGAGCAAATTCAACTAGAAGAAGTGGAAAAAAATCATCCATTAATCTCAACTGGCGAAATGGAACGTGTAGTGGTTCATCGGAAATCCAGATTATGGGAATTTACCTTACACTTTTCACAAATTTTACCGATCATGCTCTACCGTTCATTATTCCAGCATTTGACAGTTGCGTTTAAAGATATCGCACAGATCAAATTAACGATTCATGCGGATAGTCAACAGTTCGATGAGAAATTATTACAAGATTACTGGGCACAAGCGTTGGAAAGCCAACAATGTGACACTCCTTTGGCGCAACAAGTATTAAAAACACAAGTTCCGCTACTGAAAGACCATAAAATCATTTTGCCCGTAGATAGCAGTGGGGCAATCAATTACTTAAAGCAACAATATTTACCGTTAGTGGAAACTTTATTTATCAGTTATGGTTTTCCTAAGTTTCGGATTGAACCTGAAATTGATGAAGAACAAGCAGAGCGTGTCTTAAAACTATTTGAAGAACGCAAACAAGAACAAGCAGAAGCCTTTATGAAGCAAGCAGCTGAAAGTCTGATTGTCCATGAGCAAAAGAAAAAAGAAAAAAAGGAACAGGTACCTGCTTTAGAGGGCCCGATCCAACTTGGACGCAATATTCCTGCGGATGAACCAACCATCCCTATGATCAATATCGTAGAAGAAGAACGTCGAGTAACTCTTGAAGGCTACGTATTTGATAAAGAAGTTCGTGAGCTTCGATCCAAACGTAAAATTTTAACTTTAAAAATTACGGACTATACATCTTCATTTATTGTCAAAAAGTTTTCCAATAATGAAAAAGATGAACAAATTTTTGAAGCGATTAATGTGGGTAGTTGGTTAAAAGTCAGAGGAAGCATACAAGAAGATACATTTGTACGTGATCTAGTCATGAATGCCCAAGATATTCTGGAAGTCAAACATGCCCCTCGTAAAGATTACGCACCTGAAGATTCAAAACGCGTAGAGTTACATGTCCACAGTAATATGAGTACTATGGATGCTACAAATAGTATTTCTGACATTGTGGCGCAAGCGGGTAAATGGGGACATAAAGCCATCGCTATTACGGATCATGGAGGAGCCCAAGCCTTTCCAGAAGCGCATAGTGCTGGGAAAAAAGCGGGCGTTAAAATTCTATATGGTGTGGAAGCCAACGTGGTCGATGATGGGGTGCCAATTGCGTATAATGATGCGCATGTTTCTTTAAATGAAGGAACTTATGTGGTGTTTGACGTGGAAACCACCGGTCTATCTGCCGTTTATGATACGATCATTGAATTAGCTGCTGTGAAGATGTACAAAGGAAATGTGATTGCAAGTTTCGATGAATTTATTGATCCGGGCCATCCACTTTCAAGAACAACGGTTGATTTAACAGGTATTACGGATGAAATGGTTCGTGGGTCTAAGTCAGAAGAAGAAGTGTTACGCCTGTTTCTCGAATTTTCACAGGATGCGATACTTGTTGCCCACAATGCAGCATTTGACATGGGCTTTTTAAACACGAGTTATGCAAAATACGGGATTCCAGAAGCTGCTAACCCTGTGATTGATACCCTTGAGCTTGCAAGGTATCTCTATCCACAATTTAAGCGTTTTGGTTTAGGCGTTTTATCTAAAAAATTTGGCGTAAGTCTTGAGCAACATCACCGTGCCATTTACGATGCAGAGGCAACTGGGCATTTAGCATGGATCTTTGTAAAAGAAGCTATGGAAAATCATGAAATGCTTTATCATGATCAATTGAATGCCCATGTAGGAGAAGGCGATTCTTATAAACGTGCCCGTCCGTTTCATGTGACAATCTTGGCGAAGAATCAAGCTGGATTAAAGGACTTATTCAAATTAATTTCCATGTCGAATGTGGAGTATTTTGAACGTGTGCCACGTATTCCTAGGTCTCAGTTGAAGAAGTTGCGAGAAAATCTTTTCATCGGGTCTGCGTGTGATAAAGGCGAGATTTTTGAAGCAATGATGCAAAAAGGGATCGAAGAAGCCAGAAACCGTGCAAAATTTTATGATTATATCGAAGTTATGCCTAAAGCTGTTTATGCGCCATTACTTGAGCAAGAATTAGTCAAAAATGAACATGATCTAGAGGAAATCATTCGTAATTTAGTTGAAATCGGTCAAACGTTAAATAAAATAGTCGTAGCTACTGGAAATGTCCATTATTTAAATGAAGAAGATGCGATCTATCGTAAAATTTTAATTAATTCAATGGGGGGCGCTAATCCGCTGAATCGCCATAGCTTACCAGATGTTCATTTTCGAACAACGGATGAAATGCTAACGGCGTTTAACTTTTTAGGAGAAGAGCTGGCCAAAGAAATTGTGGTGGATAATACAAACAAAATTGCGGATCTTTGTGAAGAGGTCATTCCTGTTAAAGATGATCTATATACGCCCAAAATTCCGGGATCAGAAGAAGAAATTTCTGAGTTGAGTTATTCTAAAGCTAAACAATTATATGGAGATCCGTTACCAGAAATCATTCAAAAACGTTTAGAAAAAGAATTAAACTCCATTAATGGGAATGGATTTTCGGTGATTTATTTAATTGCACAAAAACTTGTCCACAAAAGTAACGAGGATGGTTATTTAGTTGGTTCTCGTGGATCGGTAGGTTCTAGTTTTGTCGCCACTATGACAGGAATTACGGAAGTCAATCCATTAGCGCCTCACTATTTTTGTCCAGATTGTCAGTACTCAGAATTCTTTGAAGATGGCACGTATGGTTCAGGGTTTGACATGCCGGAGAAAAACTGCCCTAAATGTGGCGCTCGCTTAAACAAAGATGGTCATGATATTCCATTTGAAACTTTCTTAGGTTTTCATGGCGACAAAGTACCAGATATTGATCTAAACTTTTCAGGTGATTATCAAGCTGAAGCCCACAACTATACCAAAGTGTTGTTTGGAGAAGAGTATGTTTATCGGGCAGGAACAATCGGTACAGTGGCCGATAAAACGGCGTATGGTTTTGTAAAGGGCTATGAACGAGACCATAACTTGCAATATCGGAGTGCCGAAGTGGATCGATTAGCAAAAGGTGCGACTGGTGTAAAAAGAACGACCGGACAGCATCCTGGAGGAATCATTGTTATTCCTGATTATATGGATGTTTATGATTTCACACCGATTCAATATCCAGCAGATGACCAAAGTTCTGAATGGAAAACGACCCACTTTGACTTTCATTCCATTCATGACAATGTCTTAAAACTGGATATACTTGGACACGATGATCCGACGGTTATTCGTATGTTGCAAGATTTGTCTGGGATTGATCCGCAGACTATACCGACTGATGATCCTGAAGTCATGAGGATTTTTGCAGGTCCTGAAGTGTTAAATGTGACCAGTGAACAGATCTATTCAAAAACTGGGACACTGGGTATTCCAGAATTTGGAACACGCTTTGTTCGAGGAATGTTAGAAGAAACGCACCCAAGAACCTTTGCTGAATTATTACAGATTTCAGGTTTGTCACACGGAACCGACGTTTGGCTAGGAAATGCCGAGGAGTTAATTAAACGAGGCGATGCTACCTTAGCCGAAGTTATCGGTTGTCGTGATGATATTATGGTTTATTTGATTCATGCAGGTTTAGATAGTGGAATGGCCTTTAAGATCATGGAAACGGTACGTAAAGGTCTTTGGAATAAGATACCTGATGAATTGCGAGAAACTTATTTGACGGCGATGAAAGAAAACAACGTACCAGATTGGTATATTGATTCCTGTTCTAAAATCAAATACATGTTCCCGAAAGCCCATGCTGCAGCTTATGTGCTCATGGCTTTGCGAGTGGCTTATTTTAAAGTATACTTCCCGATTCTATATTATTGCGCTTATTTTTCAGTACGTGCAGATGATTTTAATTTAGTGGCGATGTGTAAAGGCAAAGAGGCCGTAAAGCAAGCCATGAAAGAAATCACTGACAAAGGGCTAGATGCTTCTGTGAAAGAAAAGAACCAGTTGACGGTCTTAGAACTAGCCAATGAAATGTTAGAAAGAGGCTTCCACTTTGGAATGATCGATTTATATAAATCCGATGCGGTGAATTTTGTAATTGAAGGCGACACTTTAATTGCTCCATTTCGAGCAGTGCCAAGTTTAGGGACAAACGTTGCCAAACAAATTGTAGAAGCAAGACAAGATGGTCCGTTCTTATCAAAAGAAGACCTTGCCACACGTGGGAAAGTCTCAAAAACATTGATTGAATACATGAATGACAATGGGGTATTAAAAGACTTGCCAGATGAAAATCAACTTTCGCTTTTTGATATGTTTTAACCGAGTATTGACGTGGATACTTGTCATTTTAAGCGAAACATGGTATAGTTATGTTAGGTAATGATACTAACTGTGAGTGAGCGGAATTTTCGCTCACTCTTTTTAATGGAATTACGGATCCAATTTTAAGGAGGCGAAATTTTTGAGTAGCGTCGTTGAAACAGTCACAGAAATGGTGACTCCGATTTTAGATGAACAGAATTTTGAACTTGTAGAAGTAGAATTTGTGAAAGAAGGCAAAAGTTGGTTTTTACGAGTATTCATTGACAAGGATGGCGGAATAGATATCGAAGAATGTGCATGGGTGAGTGAAAAACTGAGTGAAAAACTTGATGCAGCCGATCCAGATCCTATTCCACAAGCCTACTTTTTAGAGGTGTCTTCGCCTGGCGCAGAACGTCCACTAAAAAAAGAGGAAGACTATCAAAAAGCACTTGGAGAATATATCCATGTTTCTTTCTATCAACCTGTTGAGGAAGAAAAGCAGTACGAAGGATTTCTTCAATTAGTAGACGCTGAACAGCTTATATTGAAAATTCGCATCAAAACACGAGAAAAAGAATTGGTTATTGACCGAAAAAATATTGCCAAAGCTCGCTTAGCAATCCAATTTTAATCACGGAGAGGAAAACAGAAGAATGAGTAAAGAAATGCTAAACGCATTAGATGCATTGGAAGCAGAAAAAGGAATTTCAAAAGAAATCGTGATTGACGCTTTAGAAGCGGCTTTAGTTTCTGCTTACAAACGTCATTATGGACAAGCTCAAAACGTTGAAGTCGAATTTGAGCAAAAAAAAGGAAAAATCCATGTCTATGCTGTAAAAGAAGTGACAGAAGAAGTAATGGATTCACAACTTGAAGTTTCATTAAAAGATGCTCTTTTAATTAACCCTGCCTATGAGATTGGCGATACTATCCGTTTTGAAGTGACGCCAAAAGACTTTGGTCGAATTGCTGCACAAACAGCTAAACAAGTCATTTTGCAACGTGTAAGAGAAGCAGAAAGAACCATCATCTATAATGAATTTAGTGCTTACGAGAAAGACATTATGCAAGGGATCGTTGAGCGCCAAGACAAACGCTATATTTATGTCAATCTTGGGAAAATTGAGGCTGTTTTATCCAAACAAGACCAAATGCCAAATGAATTTTATCAACCACATGACCGCATCAAAGTGTATGTTTCTCGTGTAGAAAACACGTCAAAAGGTCCTCAAGTTTTTGTTAGTCGTAGTCATCCAGACCTTTTACGTCGGTTATTTGAACAAGAAGTACCAGAAGTATATGATGGAATCGTTGAAATTGTTAGCATCGCAAGAGAAGCAGGCGACCGTTCAAAAGTCGCTGTTCGTTCAAACGATGAAAACATTGATGCGGTCGGTACTTGTGTCGGACCTAAAGGACAACGTGTTCAAGCGATTGTTAATGAATTAAAAGGCGAGAATATGGACATTGTTGAATGGGATGAAGATCCAGCAGTATTTATTACAAATGCCTTAAACCCAGCACAAGTGGTCGATGTAATCTTTGATGAAGAAAACCCTAAAGCTTGTACAGTCGTTGTGCCAGACTATCAATTATCATTGGCCATTGGTAAACGTGGGCAAAATGCTCGTTTAGCGGCAAAATTGACGAATCATAAAATTGACATTAAGTCAGAGTCAGATATGGCTGATTATTATGAGCAACAAGCCCAAAAACAAGAAGAAACAGCAGAAGCCATCCATGATGAAGCAATTGTTCAGTCAGATTTGACAGATGATGAATATGAAACCATTGCATTCAACGACGAAAAGTTTGAAGAAAACGATCAAGATGCTTAACTGATCGCTTAGGAGGCAAAGAGATGAAACAAAGGAAAATCCCTTTACGCAAATCTGTGGTTTCAGGTGAAATGAAACCCAAAAAAGAGATGATTCGAATTACCCGTTCAAAAGAAGGGGAAGTATCGATTGATCCCACTGGGAAAATGCCAGGGCGCGGTGCGTATGTCTCACTTGAGCCGGATGAAGTACAACAAGCTTGGGATAAGAAAATTCTGGATCGAGCGTTAGAAACAACTTTAACAGATGAATTTTATCAAGAACTCTTAGATTACGTATCACACCAGAAAGCACGAAAAGAGCTCTTTGGTAAATGAATGAAGTCAATCGGCAAAAAGCCATGAATCTCATTGGATTAGCCATGCGAGCAGGTAAACTAATTACCGGTGAAGAATTGACGATCGGAGATATTCGAAAAAACAAAGCGAAAATTGTGTTTGTCGCCAGTGATGCAAGTGAGAATACGAAGAAAAAGATAAAAGATAAAAGTTCATATTATGAAGTTCCTTGCTTTGAGTTATTTTCTGAAGCGGAAATCACGCAGATAATTGGACGACCTCGCAAAGTATTTGGCATTATCGATAATGGATTTGCGAAGAAAACCAAGGAGCTAATTGAAGGTTAGGAAGGTGATTGCATGAGCAACAAACGAATTTATGAACTAGCAAAAGAGTTAAATAAGCCTAGTAAAGACGTTGTGGAGAAAGCGCAGCAACTTGGCATCCATGTCAAAAACCACATGGGAGCTATTACAGAAAATGAGGAAAAAAAGTTGCAACAAGCGTTTCATCAAAAACAAACGAATAAAAAACCAGTACAGCCAGCAAGCCAAAAACCAGCCAGAAACCAGCCAGATGAACGAAGAAAACCAGAAACAACAACGAAACAACAAAAAAATAACCGCAACTATCAAGATCGCGGTCAAGGGAGCGGTCAAGTGACTCAAGGAAAAAATCAATCAGCAAATCAAAACCGAAACAATGGAGGCGGCAATAACCAAAACCGTCCAAGCACCAACCAAGGTGGAAATCAAAACCGAAACAACAATAACAATCGCGGGAAATTCAATAATAATAACCGCAATCGTTTCAATAAAAAAGGCAAAAAAGGCAAACAACAAACATCAAATAAACCTGCAGTTCCACCACGTAAATTCCGTGAATTACCAGAAGTATTAGAGTATACAGAAGGAATGAACGTTGCAGATATCGCCAAAAAAATCCATCGTGAGCCAGCGGAGATCATTAAAAAATTATTCTTACTTGGCGTGATGGTTAACCAAAACCAAGCATTGGATAAAGACACCATCGAATTATTAGCCACGGATTATGGCATGGAACCACAAGAAAAAGTCCAAGTGGACATCGCAGACATTGATAAATTCTTTGAACCAGAAGAATTAAATCCAGATAATCTTGTTTCTCGTCCTCCTGTAGTAACAATCATGGGACACGTCGATCATGGGAAAACGACGTTGCTTGATACGTTACGTCATTCACGTGTCACAAGTGGAGAAGCAGGCGGAATTACTCAACATATTGGTGCCTATCAAATTGATATTGATGGCAAACCAATCACTTTCTTAGATACACCAGGACATGCGGCGTTTACAAGCATGCGTGCTCGTGGTGCAAGTATTACGGATATCACTATTTTAGTTGTGGCAGCTGATGATGGTGTGATGCCACAAACAGTGGAAGCCATCAACCATGCCAAAGCAGCCGGTGTGCCAATTATTGTTGCTGTCAATAAAATTGATAAACCAGGAGCGAACCCACAACATGTGATGCAGGAATTAAGTGAATACGAATTGATTCCAGAAGCTTGGGGTGGCGAAACAATCTTTGTTGAAATCTCTGCGAAATTCGGACAAAATATTGACGAATTACTAGAAATGATTTTATTAGTAGCAGAAGTGGAAGACTTAAAAGCCGATCCTAAACAGCGTGCAATCGGTACAGTTATTGAAGCACGACTTGATAAAGGAAAAGGTCCAGTGACAACTTTACTTGTTCAACAAGGAACTTTAAATGTAGGGGATCCGATCGTTGTAGGAAATACCTATGGTCGTGTTCGTGTGATGGTCAATGATTTAGGTCGTCGTGAAAAATCTGCCGGTCCTGCTACGCCAGTGGAAATCACTGGTTTAAATGATGTTCCTCAAGCAGGAGATCGTTTTGTTGTCTTTGAAGATGAGAAAACAGCACGAGCAGCTGGGGAAGAACGAGCAAAACGAGCATTATTAGAACACCGTGCAAGTACTAGCCGTGTCACATTAGACAACTTATTTGAAAGCCTAAAAGAAGGCGAATTAAAAGAAGTCAATGTAATCATTAAAGCAGATGTTCAAGGTTCCGCTGAAGCATTAGCTGCTTCATTGAAGAAAATCGATGTTGAAGGAGTACGTGTAAAAATCGTCCATTCAGCAGTTGGTGCCATCAATGAAAGTGATGTGACATTAGCAGCAGCAAGTAATGCCATTATCATCGGCTTTAACGTTCGTCCGACACCACAAGCCAAAAGCCAAGCAGACAATGAAGAAGTTGATATTCGCTTGCACCGTATTATTTATAAAGCCATCGAAGAAATTGAAACAGCGATGAAAGGGATGCTTGATCCAGAATTTGAAGAAAAAATTACTGGTCAAATGATTGTTCGTGAAACATTCAAAGTATCGAAAGTTGGAACCATTGCCGGAGCCTATGTAACGGAAGGCTATATTCGCAGAGATAGTGGCGTACGTGTGATTCGTGATGGCATTGTTATTTACGAAGGTCAATTAGCTAGCTTGAAACGCTTCAAAGATGACGTAAAAGAAGTCAAAATGGGCTACGAATGTGGCGCAATGATCGAAAAATTCAACGACATCAAAGTGGATGACGTAATTGAAGGATTCATCATGGAAGAAATTAAAAACAATTAATTTAAAGGAGGCCGCTCAATATGGCAAACTACCGAGACCGCCGAGTCGGTCAAGAAATTTTAAAAGAAGTCAATGACATTTTACGTAAAAAAGTGCGTGATCCACGAGTGGAAAATGTTACAATCACCGATGTACATGTGACGGGCGATTTACAACAAGCCACCATTTACTATAGTATTCTTTCTGATTTAGCATCAGATAAGAAAAAAGCAAAAGAAGGCTTAGAAAAAGCCAGTGGTTTAATTCGACGTGAACTAGGACACAACTTAAGCATCTATAAAACGCCTGAATTAACATTTGAATTAGATGAATCCGTTGGTTACGGAAATCATATTGACGAATTGTTGCGTAATTTAAATAAAGATTAAAAAAAAGAACTATAAACTTTGTAAATGCAAGGTTTATAGTTCTTTTTTTGATTCATATTCTTAATGAATAAAAAAGGATAGTCGATCATTTGCTTCCTTTGTCCAGAAAAAATTCATGAAGTTTGAAAACCTGCATAATAAAAGAAATGAGAGAAAATGTTTAGCTAAGAAAATATTTCCATATAAGCTAAGTGTTGAAAAAAACACTAATTTTTGAATTTTTTATGATTCAGTTGTTCATCTCCATCCTTCATTCAGTGAAGGCACCTTTTTAATTTCTTATTCAATCTATGGATGAGAAAATTTGTGAATTAGAAAAAGAGCCAAGTTCTAAATAAACAAAGTGGAGCCAGATCGTTCTTTTCCCTTTATTTGCGTAGAGAAATGGGCAAAACAAAGCAGTAAACTATTTTTATTGATTCTTCATGTGAAATCTAGTGAACGACCTCTTCATATCATCACATTCTTTATACAAAAAAATAGATGATTTTCTGACGATTTCCTAACAAAAAATCCCAGTCAAAAACCTACTTTTAATAAGTAAAAAATGACGTTTTGTAATCATCTACACCCTGTTACTCTTAAATAGGTAAGGTATTTAGTTAATATTTCTTCGAAAAAAATAACAAAAGGAGTGAATAAAAACAACAAAAAGGAAATCAGTTACATAACAATCAAATGACAAGAAAGTTTTTACTAAGAAGAGCTAAAACCGTCATTGGGAACTTTCATAAATAGAAATACATAAAGGAGAATTTCATTGAAAACAAGAAAAAAGCTAATAAATAGTATCTTGATTTTAGCACTCGCTTTTGGACAAACCAGTGGTACCATTGTTGAAGCTGTTTCCGTGTTAAATACAATCGGAAGTAGCAACACGAAGAAAGTCATACAAAAAAAGGAAGAAACAAAAGGCAAGACCAGTAAAAAAGCCACTCAATCAACCAAAGAAGAAACGAAAGAAGAAGTAAAGAAGGATACCGAAACAAGTACAATCCAAGGTAGGAGTCTTGTTCTTTCGGCAAGAGCGTCAGAGGAAAATCCGACTTTTACTAAAGTAAAACCAGTTCCTGATAGTATCAGTGTTCCTGAGGCAACTTTAGACAGACAAGTCGGTGATCATGTTTTAAATTATTGGCGTAAAAAACTGCCTGAGATATTTGATGACGCTAACGACAACTATCAAGTGGGTGATAAGTTCACTTTTGGAGTATCTCAAGTATTAGCAAGGAGTAGCGAGAAAACTCCAATTGGTTTTTGGGATTCGTGGAGTTCCTCTGCTAACATTTGGTACATGGGTACTTTGAGAGATGGTACTCAAGAAGGGCGTGCTAATGATATTTATTATGTAACGACAACTTCGGAAAGTGGGAATTGGCAAATTCATATTACACCCTCTGATGCTTCAATCCATATATTTGGAACAACACTTCAGAACCTAAATTTATATATAACATTTACTCGTCTAAAAGTAGCACCACCGCAAAAAGAAGTGTTTAAAATACCTAAATTTGTCTATACATACTATGGAAACTCTGGATTGCCGGGAGGGATGGTTGGTTACCGAACGTTTTATTTGCCACTTGAACTTGCATTCGATTTTCAAAATGCTGAAAACATAATCGGTAAAATCAAGGTAAATATCAAAACAGGTGACCATACATTAGGCGAGCACCAATCAACGATTCCTAACCCAGAAGAGTATGTAACTGCTGAAAATACCCGTGGAAAAGTTACTTATGAATGGGTGA
>NZ_BJWF01000004.1 GCF_007990225.1 Enterococcus villorum | reverse complement strand
TACGCTAGACACAACCAAAATACCAGAAAATGCAATAGGATTTTTTGGAGAATCTACTCAAATAGTTACTTACAGTTATACTAAAATTTTGATGCTATCTAAATCTAAAGGAGAAACATTAACCTATACGGATCCAACAGGTCAAAAAATTTATGAAACGCCAGTGTTAAAAGAAGAAAATAATGAAGCATATAATCATCCCGCCTTACAGATATTAAATAAAAATATTGTAGAAACAGGATACCCATTAACGGAACTAGTTACAAATAAAACAGAAGTAGCGACTAATTCTATAAAAGCTACGACAGGTGAAATTTTACCAAAAACCAATGAAAAAAATAGCAGGCTTTCAATTGCTTTTGGACTAGGGCTAATCAGTTTTGCAGGCTGGTTACTTTTGAGAAAAAAATCATAGACTATCAGAAAAGTTGATGGTGCCATCTGGATAGAGCTCGTTGGTATACGTATTATATTTAAATAGTACAAAGAATCTTGAAATGCTGAAAGAATGCGTTTTGAGATTCTTTTTTTATATCTGTAGACAATTCAACTATATATGTTTTTTTCAAACAAGTTGATTGGCTAAACAAATTTTCCAAATATTTGTGACAAATTTTTCTGATTAAAGACACAAAAATGATTTAGGTAATTGTTCACTACCAAATGGATGGAGCAATAATGAAAATGACTCAAGAATATAGAGAGCTTTTTATATGGACGATAGATAGAAATATTGATTCGTGTGTTATGGGAAGTGATTAGAAGTGAAGTTAATTGATAACACTAGAAACGAAATGAGAAATATTGTTAACAACTTCACTAAAAAATCATAAAAGTTTGACTATTTTAGCGAAATAGCGAATACATCATAACTAGCATTTGTGCAATTAATCATTTTAGAGAAAAACAACTAGAGAGAAAGCGTAGAAGGGGATCGTGTGTATTATTCTAAAAGCAAGATTTATTTTATAAAATTACATAAGTTTTTAAATAAGCGCTTTCAATATAAAAAATGAACAAAAAAAATTCGCTATAATAACGTTGATCTGGATTGTAATAATTATTAATTGATTGGATTTTTAGTGTGAAAGGGCGGATCAAGAGGAAGATGGGAGGAAGAAGAGTGAAAAAAATCAGAAAGTATTGCCCTTTTGTAATAACAGTTCTACTTTTTTCTCAGGTAACAATAGGATTTGAGCAACAGACCTTTGCTTCGATGGAAAAAAGTAGTGTAGGGATCACATTTGAGGGGAATATTTCGCCAAGTAACTTAGAGAACCAGACACACACAACAAATCAAGAGCTTCAGAGCGATCAGGGACAGGAGAGTTATCCAGCAACAAATGAAAGAAATAATCCAAGCATGATCACAACTGGTTGGCTACTTATCATAGGAAGTTTAGTGTGCCTCAGTTGGATGAATAAAAAAGGGAGACAACAAAATGAAAAAAACAGTTTTAGTAGCCGCTTTATATAGTGCCATTCTTATGGGAGGGACTGTGTCTGTACATGCAGACAATGATACTAATGGAAAAAGTACCGCAAAAATTGGGTTGAAACAACAAGATCCTGATGATCCAATTGATCCAATCGGACCCATTGACAATGATGATACACCAGACAATTCGAATGACCCAACAGGCAATACTGGGATTCTTCGGGTAGATTATATTTCAAACATCAATTTTGGGGAGCAGACCATTTCAGGAAAAGTTGAAACCTATAGAGCTTCTACACCGAAATTGCGAACGGAAGCACAGGTTTCTGACTTGCGAGGATCAGGCGCTGGCTGGCATCTTCAAGTAAATTATGATACAGAAAAACCAGGGTTCGTCACAACGAACAACCAAGTATTGAAAGGTGCAGAATTAACGTTTCCAGCTGGAACCACCAAATCAACACAGGATAATCAATCTGCTCAACCCGTAGCCAACACGGTAATAGTAGGAAATGAGGCCCAAAATATCATGGATGCTACATCTATGACTGGTTTAGGTACTTGTGTTGATGACATGAATACACAAGACATCACTTTGAAAGTTCCTTCAGGAAACATGCAAGGGGATTACACGGCAACACTTGTTTGGACACTGACAGACGCACCAGCGTAGTTTGATTAATACATTGAATAAATGATCTATGAGGAGAAGAAAAATGAAAAAATCACTAATTTATACTGCTACAATTACTTTACTTTCAACGTCTATTTTAGGAGGTCTTCTTGTTAATGCGGATGAACAAGGAGATGGCGCAAGTTCAACAGCAAAGATCACTTTTACAGGTGGAAACTCGGATCCCAATGGTCCAGTTGATCCAGACCAACCAGATCATCATGTAGATCCAAGCGACGATGTTGATCCAGATGATCCGGACAATCATGGTACAGGCGACAATGGTCCATTATCCATTGACTACGTATCAAATATCACATTTGGTACAAAAGAGATTGCAACAGGCAGTCAAGTCTATCATGCAGTAAATGCTACTCCTCATGTGCAAATTACTGATAAACGTGGGGTAGAAGGAGGTTGGACCTTAACAGCAGCTGCATCTAAATTTACCGCATCAGACCAGAGTGAACTAAAAGGGGCTGTTTTATCTTTCAAAAATGGGGACGCCCGTACAAGTTCAGATAATATAAGCGCAAAACCAGAAGTAAACAATGCGATTGTTTTTGATAACGCAGAAGCAAAACCAGTAATGACTGCAACTAGTTTAGCAGGTCAAGGCACATGGGTAGATGTCTTTGAAGGTGACGAAGGTAATAATGCCAATGTGCAATTAGCTGTTCCTGCTGGTTCAGCACAAGCAAAAGAATACACGGCAACGATTACTTGGACATTAACGGCCGGTCCAACAAGTGCAGATGAATAAAAAGCTAGGAATGAAACAAGTTTTTATTGTCTTGGCAGAGGTTCTCATACTTTTTATTCCCTTTACAAGCTACGCTGATTCAACCGATTCAGCGTACAGTGTAAGTGCAAATATCCCTGAATTTCAAGTAAATAAAAACTTGTCTTATTTTGATTTGCTATTGTCACCTAAGCAACAAGAAAGTTTTTCGATTCATTTGGCAAACGATGGACAAAAAGAAGCCACCTACTTGGTTGATGTCAACAATGCGGCTACCAACAGTAATGGGGTCATTGATTATGGACAAACAGAGTTAAAAAAAGATCCTTCAGCCACATATGTACTTAATCAGTTAGTGTCACCGAAAAACCAAGAAGTCACATTAAAAGCTGGCGAAGAAAAAGATGTCACCTTTCAAGTAGCGATGCCCGATAAGTCTTTTTCTGGAATCATTATTGGAGGAATCCATATCAGCAAAAAAGACAACGAAAGCAAAAAACTAGAGGGTACAGCCATTCGAAACAAGTATGCGTATGTGATTGGTGTAAAATTCCAAAATAAGACCAATGCTGTCGCACCTGACTTGAAATTGCGTTCGGCAAAGCCAGGTTTGCAAAATTCGTATACCACCATTTTTGCGAATATCCAAAATCCAAAACCCACGATCATCAGTAAGACAACGATTGATGCAAAAATCACAAAAAAAGGCTCAGAAAAAATTCTTTATGAAACGAAAAAAAATAACTTATCTATTGCACCTAACACCAATTTTGATTTTCCGATTAGTTTAGAAAAACAAAAAATCGCAGCTGGAGACTATACAGTAACCATCGACGCAAAAGAAGAAAATACGAATAAAGCTTGGCATTTGACGACAGATTTTACAATTAAAGCGGACAAAGCAAAAAAAATCAATCAAGAAGCAGTGACTGAAAAAACAGACAACTCATACTTAATGATCGTAATGGGCATGGGGAGTTTGCTTGTGTTGATTATTCTATACTTAAGTTATAAATTACTTAAACAAAAAAGTAGGTGAAAACGCTAGTGGGCACAAAAAAGAAACCATCAGCTGTAATAGGTGCGTTTTTGGTAAGTCTTTTATTTGCTTTACTGACTTTTACTGTAAATGTTTCAGCAACAACCTATCCTGATCGAACAGAAGCAACGATTTTTGGCGGGCATGTCAAAGCGACACTTACTTATAATAAAGACCGCTCGCCTCATTACACAGCTGTCGGAGACACCATCACAGTTACAACGACTTTGGAAAAACTAGATGATATACCCTTAGAAGAGGAGTTTAACCAAACATCAATTATTACTTTATTTCCGGATAAAACGCAAGGACTTGCTTTAAAAGGAGAACCGACATTTACTTTTACAAATAAAAAAACAGGGATGACAGATCAAGGTAAATTTATTGATCCATCAAGAGAAATTCCTAGGAATATCCTCTTATTTTTTAATCTTGAAGGAAAGATTTACTATGAAGACACGGTAACCTATGATGGACGTATGACAGAAATCCCGGTAGATAATTCTGAAAGCAATGATGGTGATTATGAGGATACCTACGCTTTATACAATCTTTTAATCAATCAAGGAGACAAGGTGGTTCTTTCTTATCAATCAACAGTAACCCCAGCTGCACTGGATAACAAAGAATTCAGTTTGCACACGGCTGTCTATGACAGTAGTATCGGTGATTTTAATGCGGATTCATTTTTAACAGTTAGAATGCCGACTATCCAGCAATTATCCGTTGTTTTTGATGAAACATCAAAAAACAAACAAATTGAAGTGAAAGATGCTGATTCTTACAAAACAGTCCTGACAGGTACTTGGGATGGGGCAATTGAAGACTTACATCCTGAATTGACGATTAATGGCAAGAATGTAAGCATTCCAGATGGGAGTTTTAAGGAAGATAATACGTTCAGTATCCCGATCGACTTGACAGACATAGGGAAAATTGGCGATAATCAGGTGCACATCAAAATTTCTGACAAGAATGGTCAACTAGCTGATGACGATGCGAATATTACCTTGATTCAAACCAATATTCCGCCAAAATTAAAGCTTTCTGATCAGATAGCAAATCAAACGGTTAAAGTCACACCAGCTACCCAAATTTTCAATATCAATGGACATTGGCAAGATGCGGATAGTGAAACGGTTAGTTTGTATTATCGCTTGAATGGACAAAAAGGTCCCTTACAAGAAGGGATAACAAACCAACAGAAAAATGAATGGACGGAATTTTCACGTTCGATCCCACTAAATGGTCTACATCAAGGGGAGAATAAAGTAGAAGTGTATGCAATGGATTCAGAAGGCGCTGTTTCGAATCCAGAAAATGTGACGCTTGATTTGGAACCTGGAACCGTTCGATTTAAAAACATTGTTTCAGAAATTCTTTTCCAAGCATTGTCAATTGCTGGAAAAACTGAGCATTCTCTGACGCAAGAAGCAGTCAATGTGTTAGTAGAAGATACGACAACAGACCATAATTGGACACTGGCCGTTCAACAAATTACACCATTTGCCAATAATGAAAAAGTACTTCCAGCTTCGTTGTATTATCAAAATGGTATTAAGAACCAGCTTCTTACTAATAACGGACCGATCACATTACCGACTGCTAAAGAAAATGAGACAGATTATGCATTATTACAAGATGACACTCATCGTTTTGATTTGACTGTTTATCCAGGTGCTTATGTTGGTGAGTATCAATCAGAATTAGAGTGGACCATTGTCAAAGCACCATAATGAATAGGAAGGAAAAGCAAGCAACTGTTTTTCCTTCTTTTTTGCTATGATACATGTAAAGGGAGTGGAGATAGCCTGTAATGAGTATTGTTAGTTTTATTATAGTTGGTTATTTAAATTTGATTATTTGTAACTGGGTATTGTTTAGAGGGAAAACTCGTCATCGTTTTTCTATTTTCTATTTGTTACTATTTGTTATTAATTTAATTTTTGTAAGATATACCTTGTACTTTTTCTTTCTTATTTATGGAGTTCAGTGTTATTTTATCTATCTTTTAGTTAATAATTTTTTTCTCAGTATGATGCTTAATAACCTTTTGTTGAGTATCAATGGTTTTTCTTTTTTTCTCACTTTTGATCTTCCTCGGTATTTAGGAATGTTCAATATTTTTGTGTATGCTGTTTTTGAAGTATTGATTGCCACTTACCTGTTTTATTATATGAGTTTATTGGATAAAAAATACCACATTTTTGATTACTTTAGTGGATATACGAAAAAGTTGAAAGGACTAACCATTTTTTCGACAATTTTAATGGGGATTTTATATGTTATGCATTTCACGTTCAATTTTTATTCTTTAGATTATGTTTTAACCTCGATTATTTTGTTGCTTTATCATCTTTTTTATACCGTTTTATTTGTGGTTTTTGTTGTTTATCAAAGAAAGTTTCAGCTTTTAGAGTCTTATTTGAAAGATAAACAGGAAACATCTACTTATTACGCTAAACTTGATGAATTTCGTCATGATTATTTGAATTACATTGAAGCGTTAGAATATAGTTTGACCAACAAAGAAGTCGGGGAATCTTTCTCCATGTTGGAACATCTTAAAAAATATTCATTAGAAATCATTGATGATGCTAGGCATGACCCGGTGAAAAAAATCAATGATTCAGCGATTCGAGGATTATTGTATGATTTTATAGAAAAAGCTGATCGAAAAAAATATCCTTATAAAATCACGGTATTAAATCCTGTAACAGCTATCAAACTAGACTATATTGATTTGATCCGTCTATTTTCGATTGCATTGAACAATGCGATCGAACACTATGACTCTGAAGTTACCACTTCGATAGATATCCTAATTGATCAGACCTCAGAACGGTTTTATTTTAAGATAGGGAATCCCGCAAAAATGAATGGGGTTAGTTTAAAGGAAATGTTAAAAAGAGGTTATTCTTCTAAAAAAGGTGGCGGTTTGGGTCTTTACAACTTCTCAAAAATTATTGAAAAATACACAAATGCTGACTATCAAGTCACCTATGTCAAAGCTTCTGCTACGTTTGAGCTGGAATTAATCATTTACGAAACTTGATAAAAAAATGCGCTTTAACCAGATAAAAAAATGGTTAAAGCGTATTTTTATTAGTTTAGATGCGTAATATAGCTTAATAATTTTTTGATACTTGTGGAGCTAAGAGGCAGTGTTTCCCTATTTTTAAAAATAACTTCCATCGTTTGTTTATCAATCTCTTTAATATTAAAGGGATTGATAGAAAAACTTTTTAAATCATTAAAATAGTTATATTTTTCAAATTTGTGTTTGATATTTTTCATTTTATCGTGGATGATAAAATTTTCATGCACACCACAAAATTCTAAGCAAGAACGTGCGCCAGGAATAGTTTCAATATAATTAATTTCCTCAGGGTCCACCAAAAATGTTTTTCCAGTGCCAGACAATTCTATGATTGTGGACGATTGTTTTTGATTTTTGAGATGAGAAAGCAGCTTTTGTTCAATAGTAGTAAAGACTTCGGTTAAATTTATTTTGCTTAAGTAACAATCGGGACGAATTTGATGGTTGATAATTTCAACACCCCGCGTATTATCATTTGATAAAAAGATAATAAAACAATCTGGATTGAATGCCCTTATTTTTTTAGCAAAGTCAATGCCAGTATGGAGTGTTTTCAGATCAATATCAACAATGAAAAAATCAGAAGAGGAAAAAGAATACGATTCCAATTCTTTATAAATGGTTTCCAGTTGATCCGATGGAAAGATATGGACATCAATATTTTGCAGGAGTTCATGTTTCTCATGTTCTTTTTTAAACAGTTCTTGATGAAACAAGTTATCTTCAATGTAATAGATTTTCATCCACTAGCACTCCCAAAGTTATATTTTCTGTAAATAGTATAACAGATTATCTTGGGTGTTTTAATCGCTGAGTTTAAATTTTTTCTTTTTTTAGTTGGGAGTAAGCATTTCTATCTCTCCTTTTAAGAGATGCATATGAACGATAAAATCTGCTTTTACTAGGTTTCTGATGTGTGGAGCAGAATCAATCTTGTTAATAGGAATGGATTACGTACTCACAGTACCCAAAACATTTTTGAGGGAATATGTAGAAGAAGTAGACAACCTAGGTGACGACTGGTACACGTCTTTAACTGATTTTTTAGATACTTACACTTACATTGACACAGAAGAAATCCAAAATGAACTTGACCGCAAACGAATGTCGTACCAACGATTTGAAAGAAAAAAAGATCAATAATCATTTATACCGAAAAGTGGAAATGTATGAAATAAGAACAAAAAACTTGAAATTAAGGGAATGGTTCTTATTTCGCACCAATCGCACCAACCGCCCCCGTCGCTTAGGTGGTGTGAAATAAACGGGCAAAGCCTGATAACCTAAGCTAAAGAAGAATGTCCATATGAATAAAATCATTCCTCTATTGTTAGTACTTTTTGTTGGTGAAATACTTATGCGACATAGTGCAGCTGTGCAGTTAAACTTCGTAGTATTTTTCGGAATACTGGTATTTTGTTTGGTCTTTTGGCGGTTTGTGTTAGCTCTTGTGAGTCTAATATTCAAGGTGATCGCAACCGTATTCTTCATAGGATTATTTTGATGAAAGGAGAGAGTACCAATGCCAATTGCAATAGGAAATAAACGGTTACCCGTAACATTGGATGAAAAGAGACAAGAAGAATTGCAACAACTCAAACAAAAATACAGTAAAAGTGAGTCTAGGATCATGTGTATTGCGTTAGACCTATTGATTGCCCCAAAAAAAGCAGGATTTGAAGTGCCAGCACTAAGAAAGTGATATCACTTTTTAAACAATGGAAAAGATGGAGATAAGATGAAGAAATTATTAGCGCTCGCTGCAGATGCAAACGATGCGTTAAAGAATAGAAATTATAATAAAGGGAATTAGATAGATATGATAAAATATCATTGTAGAAAGTTTGTGGCGGTTTGGCAAATCCAATTAGAGGAGCGTGGTGCCTATGGGCTTACTAGCTTATTGGTCAGTCTCTTTAGAAAGGAAATGCCTGATTTGTTCTCATTGGATCAAATCATTGCTATTATCGGAGTAGCAGCAGTAGTAATTACTGCCGTAGCGAAAGCTAGCGATTCGATTTTGGCTTGGTTAAAGTTCAAAAAAGCACAAAAAAATAGAGCCGTCTCAACTTTTGGCGAAGTAAACGGACTCTAAACCTGATCAAAAATGCCATCCGCTTTGAACGGACTATACATTAGGGGGCTATGTTAGCGCATAGCTCCTTATTTACTTATAGTGTATCGTAGATAGAGAAAAAAGAAAAGGATTAAAGGTTGGTTTTATTTTAAGAAAACTGTTCTTCATAGGTCACGTTTTTTCTTTGTCTATCAATTTCTCGATTTCTTGTTTAATGGCTATTAAGTCGGTTAAGCTAACTTGGGCATTGATCAAGACAATCGGTATTTTTTCTTTTTCAAAAGTTTCTGTTAATGGTGTAGTACTTAAACAAATATCAGGGCTCTCGTTTTCAAATTGTCTACGAATATCCAGATGATAGAAGCTTTGGAAAGAAGTTTCGATTCGTTCTTTGATGTTCAATGTCAGAGAAAAAGGCAAATCGGTTTCTAATTTTATTTTTATTTTTTTCATAAACGTTGTGGGCGGTGTGATCAGCGACCAAGCAACGGCAACATGTAAAGCGAGTCCTTTTTGTTTTGGGACATTGGTCGAATAGATGCCGACTTGATTTAAAAGTTGTTGGGAACGTATCAAAAGGTTAGGAAAGTTATACGAAACATATTGGTACAAGTTATAGCCTGTGAGTGTATGAATCGTTTCACCGAAAACTTCAACTGAAAGAATCCCTGTTAAGATTGTTTGCAAGATCAAACTCCTTTTTTCAAAGGTTAAAAGCTGGGGATCGTATTCTTCAGTTAATAAGTACATTATCCTTTTTAAATAAGAACGTTCTTGTTTACTTGTTGGCTGGAAAATAAAATAATCGGTTAATTGTTCTTTTGAAAATGAAACATCTAGATTTGACTGGAGCCATAAAAAGATAAAGTGACTTTCATTTTCTTCAAGTAAAAAATATTCACGAAGTTCATCGTTTAATTTTCTGGATACTGGAGAATCTAGGTCTGTTAACTGATGAAAGAGTGCAAGATCATGCGGTGTTAAGTCAGGTTTTAAAGATAAACGATCGCTAGGGATTTTTTGTCCTTTTCTAAATCGTAGAACGGACACGGCTAAGACGTAAGTAGTAATTTTTAACTCAATTTCACTAAAAGGAATCGTATGTGCTTCATAAAATTCTCTCGCAATCGTTTCACATTTTCTTTGAGAAATACCAGGGAATGGCCAATGTAGTCCTGAAAAAGTTCGCCAAAAAAACGCGACCATGAAATAACGAATACGAGGTTCATCACCAATCAAATAAAGAGACCCTTTCGTTGTTTTTAACGTAAATCCTAATGGTTTTAAAATAGACTCTAATTCATAACAACGTTTGCGTACGGTCGATTCAGATAAGTAGTTTTTATAAGCAAATTTGGTGAGGTTGACTTTATTTTCAAGTAAAAGCGTTTCGAACAAATGAAAAAAGGGATTTGCTTGTAATATTTCACGGATCAAGACTTTATAGTCGGTCTTTGTTCCAACAAATTTATAACCACGTCCATGCTTTGTTAGGAAAATTTGGTTATGATTTCCCTGTGGAGTTAAAGAGATATTCACTAAAGAATCATAGTATTTATAAATAGAACGTCGATCCATGCTTAAAGCTTGACTAATTTCTTCGATTGTTACAAAGCGTTTTTGTTTATATAAGTACCTTAAAAGGTCTATTTCTTTTTTTGCCTCATTCCCAAAAAATTCGTTAAATATTTCCATCAGTGTGACACCCCACGAAAAAATTTTTTATCAGGCTCATCTTATCATAAAAGACGGATTTTATTGTATTGGAAATGTTCAATTTCTTGCCCGCTTGAACAACGTAAAGCATTTATACTTTCTATTGTTGTAAATTTACGTAGGATGATATCAATAAGGAGTGGGGATATGAGAAAAATTAGAGAGAAATACATGCTGTTGGCGATTTTAATTTTTGGTTTGATTGTTCTTTTTATAGGACTTACAGCAAAAGTTTCATTTGCACAGACTTATGATTTTAACTATACCGATGCAAATGGCCAGTACTTAACCAATGGTAAGAGTGAAGGCAATACCCACAATTAGGCACCGGAAGCTAGTTTTGATGAGGAAAATTACGTTAATTATGGCGATAAAGCGTCTGTGAAAAAAAGTGTCAAAGAAACAGAAGCTACACAAGGTTTGTTTGATGTGACTTTAGATGTGAAAGGGAATCAGATAGGTACGCCAATTGATTTAGTGTTAGTAATTGATTATTCTTCTTCTATGAACGGCGAAAAATTAGTTAATACTTTAAAAGGATTACAACAATTCGAATATGAGTTGACTGATTCATTAGCTAATGGAAATATCCGCGTGGGAATCGTTGCTTACAATCGTTTTGTTTACACAACAAATGGGTTCTCAACAGACACGGATTACTTAGAGAATTTTCTAAAAAATACGGCTGAATCTCATTCAGGTACCTTTATGCAAAAAGGATTGATGGCAGGACAACGAATGTTATTAGAACAAAGTCGTCCTGAAGCCGAAAAAATACTGATCCATATTGGTGATAATAGCGCAAATAGAAGCTATCTGCCCACTGTAGGAGCAACTGAATATCCAAATAACGGAGAAATTATGGATTACAATGGTTATCACACTGCTAATTATGTCCAAGATTTTCAAACCAATTCTGAAAAATATTATACGACAAGTAGTAGCTCATCGGATGCTAATGCGATTCCAGTAAGTAGTTCAGTGGTGACAGATGCGACATTAGGGACGATTGTGTCGATCAAAATTCTGGATTTCTGTGTTATTCAATCGCTACAGCTCCTTCTGCAAGAGGAGAATATATTGGCCGAAACATTGCATCAGAACCACAAAACTATTTGACGACAGATGAAAATCTTAGTGGCTTAGGTTCAGCATTGACAGAAATTGCTAATCATATAGATAAAACAATTCCTAATGGCACAATCACCGATCCAATGGGTGAAAATATTCTTCTTCAAGGTGCTGGTTCATTCGATGAGCAGGCGTATCAATTGATTGGGTGGCGTAAAAATGATCAAGGCGTTTGGGAAAAAGCAGAAGATGTATTGGATAATGTATCAGTATCTGAAGTCAATCAGACAATAACCGTTAAGAATATCGCTTTAGGTGCAAATGAACGGATCACACTGACTTATCAGGTGCGTTTAAATACAGAAATGGCTAATTTTAAAGGAGAGACTTGGTATTTGTGTAATGGTAGGACAACCTTAGCTCCTGAAAGTGGCGAGGAATTGCTTGACTTTCCGATTCCTTCAATAAAGGCACCAGTCATTGATTTGCATCTTACGAAAAAATGGGAAAACGTGCCAGCCTCCGAAATTCCAGAAGCGATTCAATATGTGATTCATAGAAATAACGTCGTTGATCCAGCGAATTGGCAATCTTCGGATATCCTTTCTCTAACTAAGCAAGTAGGTTATCAAGCGATACTGAAAGAAATACCAGTGGAAAACAAAAACGTTGTTTTACCGAAATACAATAATCATGGGGAAGATTTTATTTACCAGATAGAAGAAGTAAATGTGCCGGATGGATTTGAAAGTACGTTATCTAGTGAAGGAAATACCTTTGTTTTAACGAATACGAAAAAAGAAACAGAACCAAGTACAGCAGAACCAAGTACAACAGAATCAAGTACAAAGGAACCAAGCACAACCGATTCAAGCATTGTAGTGTCAAATATAGAGGGTTCTAATCAGACGAGCACAAGTACGATGATCGGTATCACAGTGAACACAAGTACAGTTGATTCAAGTATGAGTGAGAAAAATGAACCATTGAGAATTGCTTCCAATCAATTAGAGGATTCTAAAGAAGGTCAATTACCCAAAACAAATGACGGACAGTCTTCTTTGCCTGCTTTTTTGGGAACAATCCTTGTAGGACTAACTGGTTGGTACTTTATTAGAAAAATAAGTTAACATTTCACATTATTTCTCAGGATGTCTATAACTAGATGTTCTGAGTTTTTTTGTGCTATAGTTTAAAAAACAAAGCAAATAATTTAAATAGAAGGGATTAAATCGGATGAAAAAAGCGTTGTTGATCGTCAACCCCAGTTCTGGTGGAGAACAAGCAAAAGAATATGAAAAACTAGCCTATGAAAAATTAGAAACAATGTTTGATGAAGTGGTTGTGTTGCATACCAAAAAAGCAGGAGATGCGAAAAATTTTGCTCGTGAAGCAGCAGTGGATAATTACCATAGCGTATTTGTTATGGGAGGAGATGGTACAGTCAATGAGGGAATCAATGGGATAGCTGAACAAACGCATCGACCAAATTTTGGTTTTATTCCGATGGGTACGGTCAATGATTTAGCACGTGCTTTGGGGATTCCGCTAGCACCTAAAGAAGCCATAAATCATCTTTCAATTGATTCCACTCAGCCATTAGATATTGGTAAAATCAATGATCAGTATTTTATGAATGTCGTTGCAATTGGAACGATTCCTGAATCAATTAACGATGTTGATCCAGAAAAGAAAACAAAATATGGTAAATTTGCTTACTTCATTTCGGGTATGAAGCAATTGGTGGGTAACCAATCGTATACATTTCGGGTAAAGATCGACGGTCAAGAAAAGCAGATTGAAAGTAGCACCTTATTGATTGGTTTGACTAATTCCATCGGCGGATTTGAAAAATTGATACCCAACGCAAAGGTAAATGATGGGAAATTACACTTTGTTTATTTAAAAGATTCTTCGTTTATTGATACACTTAAAACATTGCCTGATTTATTAAAAGGTGTGGATACATCAACGGAGCATCTTGCTTATCAAACTTGTGAAACCATCGAAATCGCTTTAACAGAAGAAGAGGAATTAGCCACCAATGTAGATGGCGATGAAGGCGAAAAATTACCAGTCACGTTGCAAGTTTTGCCATCACATCTAACCATTTATTGTTGAAAAAGGCAGAATAAGGGAAATCAGCCAATCACTTTGAGGAGATAAAAGGCACAAAAATAGACCTTTCCTCATTTCTCCTTATTTTTTAAATAAAAAACTTTTGAAAATAGGTATCTAAATAATCGTATGAAGCGAAGAGAAAAAAAGAATGCAAGGCATATCTGTTGAACTCAAAACAAAGATTGTTCAAAGGTTTTCATCTGCAACAATCCGTCCAAACAAAGGAAAAATATGAGGAGCTATTTTAAAAATTTATTTCTTATTTGCTCGGAGCTGACCGTGGCTTTCATGACCTCTTCACATAATTGGCGGAAGTTGAAGAAACTTCTTCAAAAAAATAAGGGGAAATTCATAAAATTTTGTAAAGCCATTTTTGAAGGATTCCCCTTATTTTATCGAGGCTAAAACTTTTGTTTCGGCTTCTTTTTTAGTGTGAAAATCTGTTCATTTATTGCTTTAACGCTTCAACAAAGCGTTGGGTGATCTCTTGGGGACGGGTAATTGCGCCACCTACGACAATGCCAGCAACTCCTAGTTTTTTGATTTGTTTTGCTTGTTCAGGGGTATGAATTCTGCCTTCTGCGATAACACAAATTCCTGCTTGGACTAGTTCTTTGATTAATTCAACATCTGGCCCTATTTGTGGCTGACGATCTTCTGTATAGCCACTAAGGGTCGTACCTACAAAATCAACCCCTGCTTCATACGCATTTTTTCCTTCTTCAAACGTGGCAATATCGGCCATCAATAATTGTTCTGGGTATTTTTCTTTGATTTGTGCGATAAATTGATTGATCGTTAGACCATCATGCCGTTTACGCAAGGTACAATCAAGGGCAATGACTTCCACGCCAGTAGCGACGAGTTCATCAATTTCGCGCATTGTAGCGGTAATAAACGGTGCTTCTGGTGGGTAATCTCGTTTGATGATGCCAATGATCGGTAAATTCACTTTTTCTTTGATTTCTAAAATGTCTCGAACGGAATTTGCACGAATGCCAACCGCTCCAGCTTTTTCAGCAGCTAAGGCAAAATAAGGCATCAATCCGCCTTCTTCTGAATAAAATGGTTCTCCAGGTAAAGCCTGACAAGAGACAATCAATCCGCCAGCAATGGTTTCTAAAAATAAGTGCTTATTCATTCTACGCAACTCCTTTATTATTGTTTCTTTTTATCAAGTGATGGAAATGCCATTTTGTCCCCTTCAAAAATGCAACTGATGAACAAATGGTTCTTTTTATTTTTTAAAAGATGTTACTCTTATATCATTGTCGGAGTGATAAGAGTGGCTGTTTTTTGAAGGAGTACTTTATGGCGCTTTCAAAAATAGTGTAGCGATTAAGTGGCAATTGAGCAAGTCAGAGTGATGAAAGATAAAAAAAGGAAAATACAGATATTTTACATAAAAAAACAAAAGTTCTTGATTTTTCTTTTATTTTTGTATATGATTTTAACAATTTAGGGTAAAAATGAAAGAAAGAGGGAAAAGAAATGACGAAGTATCAACGAAAGGTTTTATTATCAACATCATCTGGTATCGCATTAGAGAATATGGATATTATGTTTTTAGCATTTTCTTTATCTTCAATGATTGCAACTTTTCATATTAGTGGCGCACAAGCAGGGTTGATTGCTACCATCACTAATTTGGGGATGCTCGTTGGAGGTATTTTTTTTGGACTAATGGCTGATAAATATGGACGTGTCAAAGTATTTTCACAAACAGTCATTTTGTTTTCTATTGCTTCTTTATTGATGTATTTTGCATCATCTATCTATTGGGTCTATCTTTTCCGATTTATTGCAGGAATTGGGGCAGGTGGTGAATATGGCGCTTGTATGTCATTGATTTCTGAAACTTTTTCCAAAAAGCAAATAGGACGAGCTTCTTCGGTAGCAGGAATTGGGGCACAAGTGGGAGCGGCTTTAGCTGCTGTTTTAGCTGCCATTGTTATCCCTTGGTTAGGCTGGAAAATGTTATATGTGATTGGTGTATTGCCAGTATTAATGGTGTTGTTCATTCGCCGAGGATTAAAAGAGCCAGAAGTGTTTAAAGAAACCCAAGCCACTGGAAAAACGACTAAATTAAGTCGTTTATTTGAAACAAGACACCTTGCTTGGCAGACGATGGGGTTATGCATCATGGTTACCGTCCAAATTGCTGGTTATTTTGGCTTAATGAATTGGTTGCCTTCAATTATGCAGGCGCAGTTGGGACTATCCGTTTCTGGTTCCTCATTATGGATGGTCAGCACTATTGCGGGGATGTCTTTAGGTATGTTGACTTTTGGGATTATTATGGATAAATTAGGTCCTAGAACCGCTTTTACCCTATTTTTGATTTGCTCTTCTTTATCGGTTTTCTTACTAGTTTTAGCACGTAGTCAGTGGAGTCTCATCGCAGCTGCTGTGGTTGTGGGTTACTTTATTAATGGGATGTATGGCGGTTACGGGGCGATTATTAGTAGTCTATATCCGACAGAGATTCGAGCGACAGCCAATAATTTTATTATGAATTTAGGTCGAGCAATTGGCGGTTTTTCTTCTATTATCATAGGATTTTTGATGGATCATTATCAATTAAGTGCGGTGATTCTATTCTTAAGTAGCATTTACTTGATTAGCTTGGTTGTATTGATGACACTTAGTGGTGTAAAAGAATTAAAGTTACGTTTACAAGAATAATTATTTTAAGCAATTTTTTATGAAGAAAGAAACGGTAACTCGGATGATTTTTTTTAAATAGTCCATGCAAATAAAAGAATTTTTCTTATTTTATTTAGTTACTTGAATCTACTTATTTTTTCTGTTAAACATGGTATGATAAATAATAATCAATGAAAGAAACAGGTGAACTAGAAATGGATAGTATGGCTAAGGTGAATCAATTTAGAGAGGAAAGAAATTGGCGACAATTTCATAATGAGAAAGATTTGGCCATCTCTATTTCGCTGGAAGCTTCTGAACTGCTTGAGCTTTTTCAATGGAAACAACCTGAGGAAGTAAAAGAAACCTCTTTGGAACGCATCAAAGAAGAGTTAGCCGATGTACTGATTTATTCTTATATGATGGCAGATAACCTAAATCTTGATTTGGATGAAATCATTGAAGAGAAGTTACAGAAAAATAAAGTGAAATATCCAGTGGAAGTCAGCTACGGGCAACGAAAAAAATACACGGAGCTTCATGAGCAAGATTTAAGCTGTAAAGAGGAAGAAAAATAGAGGAGGCAACTAAGTGAAGAAAAAAAGAAATATTAAAAAATGGGTCACCAATTTTTTCTTGTTTTTATTACTATTGATTGGTCTAGCTTTGATTTTTAATGAACAAATCAAAGACTTTTTTGTGAAAAATACTGGTGACAAGTATGCGATTGCAAATGTCACAAAAGAAGAGATCAAAAAAAATAATAAAAAAGAGGCAAGTTTTGATTTTGATGCGGTAGAATCAATGAGTACTGAAAGTGTGTTGAAAGCTCAGTTAAACCGTACTGATTTGCCGGTTATTGGGAGCATTGCTGTACCTTCTGTTGCGATTAATATTCCTGTTTTTAAAGGGTTAGACAATGCCAATTTATTATATGGTGCAGGAACCTTGTCACCTGATCAACAAATGGGTAAAGGCAATTATGCGTTGGCAAGTCATCGAGCCAATAATCCGCAGCTACTATTTACACCACTTGAAAATTTAGAATTAGGTGCCAAAATCTATTTAGTAGATTTGGATAACGTGTATACTTATAAAGCGACTTTTAAACAAAAAGTAGCCCCCACTGATACACAATTATTGAATGTTGAAGAAGGTAAATCGTTGATTACCTTGATTACTTGTGGCGATATGAACGCTGTGACTCGTTTAGTGGTACAAGGGGAGTTGGAAAAAATCACACCAATGAAAGAAGCAACAAAAGAAATGAAAGCTGCCTTCAATATGGAAACAAGAACGTTTTAGTCGTGAAATTTTAATCATTGATCAAGCCTGCCAAGAGTGACAATCACTTTTGGCAGTTTTTTTTCAATGTTTTTTATGTTTAAATAAAAAATGTTAATGAAAAGGCTGGCAACTCGTAATAATGGATGTTATACTTCCTTTAGAAATCAATGGATTGTTACTGTTCGGCAGGCAAAACCAGAATTCAACTAGGCAACAGGTGAATTCTCGGTTTTTTTATTTTTCTTGAAAGGGCGAAGACAAATGGTCATTGAAAAAGTATTAAATAATAATGTCGTCATTTCTAAAAATGAACTGGGTGAAGAGATGATCTGTACGGGAAAAGGAATTGCTTTTCAAAAAAAATCGGGAGATACGATTCCAAAAGAAGCAGTTCAAAAAGAATTTGTTTTAAAAGATTCCCTAGCAACCAATCAGTTTCGCCAATTAATGGCTGATGTGCCATTAGAAGAATTGGAGTTGATCAAACAGATTGTGGAATTAGCTGAAGAAAAATTAGGGGTGTCATTATCATCAAACATTTATTTAACACTGACCGATCATATTCATTATGCGATTTGTCGCGCACAAGAAAATATTCAGTTACCTAATCCGCTTCTATTTGAGACCAAAAAATTTTATCCGAAAGAGTATCAGGTAGCTAAAGAAGCGCTCCAATTGATTCGACAAAATCTAGCCATTGATTTACCAATTGATGAAGCTGGATTCATTGCCTTTCATTTTGTAAATAGTCAACAAGCGCATGGAGACATGCAAATGACAATGGCCGCAACGACAATGGTCAGAGATATCTTAAGTATTATTAGTAAATTTTTTGGCGTCATTTTTGATGAGGATTCTTTGAATTATCAACGGATTATTACCCATTTGCAATTTTTTACCCAACGCTATTTAAAAGGGGAAAGTTCAGACGAAAAAGATGAGTTTCTTTATACACTGATTCAAGGAAAATACCCGAAAGCCTTTCGTTGTTCGGAAAGAATCAATGACTACCTCTTAAAAACACGACACGAAAAAATGGGAATTGCAGAACAAATCTATCTGACGATTCATATCCAACGTGTAGTGAGTGAAAAACAAAGTATCCAATCTTAAGGATTGTTACTGGTAAAGCAGGCAAAACCTAGATTGAAAAATAGGGCACGATTTTTCGTGACCATTTTTTCAATCTAGGTTTTTTGTTTTATAAAAAATAGACAGAAAGAAGGAAAAAAGATGGACAATCAAGCAGTCGGAAAAAGAGTGTGGGAAGCTGTCGGTGGACAAAAAAATGTGAATAGTTTGGTGCACTGTGCGACACGTTTGCGGTTTAAATTAAAAGATGAATCAATCGCAGACACACAAAAGTTGAAAAAAGACCCAGATGTCATTCAAGTAGTACAAAGTGGCGGGCAATATCAAGTAGTGATTGGCAGTAACGTAGCTGATGTGTATCAAGCGATTGTGGATGAACAAGGATTGAAGGATCAATCGGATACGCAAGATCATTCAAAAAATCCTTTAAATCGCTTAATTGATATTATATCTAGTATTTTTACACCATTTTTAGGAGCCATGGCAGCAGCAGGTATTTTAAAAGGATTCTTAACATTAGCTGCTGTTTTAGGTTGGTTAGCCACTGACTCAGGTGCTTATCAAGTACTTTATGCAGCAGCAGACGGCGTCTTTCTCTTCTTGCCAATCATGTTAGCTTTTACGTCAGCGAAAAAATTTAAAACGAATCAATATTTATCTGTAGCGATTGCGATGGCGTTGGTTTATCCTGCGATCACCGAAATTGCGGGTGCTGGTAGCGGGCTTGACTTCTTTGGATTACCGGTTATTCTTTCACAGTCAGGCTATACCTCTTCGGTGATTCCGATTATCTTAGCGGTTTGGGTTCAAAGTAAATTGGAACCGCTAGTGAAAAAAATCGTGCCACAATTTTTACAAATGATTTTTGTTCCAATGCTTATTTTATTAGTAATGGTTCCATTAACTTTTCTTGCTTTAGGCCCTATTGGTACGATTATCGGAAATGGGTTAGGTGGTCTATTTAATTCAATTTATGGCTTTAGCCCACTTGTGGCTGGGTTCTTGATGGGAAGTTTATGGCAAGTATTTGTTATGTTTGGCATGCATTGGGGATTTGTTCCAATTATTTTCTTGAATATGCAACAGTATGGTTTTGATGTCTTAGCACCTATGCTTTTAGCAGCTGTGTTGGCACAAGGAGGCGCAGCTTTGGCCGTTGCTTTTCGTACCAAAGATGCCAAGCTTCGCTCATTAGGAATTTCATCAATGATCACTTCTTTATTTGGGATTACTGAACCAACTGTATATGGTGTCACTTTACCATTAAAAAAACCATTTATCGTCGCTTGTCTTAGTGCTGGCGTGGGTGGTGCCATGATTGGCTTTGCCGGTGTAAAGGCATTTTCTGGTGGTTTGATCAGTTTATTATCGATCCCAACTTTTATTAGTACAAACGAAACGATTGAATCGAATGTCACACTTGCAATCATTGCGGCAGCTCTTTCCTTTGCTTTGGCATTTGTTGGAACATTTATTGTCGGTTTTGATGAAGCAGAACAGGATGAAAAACTAGAAGAAAACCAACAAACAACGGCAGGAGAAACACTTGGAAACGCTCGTCATAACTTAAAAAGCCCATTAAGTGGCAAAGTATTGCCTTTAACAGAAGTCCCTGATAAAGTCTTTTCTTCTGGTGCTATGGGAAAAGGGATTGCCATTGATCCCGTTAAAGGGGAACTTATCGCTCCTGCTGATGGTGAAATCACTACGGTATTTCCAACTGGGCATGCGATCGGATTAACGACCAAAGATGGAGCTGAAATCTTAATGCACATTGGGATGGACACAGTGGAACTTGAAGGAAAAGGATTTGAAGTTTTTGTGAAACAAGGAGACCAAGCACGAGCAGGTGATTTATTGGTTCGCTTTGATATAGAAGCAATAAAAGCAGCAGGTTATAGCGTGATTACGCCGATTGTTGTAACAAATACGGATCACTTTGCGGATGTATTAGAATTAAATCAAGAAGAAATTATTGCCAGTGAAGATTTTCTAGCAATTGTAAAATAGGAGGATATAGACAATGACGACACGATTTTCAAAAGATTTTTTATGGGGTGGCGCCACTGCTGCGAATCAATTAGAAGGAGCTTATGACCGTGATGGAAAAGGCTTGTCTGTAGCAGATGCAATGCCTGGCGGGAAAAAGCGGTTTGCTATTATTGGTAGTGAAGACTTTGATTGGTCGATCCATCCAGATGAATACGTTTATCCAAACCATCGAGGAATTGAACACTATGATCGTTTTAAAGAAGACATTGCGTTATTTGCGGAAATGGGATTTAAATGTTACCGTTTCTCCATTGCATGGACACGTATTTTTCCACAAGGTGATGAAACAACACCAAATGAACGAGGCTTAGCTTTTTATGAACAAGTAATCGATGAATGTTTAAAATATGGCATTGAGCCAGTGATCACAATTTCTCATTACGAAATGCCGTTATACTTGGCAAAAGAGTACGGTGGGTGGAAAAATCGTCAATTGATTGACTTTTATGAGCGTTTTGCCAAAACAGTTCTTGAGCGTTTTAGCAGTAAGGTCAAATATTGGATGACATTTAATGAGATCAATTCCGCTTTTCATTTTCCAGCGTTGAGTCAAGGATTAGTGAAAAGTAACGGAGCTGGTGAGTATCAAAACATCTTTCAAGCGTGGCATAACCAATTTGTGGCAAGCAGTAAAGCGGTCAAAATTGCTCATGAATTAAGCGAAGATATTCAAGTCGGTTGTATGATCATTTATGCCACAACTTATAGTATAGATGCTAACCCAGTCAATCAAATGGCTACTTTGATCCAAAATCAAGAATTTAACTTCTTCTGTACGGATGTACAAGTACGTGGGGAATATCCTGCTTATACGAAACGCACCCATGAAAAATACGGTGTAGATAGTAGTAAACTGGAACAAACGGCAGAAGACTTTGAATTGTTAAAAAATTACCCTGTGGATTACATCGGGTTTAGTTACTATATGTCAACAGCCATCAACGAAACCGATCCAGATGCTGCTACTTCAGCCGGAAACTTGTTAGGTGGGGTGAAAAATCCATTCCTAGAAGCAAGTGAATGGGGCTGGCAGATTGATCCAGAAGGGTTAAGAATTGCATTGAATGAATTATACAATCGTTATGAAAAACCATTATTTATTGTGGAAAATGGCTTAGGAGCGATTGATAAAGTAGAAGCAGATGGAAGCATTAATGATGACTATCGAATCGATTATTTACGTCGCCATATTGAGGCAATGGGGCAAGCAGTTTCTGACGGTGTGGATTTGATGGGCTATACACCATGGGGCTGCATTGATTTAGTGAGTGCTTCAACTGGTGAAATGAGCAAGCGTTATGGCTTTATCTATGTTGATTTAGATGATGAAGGCAATGGCACATGTGATCGTTCAAAGAAAAAATCATTTGATTGGTACAAAGAGGTCATCGCAACAAATGGTGAAAAATTATAAGTAAGATAAAAATGCAAAGAATTTTACCTTTTAAATGAATAAAAAGTAAGCAAATAAGCTTTATTCGAAAAGAAAGCACGTCTAGTTTTAACAAATGCTGTTAAAATCGGACGTGTTTTTTTCGCTTTTTCTGTGGATTCATTGGAAGCTGAAACAAAAATAGCGATTAATTTCTATTCAACTAATTTATGCGGATGGTTTGACTGGATTTCAATGAAATTTTTTGAGTTATTTTCTAATAATTATACAGTTTAGAAAAAGAAGGTGATATAATCAATGAGGAAAAATGTGAAATAAATCACTTGTTTTTTACAGCAAATTTATAGGAAAGTAAGGAAGGGAAATTATGCACACACCAGAAGAAATTATGGACATTAGTATTCAACTTGGGACGAAAAAAATACAAAAACCGATCATTGCAAAATTAATTTTAGGGTTTATCGGAGGAGCGATGATCTCTCTCGGATATTTGGCTTATATCCGAGTTTCAGCTTCTATTCCAGCCTCTTTGGCAAGCTTAACTAGTTTAGTTGGTGCAAGCGTTTTTCCAATTGGGTTACTTGTAATCCTTCTTGGTGGCGGTGAATTGATTACGGGAAATATGATGGCCGTAGCTATTGCTTTTATGGATAGAAAAGTAACTTTTTCTCAATTGATCAAAAATTGGTTGGTAATCACCTTAGCCAATATGGTGGGCGCTATTTTTGTGGCGTACTTTTTTGGACACTTTGTTGGCTTAACCAGTTCTGGCATTTATTTAGATCAAGTCATTCAAATTGCCGAACATAAAGTTGCCGTTTCTTGGTGGCAAGCACTTGGTTCGGGAATCGGTTGTAACTGGTTTGTCGGGTTAGCTCTATGGTTATCCTACGGGGCAAAAGATGCTGCTGGAAAAGTATTGACGATATGGTTCCCTGTCATGATTTTTGTAGCAATTGGTTTTCAGCATAGTGTGGCTAACTGTTTTGTGATACCGGCCGCTATTTTTGAAGGACATGCTACTTGGTTTGAGTTCTTTAAGAATTTCATTCCTGTGTATCTTGGCAATATCATCGGTGGCGCCATTTTCGTTTCAGGATTTTATTATGCGAGCTATAAACATCATTAATTTTTTTATTAATAAAAGAGTAGGATAATTGCTATTTTTTGTTCTTTTATATTATAATTCTCGTTATTTGTGGTTGTCAGATATTGGATGTGCTATGATGGAACCAAGAGCGAATGAATCGATTGAACCTTGACGATGGTTTAATTTTATTCATTTTACAAAAGCCAAAATTGAATAATTGGCTATTTAAGAAGTCATTTATTCAATTTGAGGTTTTTGTACTCTTAAAGATTCAGTAACGGTAAAACAAAAGTGTGGCATTGCCATACCTTTGCCATGTTTTTGTACTCTTAAAGATTCAGTAACAGTAAGATTATGGGTCTCAATGTTAAGATTTTAACCTGATTTTTACAATCTTAAAGTTCAAATAAGCCTTAGAAATGTTTTTTTAACAAAAATTCTAAGGCTTTTTGTTATGTAAAGAGTATGCTTGGTGCATTGTATGAACATGTGTTTATCTATTTTGTTATGTTTTGTAAATGTTATATGTCATTTTATTACTTTTTGTTATAATTGGTTTAGTAAAAAACGTTTGCTGCTTGAGCATGCTAAACTAAAATACAAACGCATAGCATGAGGGGGAATAACATGAGAAAAGTAACGATTGGTTTTGATATTGGCGTATCATCGGTTGGTTGGTCGGTTGTTGATATGAATAATGGCGCAATCGTTGAAACAGGAGTTCGTTTATTTTCGGCTTCATCCGCAGAAAATAACGTGGAACGAAGGAATAATCGACAAACCCGTCGCTTAAATCGAAGAAGAAAAAACCGCTTAAAAGATGTCAAATATTTACTAGAAACGAATCATTTTACGTTTGATCAAGAACAAGGTACAAATCCTTATGAACTTAGAGTAGCTGGTCTACATAGAAAACTAACACGTTCTGAATTAGCAAGGGCACTCTACCATTTGGTGAAACGACGAGGAATTAGTTATGATTTAACGGATATAGAGGAAGAGGAAATAGTCACTACGTCTGCTTATAAAACAGCGTTGGGAAAGAATCAAAGTCAGCTGGCTGAAAAAACACCTGGTGAGATACAATTTGCACGATTAGAAAACTATGGCAAAGTTCGAGGCAGTATTGAGATAAACGAGCAGGACATTTTATTAAATATTTTTCCTACAAGTGCGTATTTAAATGAAGCAAAGAGGATATTAGCGACGCAAAGAAAGTTTTACCCAGAAATTACAGAGGCATTTATTGAAAAGTATTGTACAATTCTTACTCGTAAAAGAGAGTATTATGTGGGGCCTGGAACAGAAAAAAATCGTACAGATTACGGCATTTATCGAACGAATGGCGAAACATTAGATAATTTGTTTGAGATTTTGATTGGGAAAGATAAATTTTATCCAAATGAAGAACGGGCAGCTGGAAATTCTTATACCGCACAATTGTTTAATTTTGTAAATGATTTAAATAATTTGAAAATCCAAACAATAGAAGATCAGAAATTAACGCCTAAGCAAAAAGAAGAAATAATTGAACAAGTAAAAACTGCAGAAAAAAAAGTATCCCTTATTCAACTAATTTCTAAAATAACAAAAACACCAAAGGATCAAATTACAGGTTATCGCACGGATAAAAATGGAAAGCCTGACTTACATTCTATGGCTGTCTTTAGAAAAGTTAGAAAACAATTTTTAACAATGGAAATTGATATTTTACATTGGCCAGATGAGTTATTGAATGATCTAGGACGCTTGTTGACGCTTAATACCGAAAAGGGAGAAATTCGTAAACAGTTGACGAAAGATTTTATGAAGAGATATCCGATACTTAACGAACAACTCGTTGATCAAATTATAGAAAATAGACACATTTTTGCAGTTAGCGGTAACCATAAATGGCATCGTTTTTCTTTACGTACAATGAATGAATTGCTTCCCGAAATGTTGGCAACCTCTAAAGAACAAATGACGTTACTTTCAGAAAGAGGTATGATTAAACAGCATAAAAGAGATTATTTAAAAATGAACGAGTTAGACGCACGTCTAATTAGTGAAGAAATTTACAATCCGGTTGTTGGTAAGTCTGTTCGTGAAGCCATTAAACTATTTAATGAATTAATGAAGAAATATCAAGAAGTACGATATGTAGTACTTGAGATGCCTAGAGATGATAATGAAGAAAAGGCCAAAAAGGAATTACAAAAATACCAAAAAGAAAATGAAAATGAAAAAGAAATTGCATTGAGTGAATTTCAAAGAAAAGGTTTTTTTTCAGATGCTCAATTAGAACGTGCATTAATTAAAGACCGTAAGTTAAAAACAAAAATACGTTTTTGGCATCAGCAAGAGGGAAAATGCTTATATTCTGGACAGATAATTACCCCTGTTGAGCTATTAACGAATAGTTTTTCTTTTGATATTGATCACATCATCCCGCAATCGGTTTCCTTTGATGATAGCCTCAATAACAAAGTGTTATGTACCAAAGAAATGAATGACCAAAAAGGGAAACAAACACCTTATGGATTTTTGTTAAATGGTAACGGACAAGGGTTTGATCGATTTAAAGCAATGGTCAATGCAAATCGCCTGATGAGTAAAGGGAAAAAGAAGAATTTGCTTTTTATGGAAGATTTGAACAATATTGAGACACGTAAACGTTTTATTGCCCGGAACTTAGTCGACACCCGTTATGCTTCACGTGTCGTGTTAAATGAGATCCAACAATATTTACGTGCAAAAAATAAGGACACACAAGTAGCAGTTGTACGTGGAAAATTTACAGCCACTCTTAGAAAGCATTGGAATATAAATAAATCTAGAGAGACCCACCATCATCATGCGTTGGATGCCTCAATTATCGCCATTACGCCATTACTTTCTGTTTGGAAGAAAAAGCAAACACTGATTCCAAAAACACTTTCGGAAGAAAAACTAGAATTTGAATATGATGATATCGTAGAAGATACTATTTTTGAAAAAGCATTGTACCAATTGCCTAAAGAAAATTTCAAAGAGCAATTAAATAATAGTCAGCCAAATATCAAATTTTCTTATCAAGTGGATAAAAAAATGAATCGAAAAGTGAGCGATGCCACTATTTATTCGGTTAAACAGGCAAAGCTAAGTTCAGATAAGCAATCAGAAGAATACGTATTAGCAAAAATAAAAGATATCTATTCCGTAGAGGGATACAAAACTTTTGCGAAAATTTACGAAAAAGACAAATCAAAATTTTTAATGGCTCAAAACGATCCTAAAACATTTGAAAAATTAGAAGAAATTATCCAATCTTATCCAAGTACACGAGAAATTATTGTGGGAGAAAAAGTAAAAGTTGTAGATGTAAGTCCCTTTGAATTGTATCGGAAAGAATACGGATATATAACTAAATATGCGAAGAAAAATAATGGTCCAATAATTCGCCAGTTGAAGTACTATGATCATAAAATAGGGATGCATTTGGATATTACAAATCAGAAAAACAATGGCAAAGGGAAAAAAGTCATTCTTCAGCAATTGAAATCATGGCGTACCGATGTGTATTATAATCATGAGAAGCAAGAGTATGAAATTATGGGGTTAAAATACTCTGATTTGAGATTTAAGAAAGATCAATACGGTATACCTAAAGAACGATATCAAGAAGTGAAACAAATGGAAAAGATTGCGCCACAATCTGAGTTTTGTTTTTCTTTATATCGAAATGACCGAATAAAAGTTTTAAATAAAGAGACTGACGAAGAAGTTGAGTTATTATTTGGCGCAAGAAATTACACTAGTGCAGGATATGTTGATTTAAAACCGATTGACCGAGTAGAATTTGGAAAAAAAGAATGGATCCCTGTTTATCAATACGCTACCTCTGATGGGAAATGTAAAAAGAAATTTGCAAAAAAAGGGTATGAAATTTATAAAGTAAATACGACTATTTTGGGAGAGTCCTATTATATAAAAAAAGAACGCATGTTGCCTAAAAATATACTTGACTAGTGACTAAAAGCTTTGGTAAACTAACAATACAAGGGACGCCTTGTACCGTTACTGAATCTTTAAGAATCTACAAAAATAAGGCATTATGCCGAATTTCCCATTCCAAGTGAATGGGTTTTTTTATTTTTTAAGGGGGAAAACTATGACTTGGCGGACGCTATTTATAAAAGAAAGCGAATACATAAAACTTAAATTGGACAATTTAGAGATTAGCAAACAAGGAAGTACCATCTATGTGCCTTTATCTGATATTGCGATGATTATATTAGAAGGGAACCATACGACAATTACGACCAAATTGTTAACGAGATTAAGTAAATATAATATTTTATTAGTGATTTGTGATGATAAGTATTTACCTACAGGAATGTATTTAAGTTATGGTAGTTATCATCGAAGTGCCAAACGAGGTAGGCAACAAGCGTCTTGGACAGAACAATTAAAAAAAGCCATGTGGCAGCAAATAGTACGGCAAAAAACGAGAAATCAGATTTTATTGGCGCAAGAAAAAGACACGGATTCCCAACGAATAGAGCTAATGGAAGACCTCTATCAGCAAATTATGCTAGGGGATGAAACGAATCGTGAAGGACATATAGCCAAACTCTATTTTCATTCATTATATGGGGTAGATTTTACTCGTGATGATCCCTGCATAGAAAATCTTGCGATGAATTTTGGTTATGCGATTATTCGTTCAGCGATTGCTCGAATGGTCGTCGGACAAGGTCTTATTCCATCACTTGGAATCTTTCATTGTAATGAATACAATTCTTTTAATCTTGTGGATGACTTAATGGAACCTTTTCGACCACTAATGGATTTTTGGATCCATCGTATGGTTATAGGAAAAGAAGAATATTTAAGTTATGAGTCGAGAATTCATTTGATTGATTTTATGAATCAATCTATGCGTTATAAAAATCAAAAAAGTACAGTTGACCAAGTCATGCAAAAATACATAAATAGCTTTGTGCAAGCAATGGAAAAGGAAAAAGTAGATTTAATCCATACCATTGATTTGAAAGATTTTTTTAAATAGTTATTTTTCAATCATTCTTTCTTTTTAAGGGGGGGAACAAAGTGAGGTATCAGCAAATGAGAATTTTTTGTATGTTTGATTTACCTACAGAAACGAAAAAAGAACAAAAAGCTTATCGGAAATTTAGAAAGGAACTTTTAGCAAATGGATTTGTCATGTTACAGTATTCTGTTTATTATCGAACAGTTCCCAATCGATCTGCAGGTAAAAAGTACGAAGGGATGTTAAAGCGAACACTCCCACAATCAGGAGAAATACGATTATTATATGTGAGTGAAAAACAATTTGAAGAAATGAAGTTATTAGTTGGTGTACGTAGCCAACAAGAAGAAAAAGTTGGTAACAATCGTTTGGTGGTGATTTAAGTGGAAATGAGATTAGAATATGAAAAAGGAAAATCTATAACATTTGATGTTCATGATCGGAATTTTTTTATGGGTGGTTCTCCAACAAAAAAGTGGAAAATTTTCAGAAGTTTTAAACGTTTTAAAAGTGGGAAAACTTTTTCTGAATTAGAAGAACATGTCTATGGTGAAGAAGGGATTCATCTATTTTTAGATGGTAAACTGATCAAAGCAAAAGATATTTCCATTTATATCATGGAAAATAGAGAAAGTATTCTCAATGAATGCAGTTACATAAAAGGTAGTTTGCTCTATGAACAAATGCAAACATATAAAATCGATATAGGTGTGAATCGATTAATTGAAGAGATAACGAATGGATTTTTTCAAATCGAGTCACGAATACAAAAAGATTTTAGACATATTTCTGATCGTATTGTGCCTAATATTCATCCCATAAATTATCAACAATTATTAAAAAATCATCTTTCCATTAGTTATAAAGAAAACCAAGAGAATTTATCACTTGATATGATGGACTCTAACCAGTTGCTGGATGAATATTGTCGGCTCCTAAGAGGTGAAATGAATCGTACGGGTAAAGAAAGTTGGTTGATTTTAAAAAATATAGAAAACTTTTTATCTAAAGAAGACATACGAAAAATGGTAAAAGAATTCGAAAAAATAAGTTTGGAAACCAAGCAACTAAAAGTATTTTTTTTAAGTGACCGCTCTCTTGATTTGGATTATGTACCAGAAGATATTGAAAAAACAATTATTTTAGGAGAAATAGAGGAACAATTACCACCATATACCGAATTGCTACGTTCAATACAATTAAGATATCCAGAAGAATATGTGGAGTGTCAGAAGGTATTGCTAAAACGGTTGTACCGTATATTTCCTTATTTAGGGACGACAATCTTCGATCCCTTGCTTTTTCCTAAAGACATGGTGCTATTTAAGATATTGACGGAATTATCTGGAAATAATTGGGATTGTCCAAAAATGACAATCGAAGAACTCACACCTTTTGAAAAAGCTTTTTTGACTAAAAAAGATAGATCATAAAAGAATAATAGGTAGGTTGAGTTGGTTCATTTAGAAATAAGGCATTTCAACACTTGTTATAGAATGCGTCTTCTTATAAATAAAAGAGGGGTATCGTTCAATCAATCATGTTTAAAAGAAAATGCTGATCATTGTTAATCATCTTACCAGATCCTTCTTGCGTATTTTATCTTAACAACAATAAATGACAAATGGGTTTGATAGTGATTTGTTTAATCACTTTGTCGAGAACACTCACCTTTTCAGTCGTATAGATGAAATAGGTTTTATTTGTGGTAACATACTTTCTTGGTAACACAATTGGTATAGGTGAACTATTCTTTGAATTTAATTTATACATCTGGTATGGTTACTTAGAGAAGTTTTTGTTAAAAGGACAATATTTCCTAACCAAATCAAGGATTTTAATCGAGTATTGGCAAAGTCATTGTAAAAACATAAGCATGATTCGAGAAAAGGCATGGGGGGAATCCTAATTAATTTGTGGCTACTGTTAGTAAAAATACAGGAGAACAAATTCGAAAATATCAAGGATTTCCTTTTTGTCCAGTCTCAAACTTATGGACAAAAAGAGGACAAGCAAGGTCCCAATAAGGAAAAATAGATTTGTTCTGTTTGCCATACCTCATGATTGAATGTTTAAAATGAGAGAGTACGTTCAAAGAAGAAACTCTAAGCAGGCTCTTGTTCGCTTAAAGCGTATCAAAGAAAATAATAGAGATTACTGTGACGATAAGAGAAATGAGTGTGCGTAAAAAGGAACTTTTAAGCAGGCGCTCTTTCCAACGAATCTCATTACTTTAATCATGAGCGATTCAAATGCTATAATTCTACTAAGAAAGATGAAAGGTGAAATTATGAAAAGAACACGAGTACTCTATCTAGAAGTGGCAGACAAAATCAAAGAGGATATTTTTTCAGGAAAATATCCTGTTGGCACGATGTTGCCTACAGAAAATGAGTTGGAAGAAATGTTTCAAGTAAGTAAAATAACCGTGCGTAAGGCGATCGAATTATTAGCTACGGATGAATATGTGGAAAAGAAAAGCGGACGTGGGACAACGGTCTTAAGCAACCGTCCCTATAATCGCTTGTCAAAAGCAGCGAGTTTCACGCAAATTTTGGAAAATTCACGTCATGAAGTACGTAAAGAAACAATTGAGTTAAGAAAAATCACTTTAAAAAAAGAAAATCCGTTATTCTCGGCTTTTGGAACGACGGCTACTTATTTTAAACGATTATACTATCTGGATGAGAAGCCTTATATTTATTTTATCCATTATTTACCCAGTGATTTATTAGATTTTAAACGTAAAGAATTTGATCAAGAGTCGTTGTATCGGTTATTGATGCAAAAGGGCTATCTGATTGATTCTTTTTCTGATGATTTTTCCGCAATTTTTCTTTCAAAAGAAGAACAAGAAATGTTAAACACGTCATCAACCATTGCTATAAAAAGAACACGACAATCTAAGAGCATTCATGGAGAGATGATCGAATATTCAGAAGCAATTTATGAGACGAATCTGCATACCTATCATATTGATTATGAAACATAAGAGGGTTTGAACAATCTTCTGCCAATTATTTCCGCCAAAGCATTTGACGAAAAGCTACCTAACCATTCCAGCTTCAGGGTGAAACATTCAGAAATGAGGGGACAAAAGAGAAAAATTGATTTTCCTATTTTTTGTCATTCATTTCTGTTTTCACCATAAGGTGGGTGACTCAACAAGGGTAGATGGCTAATTTTACCTCATATTGAAGCGGTTGCTTATTGTCGAGGTTATCTATTTTCAACTCGTCTCCCCTTTTTGAAAAGCGTTTACAAAAATAAATAAATATGTTATGATTATCCCGTCGAAACATTATAATGTTATAAAAGTAGAGGGCGTAAATGGATAAGTTTGTAGGGTTGATTGAACAAAAGATTATGCCAGTGGCGAATCGTATTGGTACACAAAGACATATGACAGCAATTAGAAAAGGGATTATTGCAACGATGCCGTTAACAATTGTCGGCTCATTTTTCACGATTTTATTAAATATCCCGATTGAATCTGTTGCAGCAATGATTGAACCATATCGTGAAATTTTAGATATTCCGTTTCGTTATACTGTAGGGATTTTAGCTTTATATGCCACATTTGGGATCGCCTCATCATTAGCAAAAAGCTATAAAGTTGATTCTTTAACAGCGGGTATTTTAGCGTTGATGTCTTTTCTTATTGTCGCAGCTCCGCCAACTAGAGTATTAGAAGATTTGGAAGGGATTACAGCAGGACGCTATATTAATATTGCAAACCTAGGATCTGGCTCGTTATTTGGAGCAATTGTAACAGCTATTATTTCTGTAGAAATTTATCGTTTCTTCATTGAAAAGAAAATTACGATCAAGATGCCTGATGGTGTGCCACCAGAAGTGACAAACTCGTTTGTTGCATTGATTCCAGGGGCTGTGATCTTGATTTTCTTCTGGGTGATTCGCCATATGCTTGGATTTGATCTTAATGGCTTTTTAAGTGAACTATTGATGCCTTTAAAAGGAATACTTGCTGGAAATAGTTTGTTTGGGGGCTTATTGACCGTCTTCTTGATTTGTTTTTTCTGGGTATTGGGGATTCATGGTCCAGCTATTATGGGTCCAGTTATTCGTCCATTTTGGGATATTTCGATTGCGGAAAATATTGATGCGTTCAATGCAGGAACCAATGCGCATAACATGCCTAATATTTTTACAGAACAATTTTTACAGTGGTTTGTTTGGATCGGTGGTGCGGGAACGACACTTGCATTAGTCGTTTTATTCATGTTTTCTAAATCGAAATATTTAAAGAGTTTAGGTAGACTATCGATTTTACCGGGGCTATTCAATATTAATGAACCGATGATTTTTGGGGCACCAGTCGTTATGAATCCAGTGTTGGGCATTCCATTTATTATTGCGCCATTAGTCACAACTACATTATCTTATATTTTAACCGTCAGTGGAATCGTGCCAATGATGGTCGCACGTTTGCCATTTGCGATGCCTGCACCGATTGCTGCATGGATGAGTACCAATTGGAGTGTGGCAGCTGGGGTGTTAGTGATTGCCAACTTCTTCATCACATTAGCTATCTATTATCCATTTTTCAAAGTGTTTGAAAAACAACAGCTCGCACGTGAAGCTGAAGAACAAGCAAACGAAGAAGCAACATTAATGGAGGGAGTTACTCAAGAACAAGCACAATAAAACATAAAATGGAGGAAGAAAAAAATGAAACGTTCATTGGGCATTTCACTTTACCCAGATCACAGCGATCCACAAAAAGATCGAGAATATTTACAATTAGCACACAAATACGGCTTTAATCGTATTTTCATGAGCATGTTAGAAGTTACGGAAGAACCAACAATTGTGAAGCAAAAATTTCAAGAATTGATTCATTTTGCTAAAAGTTTAGGATTTGAAACTATTTTAGATGTGGCACCTAATATTTTTGAACAGTTAAATATTTCCTATGATGATTTAAGTTTTTTCCATGACACTGAGGCAGATGGCATCCGTTTAGACCTTGGTTTTGATGGACGAAAAGAAGCACTATTGACTTACAATCCTTATCAATTAGCGATTGAATTAAATATGAGTAATGACGTGGCTTATTTAGAGAATATTTTATCCCATCAAGCCAATGAACCGTTTTTATATGGTTGCCATAATTTTTATCCCCAAGAAGGAACAGGATTACCTTATGCCTTTTTTGAATCTTGCAGTGTGCGTTTTAAAAAACATGGGATACGAACGGCCGCTTTTGTTTCGTCACAAGTCGGTACGATGGGGCCTTGGGATATTAATGATGGGTTACCCACACTAGAAATGCACCGTCATCTACCGGTGGATGTTGCAGCCAAACATTTATTTGCCACTAACTTGATTGATGATGTCATTATCGGTAACGCTTATGCTTCTGAGGAAGAGTTACGAATGTTAGGTGAACTAGATCGTTATCAAACCGTTTTTACCATTGAATTTACGTCAGCTGTCAATGAGATTGAACGACAAATTACATTAAATGAACAACACGTTCGTCGAGGGGATATTACCGAACAAGTGATTCGTTCCACGGAAGTGCGTAAAAAATACAATGAGGACAAAAATGAGTCCCATGATAATGAAATAGAATTTCAAGTTGGCGATGTCGTTATTGGAAATGATACCTTTGGCAAATACAAAAATGAACTTCAAGTCGTTTTAGAGCCACATCGTGATGCAAGAAAAAATAAAGTGGGCGCCATTGTTCCAGAAGAGCATCTCTTACTTTCTTTCATCCATCCGTGGTCAAAATTTAAATTTATAGAAAAGTAGGCGTTTACGATGTTTGATTTAGTCATTAGAAATGCGCATACCTTAGAGGGAGAAACGATAGATATTGGGGTAAAAGAAGGACAGATCCATAAAATTGCCGCAACGATTCAGGAAAAAGGAAAAAAAGAACACCACTTGCAACCTGGCCAATATCTTTCAGCAGGCTGGATCGATGATCATGTCCATTGTTATGAAGAAATGACTTTATATTATGATTACCCTGATCAAATCGGAGTGAATAAAGGTGTGACAACAGTAATTGATGCTGGTACAACGGGAGCTGAAAATATTCATCGATTTTATGAACGAGCAAAACAAGCAAAAACCAATGTGTATGCTTTATTGAATATTTCAAAATGGGGAATTGTCGAACAAGATGAATTAGCTGACTTATCAAAAATACAAGCAAAATTGGTTCAGGAAAAATTAAAAGCATTTCCTGAGTTTATTGTAGGAATTAAGGCTCGAATGAGCAAAACGGTTGTTGGAGAAAATGGCTTGACGCCTCTTCAATTGGCGAAGCAAATCCAAAAAGAAAACCAGCCATTGCCCCTAATGGTTCATATTGGTTCAGCTCCACCACGCTTAGATGAAATTTTGTATTTGTTAGAAAAAGGCGATATTTTGACTCATTGTTTTAATGGCAAAGAAAATGGGATCTTGGACCAGCAAACGCATCAAATCAAGCCATTTGTTAAGGATGCCTACGATAAAGGAATAATTTTTGATGTTGGTCATGGAACGGACAGTTTTAATTTTGAGGTGGCAAAAGTAGCTTACTCACAAGGGATCACAGCGGACTCGATTAGTACAGATGTTTATATCAGAAATCGGAAAAACGGACCGGTCTATGATTTGGCGACAACGATGGAAAAACTACATGTTATTGGTTATACATGGTCTGAAATTTTAAATAAGGTGACAGAAGCACCTGCTAAAAACTTTCATTTGACGAAAAAAGGCAAAGTAAAAGAGGGATATGATGCTGATTTTACTGTATTTGAGTTTATTGACCAAGAAAAAGTGATCACTGACTCAAATGGTAACCACCAAGTCATCCAGCAACAAATCAAGCCAGTTTGTGCCATTATTGGAGGAGAGAGTTATGAGTGTCAATTATGACAAATTCAAATTAAAAGAAGTGATCAATGCTTCAGGAAAAATGACGATTCTAGGTGTTTCAAAGGTTTCAAAAGCCGTTCTAGAGGCACAACAATTTGGTGGCGAGCATTTCTTTGAAATGAGTGATCTTAGCGAAAAAATCGGCGAATATTTGGCCAAACTTTTATCTGTAGATGACGTCCAAATCGTTTCGAGCGCATCAGCTGGCATTACTCAATCCGTGGCGGCAGTCATTGGAAAAGGAAGTCTGATGCATGTTTATCACCCTTATTCAGACCGTATCAAGCAAAAAGAAATTATTTTACCAAAAGGGCACAATGTGGATTATGGAACTTCGGTAGAATTGATGGTTCAACAAGGAGGCGGTCAGGTCATCGAAGCTGGCTATGCCAATATGTGTACACCTGAACACATTGAAATGTGTGTGACTGAAAACACTGCTGCTATTCTTTATATAAAAAGCCATCATACGGTACAAAAGAGCATGTTGACAGTTGAAGAAGCGGTTTTTGTGGCAAAAAAACATGGTGTGCCACTGATCGTTGATGCAGCTGCTGAAGAGAACTTATTTAAATACACCAAACTCGGAGCAGATTTAGTCATTTATTCAGGAGCAAAAGCAATTGAAGGACCAAGTGCTGGCATGGTCATCGGGAAAAAGCCTTATATTCCTTGGGCACGTCTACAGGCAAAAGGTCTCGGTCGTTCCATGAAGATTGGGAAAGAGAATATCTTAGGATTTACTCAAGCGGTCGAAGATTACCTCAAAAATGGCAGTGAACCTGGCGAATCAATGAAGAAACGATTAGTGCCATTTATTGATGAATTGAACAAGATTGACCATCTTGAAGCAAAAATGGTACAAGATCCTGCGGGCAGAGAGATTTACCGAGCAAGTGTAAAAATCATGGATCAACCAGCTATTGAAGTGATTACAGCCCTGAAAGAAAAGAACCCAGCCATTTATACAAGAGACTATCAAGCAAATCATGGTATCATTGAATTTGATATTCGTGCGGTTAACGATGAAGAAATGAAAAAAATTATTGTTCGTCTGAAAGAAATCATGGCATAAAAAGGAGAGAGAAAAATGAGATTAGTTCCCAATTATTTAAATGATCAGGTTTGTTTGAATGTATTAGCTAATTCTGTCGAAAACGCTATCGAGTGTTATGAAGCAGCTAACGGACATATTCTGTTAGGTGTCCTTTCTAAAAATTATGAAACAGATGAAGCAGCCATCGAAGACATGAAACAATACCAAGAAGCTACAAACAATGCTTTGTCAATTGGTCTAGGTGCAGGAGACCCAAATCAAAGTCAAATGGTTACACGATTGGCTAAAGTTTTACAGCCACAACATGTGAATCAGGTATTTACTGGTGTCGGCGCTTCACGGGCTGTTTTAGGACAAAACGAGACGGTTGTTAATGGTCTAGTTTCTCCCACAGGAAGAGAAGGCTATGTAAATATTGCGACAGGTCCATTGAGTGCTCAAGGAACGGCGGGGGTAGTAACGATTGAAACTGCGATTCGCTTGCTCCAAGATATGGGAGGCACATCCATTAAATATTTCCCAATGAAAGGTTTGGCTCACAAAAAAGAATATGAATTAGTAGCTCAAGCTTGTGCGACTTATGATTTTGCTTTAGAACCAACAGGTGGCATTGATTTAGATAACTTTGAAGAAATTTTACAAATCGCAGTGGATGCAAAGGTAAAAAAAATCATTCCTCATGTTTACAGTTCAATTATTGATCCAGAAACTGGCAATACAAAGCCAGAAGATGTGCGAACATTACTGCAAATCATGGAAAAAGTTGTCGGATCAGAGGGAAAAAGGTGAGAGAATGAAATTTGGAGCATTTGGTGAAGTCATGTTACGATTAACCCCTCCAGAACATTTGATGTTGGAACAAACACATACATTAAGAATGGCTTATACAGGAACAGGGGTCAATCTTGTTGGAAACTTAGCGCATTTTGATATGGAAAGTTATTTACTAACGGCTTTACCAGATAATCGCTTAGGAAGTGCTGCTTTAGCCAATTTGAAAAGCATAGGGGTTCAGACCAAATATGTGATTCAAAAAGAGCAACATATCGGTACTTATTTTGCGGAAATGGGTTACGGTGTTCGTCCAACAGAAGTCACTTATCAAAATAGAAAGCATAGTTCGTTTGGTCTTTCAAAAGAGGAAGATTATGCTATACAGGAATTTATTAATACGGTGGATCTTGTGCATATTTGTGGCATCAGCTTAAGCTTATCGGATCAATGTGCACAAACGGCTATTTCTCTAGCAAAAAGAGCACACGCCTGTGGGAAAAAGGTCTGTTTTGATTTTAATTTTCGCCCAACGTTAAATCAGGAAAAAGACAAAAAAAGTAAACTAAAGAAACGTTATCAAGAAATTTTACCTTATTGCACCATTTTATTTGGTTCGATTCGTGATTTAATAGAGTTGCTTGAATGGTCATCGGTCGATTCAGCGTTAGATGAACCTATTCGCTATATTCAATCCTTTCTTGCTCACTATGGAATCGAGTGGTTTGCTGGCACTAAACGAATCACTCAGGACGGAAAAAAACAATTAAAAGGGTACTTGATTACGTTAAATGAAACCGTGGAAACGGCTTTTTATGATTTGTTTATCTTAGACCGAATTGGGGCTGGCGATGCTTTTGCGGCAGGTATTTTACTAGGTTATGGGGAAAAATGGTCGTTAGAAAAAACGGTAGAATTTGCACTAGGCAATGCTCGGTTAGCACACGCCATCCAGGGGGACGTTCCTTTGACTACAAGAAAGCAAGTGCTACAATTACTGGATGCGCCAGATATCGATTTGATCCGATAATCTTTTTCTAGCTAGATCGAAAAATAATGAGGGGCTATGGATTAAAATGTATTTCTGTTCATCATTTAGGAGAAAAGAAGACAAAAATGAAAAACAGACAAAAATCTGGGAGAAAAATAGAACAGTTTTTTGTAGCTTTTGGATTTTTCTTGACTACTGGTTAAGCGATCAGTAATATAAATGACAGATAGAAACAACCAAATAAAAAAAGGCACCTCCATTTCTAGTGGCAGCTAGAAACAGAGGACTTGAAAAAGTCATACACAGTGACCAGTCAAGTTTGCCATAGTCAATGGAAACCATTAACTTCGTTTATTGTATCGAATCTTAAAGGATAAATCTAGCCTTTTGTCGATAAAAATAGAGGAAACATATGTGTTTTATTTACTATGCCGTAAATGGATTGGATACAACGTGTCCAATCCATTTTTTTATCCAAAAAAATACACCTGAGGATAACAAGTAAAAGAAGTTGAAGTTAGTAGCTAACTGACAGGGGAGAGTTTTACTTGGGCGAGTGATTGTATCATGGGAACTATTGATTTTTTTCAAGGAACATCATGAATGATTTGAGCATGTGTGATTTGTGATGAAAATGTTTGGTTGTTTCTATCCTTAATAAAAAAAATAAACAAATTCGAAAGTCGAATGATTGAAAGAAAAGCTATTTCTTTCAGACGTTTGGCTTTTTTCGTTTTTTAATAAAAAAAACTTTCTTATTTTTTATTTCTCGTTTAGAATAGCTAATAGTTACCTAAAGTAATTATCTTTAGTATTTAATGAAGGAGAAGAACAATGGATCGAAAATTATCAGAAAGATATTTTGGCGCATGTATGGTAGCAAAACGGACAACCCATTTTTTGCCAGCACCGCCTAAAGGATTGCAACGTCGCCATATTTATATTTTAAAAACTTGTTACAATTTAAAAAAAGCCAATGGGACGGTTAAAATCAGTGATATTGCCCAAGAAATTGGAAGTACGTTGCCGAGCGTGACTAAAAATATCGCCAAATTAGAAGAGTTAGGGTATATGAAAAAACAAGCCAATGAAAAAGATCGTCGCGTCATTAATGTTGAACCGACAGAAAAAGGCTTGGCGCTTTATCAACAAGATGTCTATGATTTTCATGAAAAAAATACGGAAGTTTTACAAGATATTCCCACAGAAGATATTGAAACAACCATTCGTACGATCGAACGTATCTATGAACAAATGAATAAAAGTGAATATCATGAATATCACCAAAAAGGAGAGAAAAGATGTATCGAACATTAGGGAAATCGTTAAGAGAATACAAAAAACCTTCTTTATTTACGATGCTATTTATGGCATTGGAAGTATCAATGGAGGTCATGTTACCTTTTTTGATGGCAAAAATTTTAGATCGAGGATTTGAGACAAAAGACATCAGTTATATCGTCAAAATTGGCTTATTGATGTGTTTCATAGCTTGTCTATCGATGTTTTTTGGTGTACTAGGTGGAAAATTTTCATCGGAGGCTTCTGCAGGCTTTGCAGGAAATTTACGAGAAGATATTTATAAAAATATACAAACATTTTCTTTCCAAAATATTGATTATTTTTCCAATTCTAGTCTCATTACACGACTAACAACTGATATCACCAATATTCAAAATGCCTTTCAAATGGTTCTAAAGACAATTATTCGAGCGCCTTTTACCGTTGTATTTGCTTTTTCAATGGCTGCTTATACGAATACAAAACTAGCTCTAGATATCTTGGTGATTATTCCTGTTGTAGCATTCATTTTAATTGGCATTGTTTATAAAGTTCATCCTTATTTTATCCAAGTGTTTCGCAAATATGATCGTTTAAATCAAACGGTGCAAGAAGATATCAATGGTGTTCGTGTGGTAAAATCTTATGTTCGTGAAGAAAGAGAAATTGAAAAATTTAAACATGCTTCTGCCCAAATTAAAAAAATTTTTATGAAGGCGGAAAAGATTATCGCGTTAAATAGTCCAATAATGCAAATAGCTATCTACAGTACGCTATTAGTTGTTTACTGGTTTGGAGCTAAATATGTGGTTGGTGGAACAATGACAGCTGGTGAGTTGACCAGTTTTATTATGTACATGATGCAAATTTTAAACAGTTTAATGATGATTTCAATGATTTTTGTGATGATTGTCATTTCTGAAGCATCGGTTGAACGAGTTTCCGAAGTATTGACAGAAAAAAGTTCTTTATCAAGCCCACCGAATGCTTTGCATCAATTAGAAAATGGAACAATCGAATTTAAGAACGTTGCTTTTTATTACAATGAAGCTTCTGAAGAACCTGATTTAAGTCATATCAATTTAACCATCCATTCAGGCGAAACCGTCGGAATTTTAGGTGGTACGGGAAGCGGGAAAACATCATTAATCCAATTGATTCCTCGTTTGTATGATGCCACTTCAGGTGAAGTCCGAGTAGGCGGTAAGAATGTGAAAGAATATGATTTAGTTGCTTTGAGAGAACAAATTTCAATGGTTCTTCAAAAGAATACGTTGTTTTCAGGAACGATTATTGAAAATTTGCGTTGGGGGAAGGAAGAGGCCACTTTTGAAGAAGTGCAACATGCGGCTGAATTAGCGCAAGCAGATGCATTCATTAAAGAGTTTCCCGCAGGTTACGATACGATGCTCGATCAAGGGGGGACCAATGTTTCTGGTGGACAAAAACAACGGCTAACAATTGCTAGAGCATTACTGAAACAGCCTAAAGTATTAATTTTAGATGATTCAACTAGTGCGGTTGATACGAAAACCGATCAAAAAATTCGCCAAGCTTTCATCAATGAAATTCCCGATATTACGAAAATCATTGTGGCTCAACGTATCTCATCCATTCAAGATGCAGATCGAATTATTGTGATGGATGAAGGGAAAATTCATGGCATCGGTACCCATGAAGAATTATTACAGAATAATCGAATTTATCAAGAAGTGTATGAATCACAAGTGAAAGGTGGACGAATCAGTGAAGACTAATCAATTAAAAAGCAGTCCTTTGAAACTACTCTTGCGCATTTTTTCTTATGCGCTAAATTATCGGTTACGTCTAGTCATTGTTTTCGTTAGTATTGTGATTAGTGCCGCTACAAATGCAATTGGGATCAGTTTTACTAAGCAGTTGATTGATCGTTTTATTGAACCGTTGTCACGACAAGCTACGCCTGATTTTACACCATTGTTAAGAACCATTTTCTTTATGGGCATCTTGTATTTAATTGGTGCGACATTTACCTATATTTACAATCGAACAATGGTTACAGTCTCTCAAGGCATCTTAAAAGACATTCGAGATGAAATGTTTACTCATATGGAAAAGTTGCCAGTACGTTATTATGATGCCCATGCTACAGGCGATATTATGAGCCACTACACGAATGACATTGATACCCTTCGCCAAATGATCAGTCAATCGATTCCACAGACCATATCCGCTTTGGTGACCGTTATTGCGATTGTGGTGGCAATGTTGATCATCAATATCCCAATGACTATCTTTGTGTTGTTCATGGTCTCTTTGATGATATTTATCATTCGGACATTAGGTAGTAAAAGTGGGAAATATTTTTCCTTGCAACAAGGGTCTTTAGGTGCTGTCAATGGATATGTGGAAGAAATGATTGAAGGTCAAAAAGTAGTTAAGGTTTTCAACCATGAACCTCAAGCCATTGCTGGTTTCATTAAATTAAACAATGAGTTAAAAGAAAACTCAACGAAAGCCAATACCTATGCCAATATTTTAATGCCTATTATGGGAAATATCGGGAATTTCACGTATCTTTTGACTGCTGTGATCGGCGCCATCTTTTCAATTACAGGTATCACAACATTAACTTTAGGTAGTATTGCTTCATTTGTACAATTCACAAAAAGTATCACCATGCCTGTTTCACAAATTTCGCAACAATTTAATGCGATTATTTTGTCTTTAGCTGGGGCTCAAAGGATCTTTCACCTGTTAGACGAGAAACCAGAAGAAGATCAAGGCACGATCGAACTTGTAAATATTGAAAAAGATTCGAGTGGCGCAATAACTGAGACAACGAGCCATACAGGCAAATGGGCTTGGAAAGAGCAATGTTCAAACAAAATAGTTTATACAGAACTAAAAGGAGATGTCCGTTTTGAACAAGTGACTTTTGGCTATCAGTCAAATAAAGTCATCCTTCATGAAATTCAGTTATTTGCCAAACCTGGACAAAAAATTGCGTTTGTAGGAGCGACAGGTGCCGGGAAGACGACGATTACAAATCTAATCAATCGATTTTATGATATTCAAGCAGGGAAAATCACTTATGACGGTATTAATATTGAGCGTATCAAAAAATCTTCTTTAAGACGTTCTTTGGGGATTGTTTTACAAGATACTCATTTATTCACAGGAACGATCAAAGAAAACATTCGATACGGCAAACTAGATGCGACGGATGAAGAAATATATGCAGCTGCTAAATTAGTCAACGCTGATCATTTTATTCGTCAGTTACCACACGGATATGACACACAACTAAGTGATGATGGTAGCTCTCTTTCCCAAGGACAACGTCAGCTACTATCAATTGCTCGTGCAGCTGTCGCTGATCCACCTGTATTGATATTAGATGAAGCAACGTCAAGTATTGATACCCGAACCGAAACCATTGTACAAGCAGGAATGGATTCACTGATGAAGGGACGCACCGTTTTTGTCATCGCTCACCGTTTGTCAACTGTCCAAAATTCTGATGCCATTATGGTACTAGACAAAGGAAGAATCATTGAACGAGGCACACATGAAGAATTAATCGCCCAACAAGGAGAATATTATCAGCTATATACAGGCTCATTTAAGCATGGCTAATTTATTTAGCTGATGGCTGAGAATAGGAATAAGCACTTTGATCATAAGGTTTTGAATGATCAAGGTGCTTATTTTTGTCTCTTTTATTCCTCCTTAAAAATAGTGTGTCAATAAAAATAGTGATTTTTCAACCAATGTATGTAAGAGAATAATAGTTAACACATAAAATTTGTAGCGAAACATTACGAGTGAGTGAAACATAACAATTTTATGATTAAAAGTTTTCCTTCCTTTCTAATTTTTTACACTGGATATAAAATATCTAATGTTATTTTGAGGTGGAACAAAAGCAAGTCTTCTTGCTTTTAAAAACCATTTTTTTGTTTTTTTATTAAGTTATTTATATATTATTTAGTCGTAAAAAGTCAAAAAAATAAATACCTTATGTACTATATATAGTATTTAATATCCTTATACCACTAAAAAAACACAAAATCTAGTCTTTTATTTAAAAAAAACAAGAGTAGAATAAAAATAGATTTTTAGTTAAGAAGTGTTTTTTTTGAGACTGTCATTTTTCAAATAAGCCATTAGAACAAGTGAAATGATTAAGAGTAAAAAAAGAAAACACACCTATTATTAGAGGAGGTAACTAAGTGAAGTACGTTTATCTAGCAGGCCCATTTTTTTCAGAAGAACAAATCGATCGTATCTATCAAATTGAAAAAGCATTGGAAGAAAATAAAACAGTCACAAAAATCTACTCACCAAGGCATCATCAAGAAAGCCATTATGAAATGTTTAGTGCAGAATGGGCGCAAGAAGTGTATGAAAAAGACATGAAAGAATTAACAGCAGCGGACTTAGTTGTTGCTATTTTAGATTATGAGCATCAAATCATTGATCCGGGAACGGCTTATGAACTAGGGGCTGCGACGATGATGAAAAAACCGTTGATTGTCTTTCAAGAAGAGACAGTGCCAACGAATCTAATGATTACGCAAAGTTTACACACTTATTTAAAAACAGTAGAAGAAGTTCGCAAATATGACTTTGACACATTATCTGTGACACCATATGTAGGCGAATTTTTATAGAAGTAGAAAAAGGAAGGATTGCATGTCAGTGATATTAATTTCAGGAACAATCGGTGCAGGAAAAAGCAGTTTAACAGATATGCTTGCCGAAGAAATCAATTCAAAACCATTTTATGAAAGTGTAGAAGACAATGAAGTTTTACCACTTTTTTATTCGAACCCCGAGCAGTATGCTTTTTTATTACAAATTTTCTTTTTAAACAAACGATTTTTAGCCATGAAAAATGCCTTAGCAAGTGACGACAATGTGTTAGATCGATCCATCTATGAGGATAGTTTGCTCTTTCATTTGAATGCTGATTTAGGTCGAGTAACACCTATTGAAGTCCAACAATACGATATTTTATTGGATACAATGCTAAAAGAACTTGATGATGTAGCACCTAAAAAGCGACCTGATCTGATGGTGCATATTAAGGTGTCTTTAGAAACGATGTTAGAGCGTATTAAAAAAAGAGGGCGCGAGTATGAACAGCTAGAAAGTGATGAAACGCTTTATGCGTATTACCAATCATTAAATGAACGTTACGACCGCTGGTATGAAAATTTTGATGTTTGTCCAAAAATTCAAATCGATGGAGATCGTTTTGATTTTGTTGAAAAACCAGAACATGCACAAGAAGTCATCCAGCAGATCCAACAAAAATTGGTAGAATTAGAAACTGTTCCATCTGGAAAATATTTTACAAATAATCAGCAGGCGAAAGGACAAAATTTTAAATATTTGGAAGAGCAAGAAAAAAGTCAGCTGTTTGGTCAATCATAAGTCATTTATACGAAGCGTGTGTTTGTATTGTTTCGATTTTAGTCAAAAAAATAAGCCGAAGAAATTAAAAAAAAGAGCGAACTCTATTTTAAATTTCTTCGGTATGATGTATGGCAAAGCATTTCACTTTGAACATAAAAAGAGGTCATCAAATTATTTTACGGTTAAAGCATTCGTTTTTTGTTTTTCTTTTGTATAAGATTCAAATGATTTAAATGAACCTTTTACTAACTTATGACAATGATCGCAAATACTTAAGCTCCCTTGATCACTAAATTCGGTATGAATATTTTTACTGTTTACACATGTGCAGTAATCATGACTATCAAATATACTCATTTTTTTCTCCTTTAACGTAATGTTGCTTACCCAATATAACAGAAAAATCCTATAAAAACCAAAAAAATTAAGAGAAATTAACTATTTCCCTTCATTCAGTAGGAAAATAAGAGGTAATACCGTCAAAAATGGCTTCCTTATTATTTATTTGTCAAGCTCAATTGTTACTTTTTATGCTCAGAGAATGAGTATAAAAAAGGAATAACTAAAAAAATGTAGAACATGCAACACTCTCAGTTTACTCTTACAGCTGGATGCAAACCGATCTTTTCGTAACCCTATTGACAGTGTTCCAGAAGCAACTCCTCAACAATAAGCTCTGATTTTCAAAAATATGGGAAGCTATTTTAGAAAATCACTTCTTATTTACTCGGAGCTGACCGCTTCTGTCATAACAAACACTACTAATAAAAACAGGTTTAAAGCTTCAAAAAATCCATGTTGTGGACAAACATTAGATATTAGCGATGAGGATTTGCCGTTCTAAGTGAAGTTTTCTATTTGTTTTGCTTTATTAAAATCTTCGAGAAATAATTCAAACTTTACGATAAAGTACTAAATATTTTATCTGAGAAAGAAGTAAATGAAACTAAAACATTTGAGAAATAAGGAAAATTGATGGAAATGCTTACAACGAATCAATCAGTAGGAAGTTCTTTTTTTAGTAGACTACTAATTTTTTCCGTGTTTATTTTATTCGATCTTCAATAAAAAAATGGCGTACGTTTAAACGTACATTATAATTGGTGTAGAAAAAAATAATGGATGTGAATAAAATGGAAATTATTACACTAACAAATGCTCGCAATAATTTTTATGGATTGATTAAGCATGTAGTATCTAATAATCAGCCAGTAGAAATTGTTAGTACAAAAAACGAGAACGAAAGTGTTGTGATGATTAGTAAATCTGATTGGAATGCGTTTCAAGAAACGTTGTATCTACAAAATACAGGTGTTCTCGACCAAATTAAACGTCACGAGAATGAAGACACAGAAGAGTTGGGTGAAATTGATTGGGATTCACTATAGAGATTAAAAAAATGCAAAAAAAATTTACCAAAGTTGAAATCAGTGAGATTGCATAAAAAGTTTGATGAACTAATTAAGGTGATTCGAGAAAATCCTTTTCAAACACCACCGCCTTATGAAAAATTAGTAGGTGTTCCCTATTACTCAAGAAGAATGAACATACAGCATCGATTAGTGTATAGCGTAGATACTGAAGCAAAAATGGTGACCATTCTGTCTGTATGGTCGCATTATGAACGAGGATTAAATTAATCAAGAGAATTTAAGATTGAATAGAAAAGGGTACGCCTTTTCTAAAGAGGGGCGTATCCGCTTCCTCTTCTTTTTTATTTTATGGAAGGGGGAATCATGAATAATCAAAAATAAGAATATTTAAAACAATTATTTAAAGAAACCTTTTAACTTCTTTTACTGTAGAATCAGATGAGATACCATAACGACGAGCGATCGTCAAATACCGATCTTTTCCGTTCTAATACGCTTCAACTACTGCTTTTTTAAATTCATAATCGTCTTTAGCCACTATAAGATTCCATTTCTTCGCTCGCTATTTTAAAACGCTTCTGTCACAACCTTATTCACGGTGTTCCCAGCATTGCTTATACGGAATTAAGTCCAAAAATATGAGGAGCTATTTTCGTATTTTCGTTCTTAATTCTTGAAGCAGACCATGCTGTTCACAACATTATCCATGGTGTTCCAGAGCCAACTCTTCGGTAGTAAGTCAAAGCCAGAAAAAATGAAAGAGCCATTTTCTCTGGCGTTTCCTTACTACTCAGAGTTAACCGGCTCTGTCACAACCTTTTACAAACTATAAATGTTTCCGTCTGGGTCTTCGATTCGGTAGTTTCCGATTTTTTTAAAGGGAATGGTTACTTCTTGACCGTTTTCTTTACCGGAAATGGTATAGGTGTCTGCTTTGGTAGTTATTTTGATGTCCGTTAAGATTGTTTTGTTTTGAGAAGTGCTGGATGTATCTTTTTCTTCTTGTGTATACGTGCGTATCCATTCCATTTTGTTTTCAGTAAAAGTGATTTGTCCGCTAACTAAATTCATGTCTTTGCGGACTTTTAATGAATAATTACTATTAACGATATCCGATTTTTCTGCTTGTAAAATAGATGAATCGGTTGTTTGTTCTGCTGTTTGATCGGAGCTTGTGAACAGGCTGCAACCAGACAAAGTGAAGCAGCTGAAAAGTGAAATAAACATGATGATTAATTTCTTCAAAATATTTCCTCCATTTTATGACACAGTCGAGAATACATGTGGGTTTTCTTTTGAAAGGTATTCGCCTTTGATTGTGTGATCGATTTTGCTATGTCTAACAACATACATATAGATGAAATGTACATATAGATAATTGGAATAGTTGGTTCAGTCTAAGAATGTTGGTATAGGTAAATATGTCTCTTCTATTCAAGCTCATTTCTTTTTGAATGTCAACTTTTCCTCTTTTATTCGGATGATTTGATGAATAGAAAATCCTAGAAAAAATGGCAAATAAAAAGAATAATGGCTAAATAAAAAAACGGTTTCTAAATAGTCTTGTATATCGAGAAAACGTTTGCTATATTGATGAGGAACCAACTAAAAAAATGGCTGAAAACAAATCAACCGAAAGACTGAAAAGAAGGTGCAATTATGACAAATTATCTATTTCCCGAAAATTTTTGGTGGGGATCAGCAGCAAGTGGACCACAAACCGAAGGACGGGTTTCTGGCGATGGCAAAGGGGAAAATATTTTTGATTATTGGTTTAGTAAAGAACCTGAGAAATTCTTTGATCAAGTAGGACCAGGAAAAACTTCACAAGTGTATACGAAATATAAAGAAGACGTTCAATTAATGAAACAGACTGGACATAATAGCTTTCGGACTTCGATCCAGTGGAGTCGTTTAATCCCAGATGGTACGGGTGAAGTTAATCAAAAAGCTGTGGCGTTTTACCATGATTATTTTGATGAATTGATTAACAATGGGATTGAGCCGTTCGTTAATTTATATCACTTCGATATGCCGATGCCTCTTCAAGAAAAAGGCGGGTGGCTGAATCGGGAAACAGTTGATGCTTATGAACGCTATGCAAAAATTTGTTTTGAATTATTTGGTAAGAAAATCAAGAAATGGTTTACTCATAACGAGCCGATTGTTCCAGTGGAAGCAGGGTATCTTTACCGCTGGCATTATCCAGAAGAATCAGATATGAAACAAGCAATTCAAGTGGGGTATCATGAAGCACTAGCTTCTGCCTTAGCAATCAAAGCGTATCATGCCATGAATTTAGAGGGACAAATTGGCATTATTTTGAATTTAACACCAAGTTACCCTAGAGATGAAAATAACCCTGAAGATGTAAAAGCAGCATTGATTGCTGATGCCTTTTTCAATCGTTCTTTTCTTGATCCGGCAGTCAAAGGCGAGTTCCCACAAGAATTAATCGCTATTGTCAAAGAATTGGATATGATGCCTGATGTGAAAGATGGGGATTTGACGATCATTAAAGAAAATACCATTGATCTGCTAGGTATCAATTATTATCAACCAAGAAGAATCAAAGCAAAAGAAACGCCAGTTGATAAAGAAAACGGGCCCATGCCAGAAGATTATTTTGACAATTACGCTATGCCTGGACGCAAAATGAATCCTTATCGTGGTTGGGAAATTTATGAAAAAGGGATATATGATATCTTGATTAATGTCCGTGATAATTACGGCAATATTGATTGTTTCATTTCAGAAAATGGGATGGGTGTCGAAAATGAAGCTCGTTTTATTCAAGAAGATGGAATGATACATGATGATTACCGAATCGAATTTGTTCAAGAACATTTAAAATATGTTCATCAAGCAATTGAAGAAGGTGCGAATTGTCTAGGCTACCATATGTGGACATGTATGGATAATTGGTCCTGGACCAATGCTTACAAAAATCGCTATGGATTTATTTCTGTTGATTTATCAAATGATGGCAAGCGTACCATCAAAAAGTCTGGTCATTGGTTCAAGAATCTATCGGATACAAATGAACTAGTCATATAAAGTCTAAAAGTTTTACCTATTGGTTTATCCAAATGAATAGGTAAAACTTTTTATTTTTACTAAAATTAGAATACAATGAAAACGCTCTGAAATATATATAAATAAGGAATGTTATTTGATATCTTTATTAAGTAAATATGCTTTTTGCTTTATTTTATTCGAAAAAATCAATTGTAATCGTTTTTAAAACTTTAAAATACGAACGTTATAATTTGAAGGGAGGAGCTAAACCATAAACTAGTTGTATTTCTTTTCAAGATATTTACACAGAATTAAACCAATCTACACATCGAAACATTAACATTGGTTTGAGAGCAATATTCGTCAATACCTATAAAAAGAAATTATATTATGTGAGGGGCTAGGAAAAATGATTGAGGTTATCGATCTGAAAAAAGTATTCGATAATGGATTTGAAGCACTAAAATCAGTTGATTTTCAAATTGAAAAAGGAGATCTTGTTTGTTTGCTAGGTCCCAGTGGCTGTGGAAAATCAACCATTTTAAATTTGATTGCGGGTTTATTAAGTCCCAGTCATGGAGATATTCGTTTTAATGGAGAATCGGTCGTACGAACTGAACCGAAAGATCGTAATATTGGTTTTGTTTTTCAAAATTATGCGTTGTATCCCCATATGACTGTTTTAGAAAATATCATGTTCCCTCTACCAGTTGGAGAAAATAAGATTAAAAAAGCAGAAGCAAAAAAAATTTCTCAAGAATACATGAAATTAACCAATATTGAAGAACTGCAAGACAAAAAACCAGGAACTTTATCAGGTGGTCAACAACAACGTGTGGCGATCACTCGTGCTTTAGTCCAAAAACCAGAAGTGTTGTTACTAGATGAACCATTGAGTAATTTAGATGCACGTTTAAGATTGAAAATTCGTGAAGAAATCCGACGCTTGGTAAAAGAAGTAGGAATCACAACGATTTTTGTTACTCATGATCAAGAAGAGGCCCTTTCTATCAGTGATAAAATTATTTTACTAAATGAAGGTATCATTCAACAAAATGATATCCCACAAAATTTGTATTTGGATCCAGCCAATCTATTTGTTGCCAATTTTATTGGAAATCCCATTATAAATACATTGCCGATTGAAGTCGTAAACGGGAAGATCATTCATTCTGAATTTGAATTTCCGCTATCAACACTTGATACAACCAGATTAAAAAAATCGTTAGCTGACGGTCACTATGTATTAGGAATCCGTCCAGAAGATGTTTTTCCTACTAACCAGGGGCTATTTGAAGCAAAAATTTCTGGTATTGAATTAATCGGGCGTGAACAAATTTTAAACTTTATGCTTGCTTCTAAACGCTTGAAATCCATTGTTGCTATTGAAGAAATGATGGAAGAAGGTGCAGTATTCTCATTTGATTTTCAATATAAAAAGATGTTTATCTTTGATGACAAAGGGGAGCGTGTGTACTGATGTTAAAAAAAGCATACCATCCAGAAAATCAACCAAAAGCTTGGTTCTTTTTATTGCCGTCTTTGGTCATTATTGTTTTATTCAGTATTTACCCATTATTTCGTTCTTTAGCCATGAGTTTTCAAAAAGGTTCTTTGATTAATCAGCAATTTGCGGGAATTGAAAATTATCAACGTGTGCTATCGGATCCAGTGTTTATGAAAGCTTTACGGAACACAGCACTGTTTGCTTTTACGGTTGTCCCTATTTCGTTACTTCTTTCATTGGGGATTGCTTGGGTGATTTTTGAAAAAGTAAAACACAAAACTTTCTTTGAAACTATATTTTTCATGCCTTATGTAACTAGTACGATCGCCATTGGGATTGTTTTTCGTTATTTTTTTAATGGGTCTTACGGGATCGTCAATTATTTCTTGAATTTTTTTGGATTTGAATCAATCAATTGGTTAGATAATGTCTCAATGAGTATGACGACATTGATCATTTTTGGTGTTTGGACGAGTTTAGCTTTTAACATCATTATTTTACTGGCAGGATTAAGAAATATTGATGAAGAACATTATAAAATTGCTCGGATGTTCGGAGCGGATGCTTGGGAAATCTTCAGTAGAATCACCTTTCCACAACTTGTGCCAACCATCACCTTTTTATTGACAGTCAATCTTATTGGTGCTTTTAAAGTTTATACACAAGTCTATGCGTTGTTTGGTGGTCAACCGGGAATCGCCAAGAGTGCCACAACCGCAGTATTTTATATTTATGATAAATTTCATATTGCTGGTAGACCGGGAATTGCAATGGCTGCAACTGTTATTTTATTCTTTGTCATTTTATTGATCACCTTTATTCAAAATCAATTGTTGAAGAAAGTGGGGAGAAGAGGATGAAGAAACTTATGACAGTGCTTTCATTGATTTTTATCGGTATTTTAGGAGTGATTACGCTCTTCCCATTTATTTATATGATTTTAGCTGGGTTGATGACTTACAGTGAAGCAACGAGTATTCCGCCAACGTTTATTCCAGAATCTTTTCGGTGGGAGAATTACGTTCAAGTATTTGAAAAAGCGCCATTTTTACGCTATTTCTTGAATACTGTCTTCGTTTCATTAGTGACGACGATCGCTACCGTGATTACTTCTGTTTTAGCTGCATTTGCATTAACAAGCCTAGAATTTCGTTTTAAAAAGTTCATTATCGGTGTCATGATCTCTTTATTGATGGTACCTTATGAATCAATTATATTTACAAATTACAATACGATTTCACGTATGGGGTTACTGAATAGTTATAGTGCATTGATCATTCCTTTTTTAACAAGTATTTTTTACATTTACTATTTAAACGGTTATTTGAAGAGTATTTCTAGTACTTTTTATAAAGCAGCCAAAATTGATGGAGCTAGCGATTTAGAATATATTTGGAAAATTTTAGTGCCTATGTCTAAACCTGCCCTAGTAACTGTAGGAATCTTAACATTTATTTCAAGTTGGAATTCATTTTTGTGGCCATTGCTTGTAACGAATGAGAAAAAATATCGATTGTTAAATAATGGATTAGCTGCGTTTACATCTGAAAGTGGGAGTGATGTTCATTTACAAATGGCCGCAGCCACGCTAACGGTTCTTCCTATTTTGATTATTTATTTAGTGTTTAGAAAAGAAATTATACGAGGAGTGGCAAAGAATGGTATCAAAGGATAAAACAGTGATCACTTTCCACAGCGGGATTTTAACGATTGGCGGAACGATTATTGAAGTTGCTTATCGCGATGCCCATGTTTTTTTTGATTTTGGAACAGAGTATCGCCCCGAATTAGATTTAGTAGACGAATCTTTAAGAACGTTATTGGATCATCGGTTAATTCCTCATTTGAATGGTATTTACGATAAACGTTTGAGTAATACTAACGATCTAATTCAAGAAGAAACAACGAAAAAAGTTCAACATACGGCGGTTTTTCTGTCTCATGCACACTTAGACCATTCGAAAATGATCAATTACCTTGATCCAGCGATTCCTTTATACATATTAGATGACACAAAAAAAATCTTGCATTCCCTTCACAAAAATGGGGATTTCTTAATTTCGTCCCCCTTTGAGAAGAAGGGATTTGTGCGAGAAATGATTGGACTTGAACCATTTGATACAGTCCAAGTAGGAGAAATTAAGGTAGAGATTATTCCAGTTGATCATGATGCCTATGGTGCTGCTGCTTTGTTGATTCATACACCTGAGCATACGATTGCTTATACAGGAGATTTGAGACTTCATGGTTATGATCGCCAGTTAACGGAAAATTTTTGTAAAAAGGCTTTTCATGCTGATTTACTGATGATGGAAGGTGTTAGCATTAGTTTTCCTGAGAAACAGCAAGAAGACAATCAAATAAAAGTAACGTCAGAAAAAGAATTAGTAGAGGCTTTTTGTCAATTAGTGAAACAACACCCCAAGCGTCAAATAACATTTAATGGTTATCCAGCAAATGTGAAACGCTTTGAAATGTTGGTCAAACATTCGCCAAGAACGCTGGTTTTAGAAGCAAATATGGCTGCTTTGATGAAAGAAGTTTTAGGAATAGATGTTCCTTATTACTACTTACCAAAAAATCCAGTTCTTCCTATTCTTCAACCAGAACTAGAATATTCCTATGAGGTTTTACGCAACGACCGAACTAATTTTGTTTGGCAAGTTGTTGATAATATAGAAAATTTACAAGGAGGAGGTTTATATATTCATAGTGATGCACAACCATTAGGCGATTTTGATCCACAGTATGCTGTCTTCTTACAGCTTTTAGAAGAAAAGCAAATTGAATTTGTTCGGTTGTCTCTTTCTGGTCATGCCTTTCCAGAAGATTTAGGAACAATTATTGATAAGATACAACCGAAATTGCTCGTTCCAATTCATACGTTAAAACCTGAAAAGTTAGAAAATCCTTATGGGGAAAGAATTTTACCAAAACGTGGCGATCAAATTATTTTATGAAGAGAAAAAGGAGCGTAAAAAATAAAATGATGATGAAAAAATGGGCTTCAGTGTTTTTGGCTACAGCGGCAGTATTGGCTTTAAGTGCTTGTGGAAAGAATGATAAAGTGGATAGTTCAAGCTCAGAAATTGTCACAGAATTAAAAGAAGATACAACCATCAATTTCTGGCATGCGATGAATGGTGCGCAAGAAGAAGCGTTGACCAAATTAACGAATGATTTTATGAAAGAAAATCCTACGATCAAAGTAGAATTACAAAATCAATCTCAATATTCTGACCTACAAGCAAAAATCAATTCGACTTTGCCTTCACCAAAAGATTTGCCAACAATTACCCAAGCTTATCCCGGATGGCTGTGGAGTGCAGCGCAAGATGAGATGTTGGTTGATTTAGACCCATATATCAAGAATGAAACAATTGGTTGGAACGATCAAGAAGAGATTCGCAGTGCACTATTAGATGGGGCGAAGATCGATGGTAAACAGTATGGAATTCCCTTCAATAAGTCGACCGAAATGCTCTTTTATAATGCTGATTTACTAAAAAAATATGGTGTAGAAGTTCCTACGACGTTGGATGAATTAAAGACAGCTTCAAAAACGATTTTTGAAAAATCAGATGGAAAAGTAGTTGGTGCAGGATTTGATTCTTTAAACAACTATTATGCGATTGGGATGAAAAATAAAGGGATTAATTTTGATCAAAAATTGTCATTTGATAGCAAAGAATCACAAGAAGTGATCAACTATTATGCAGATGGGGTCAGAGACGGCTACTTCCGAATGGCAGGTTCTGATAAATACTTATCTGGTCCTTTTGCAAATGAACAAGTCGCGATGTTTATTGGATCAATTGCTGGAGAAGGCTATGTAAAGAAAGATACAGAAGGAAAATTTGAATACGACGTTGCTCCACGTCCAGAAAAAATCAATTTACAACAAGGAACAGATATTTACATGTTCAGTAGTGCAAGTGGAAAACAACGTACAGCAGCTTTTGAATACATGAAATTTTTAGCACAACCAGAAAATCAACTTTACTGGGCAAATATGACAGGTTACATGCCAGTTGTTGAATCTGTTCTTGAAAGTGATGAATACAAAAATTCAACAGAGACAAAAGTTCCAGAACATTTAGAAGCAGCAACTTCAGACTTATTTTCCATACCAGTAGTGGAAAATGCTGATCCTGCTTATAATGAAGTGCGTTCGATTATGGAAAATATCTTGTCAAATACAAATCAAGACACCGATAAATTAATCAAAAACTCGGTAACGCAATTACAAGATGCATGGAATCAATAAAATAAGGATGATTTTAGGACTTTAGCTTGAATGCTTTAGTCCTAAATGTTTGATGAATGAGATAGGGGATAAAATATGAAGATAACATTAGTAGCAACAAGTGATGTTCATGGTTATATTTTTCCAACAAATTATGCCACCGATCAAGAGCAACCTTATGGCTATGCGAAACTTGCCAATAAAATCAAGGAAATACGGCGAGAAAATGTTGACCCAGTATTTGTTATTGATAATGGCGACTTTATTCAAGGTTCTCCATACAGCTATTATTTAGCAAAAAGTCAAAAGCATAGCGTAACAGAATTAACAAATGTGTTAAATCATTTAACAATAGATGCAAGTGTCTTAGGAAATCATGAATTTAACTATGGATTATCCTATTTAAAAACAGCAATTGCAAGCTATCACCACCCAGTACTTTCTGCGAATATTCTGGATAAAGAAGGGAAGCCTTATTTTGGTAAACCCTATGTGATAAGTGAAAAACAAGGCATCAAAGTGGCAATTTTAGGGTTAACAACGCAATATATCCCACACTGGGAACAACCTGAAACAATTAAAGGGTTACAATTTGTCTCCGCAGTTGAAACAGCGAAGTACTATGTACCTAAACTTCGAGAATTGGCTGATATTGTGGTCGTTGCCTACCATGGTGGTTTTGAGCGAGATTTAGAGACCAGCAATCCGACAGAAGCATTGACTGGTGAAAATGAAGGATATCAACTTTTAGAGGAAGTAGCTGGAATAGATGCATTTATTACGGGACATCAGCACCGAGTGATTGCCACCAAATGGCAAGGTATTCCTGTGATACAACCAGGTTATCGAGGAGAATATTTAGGGAAAATCACTTTGACGCTTCAACAAACTGAAAAGGGATATCGTGTTTCTGATGGGCAAGCAGAATTGGTTTCCATGCAGAATGTAAAAACGGATAAGGAAACGTTAGATTTAGTGAAAAAGACAGAAGCTGAACTAGAAACATGGCTTGATCAAACAGTTGGTAAAGTCCATGGAAATATGCAAATCACAGATCCAATGCAGGCACGTGTCTTAGAACATCCTTACATTGAGTTTATTAATCGTGTGCAGATGGAGGCTAGTCAGACCAAGATTTCCGGGACAGCTTTATTCAATAATGAAGGAAAAGGCTTTGGTGAACAAATCACCATGCGTGAAATTATTACCAATTATGTTTATCCGAATACATTGGCTGTCCTTAAAATCACGGGTCAGGATTTAAGAGATGCGTTAGAGCAAACAGCAAATTATCTTGCTGTAGAATCAGAGGAGATCGTTTTTAATAAAGCCTTTATTGAACCTAAACCCCAATATTATAACTATGATATGTATGAAGGGATTAACTATTTGATTGACTTGAGTATGCCTGTAGGACAAAGGATTACGAAGCTAGAAAAAGAAGGAAAAAAGATCCAACCTGAGGAAGAGTTGGAAGTGGTCATGAATCAGTATCGAGCAGTTGGTGGAGGAAATTATCAAATGTTTTCAGCAGAGAAAATTATTCGAGAAATACCAATTGATATGACAGAATTAATTGCTGACTATTTACGAAAACATCAAACGATTAAAGCGAAGGTTAATCATAATTTTCAAGTAATCAAATAAAAAGAGAGTGGCCAGGAAAAAAGATAAAGATTATTCATTATTTGTGCGTTATAAAGCCTATATTCGTGTGCTGAACTTATTTTTTCAAAATAATTCTATAGGTTAATTAATGATTATTATCTTTTTCCTGCTAGCCAATCGATGACAAAAATTATTTTAGTAAGAATTATATCTTGAATCTACTTCTCCTTTCAAGCACTTATTTGATGAGGTTTTTTTATTAAATAAAAATAATGAAAATTATTTAATAACTTTTCTGTCTTTATTCTTCATTTTTTGTATATAATGGAATAGGCAAAATTGAATAGGAGTGAAGGAAGGTATGAGAAAAAAACGGCCTTTTCTTCTCTTTTGGTTAGTTGGTTTTTTCTTATTGCTTATTTTCTCAGCAATTGGTTCAGGAAAGATGTCGGCGGATATTGCGGAACTAGAATCAGAAAAAATCATTGCAAGTAAACAATCAGTAGATAAATTTAAAAAAGAATTTTCGACTTATTGGTGGGAGGACTACCGATTAGTAGCCAACTACGATAAGGGAGAATTAGAGATTTATTTGCCAAAAGAAAAGGAAAGTAATCAATTTATCAATATCGACGATGTCTTGAGTGCCATTTCACTTAGACAATATCAATTCAACGATAAAAATTTAACTGTTTTACTTTTAACACATGATAAAGAAAAATTAGCACGATTAAAAAATGGAAAAGTAATAACCAGCTATTCTGATAAAGTAAATAGCGAAGTCGTAGACACACGACTAAAAGAATGGATAAAAATGAATAAAGAAGTGAAAGAAGTCAAAGAACACTCTGACACGATGACGGAGGATCAACCTGAGATGGCTGGTTCAACAAAAACAACAGATACCATACAAGACGCAACGAACAAGTAATCAAGTTTTTCGTCCTATGATTCAAAAATTGAATTTTCGATATTCATTTCAGTGGAACTTAGCGATTATTTAAAAAATTAAAGATTAGATAAAAAAACAATTAAGATTCCACATTGGTTAAATGTACGTGCTACAAACGAGGGAATCAATTTTTCTAAAACGATGACTGAAGCTTTATTAAAAAATTGACGATCCAAGGAACAGGAGGGATCCGTAGTGGTGGACATTGAGAAATTAGATTTAGTCACACGCCTTCAATTAGAGAAAAAAGGGAATATACATGGAAGTATTTATCATATTACGCAAGTTGAGATGGCATATAATTCCAATAAAATTGAAGGATCACGGCTATCTGAAAAACAAACAGCTTTAATATTTGAAAATAATTTAGTTCCACCAGCTGATAACGGAGAAGCGACTAAAATAGATGATATCAAAGAAGCTGAAAATCATTTCAAAGGGTTTGATTACATTTTAGATAACTATGATAAGCCACTTACATTGAAGCTTATTAAAACCATTCAAGGCATTCTAAAGAAGGGGACTTCAGATGAAGATAATCCTTTAAAGCCTGTAGGAGAGTTCAAGGTTATTGAAAATATTATAGGTATTGGTTATACAGAAATTGAGACGGCTTCACCTGAAGAGGTTGCTCCCAAATTAAAAAAGTTGATGGATGAATATCAAGATGCTTCACCAATGACTCTCGAAAAAATCATAGATTTTCATGTTAAATTCGAACGTATTCACCCATTTGCAGATGGAAACGGACGAACAGGACGACTACTGATGTTTAAAGAATGTTTGAAACATAATATTGTTCCTTTCGTATTAAAAGATGTTCATAGGGATTTCTACTATCGTGGTCTTAATGCTTGGAACGACAACAAAGGCTTTCTGTTGGATACAATCGGCATGGAACAGGACATGTACAAAGAATTTTTGGAGCGCTTTAAATTTAAGGGAAATATTAGGGACTGATAAAAAAGCAGGTTATTAGATTTTAAAAGAGAGTGTGGCTTGATACGGGAAAGACGTACCTTTCTATATTTTGGCGCTCCATGTGCGTAACAGTTGTTCACCCTGCTAGAAACAATAGATAAATCAGAGAAAGCAGATTACGTTTTATACAAGAAAAAATAAAATTATATTTTGAATACTAAGAGTGTCAGTGAACGGCTGATGCTCTTTTTTATGATGATGAGCTGATTTAGCTGAATGATTGCTTTATAAAAAGACCATTATTATTTTTTTCTTTACAAAAAAGAACATATGTTTGTATAATGGTTTTGGAATGGGGGAGAAACATGCTTGATTACTCAAAAGAACCGATAAATGATTATTTTCTAATTGATATTAAGTCATTTTATGCGAGTGTTGAGTGTATCGAAAGAAACCTTGATCCATTAACAACGCCTTTAGTTGTGATGAGTCAAGCAGATCATACAGGAGGTGGATTAATTTTAGCTTCTTCGCCTACAGCAAAGAAGAAATATAACATTACAAATGTGAGTCGACCAAGAGATTTGCCACAACCGTATCCTAAGGAATTATACATTGTCTCACCAAGGATGAATCTTTACATTCAGCGAAATCTTGAAGTGAACAATGTTTTTAGAAAATATGTCGCAGATGAAGATTTATTAATCTACTCGATTGATGAATCAATTCTTAAAGTAACGAAATCATTAAATCTTTTTACTAAGGCAAAAACACGTAGTGAACGGCGTAGACAGTTAGCCAAATTAATCAAGGAGCAAGTTCAAAAAGAAACGGGGTTAGTGGCTGCTATCGGAATTGGCGATAATCCGCTGTTGGCTAAACTCGCTTTAGATAATGAAGCAAAGAATAATGAAGAGTTTATTGCTGAATGGACGTATCAAAGTGTTCCAGAGAAAGTCTGGAATATTTCTGAAATGACAGATTTTTGGGGAATTGGTTCGCATATGAAAAAACGTCTCAATCACAAGGGAATTATGAGTATCAAAGACTTAGCCAATTGGGATCCTTATGCACTCAAAAGTCAATTAGGGGTGATAGGGCTTCAATTATATTTTCATGCGAATGGTATTGACCGAACGGATATAGCGATCCCACCAGAACCAACCAAAGAGAAGTCTTACGGTAATTCGCAAGTGCTTCCGAATGACTATACTAGAAAAGATCAAATCGAACTGGTAATCAAAGAAATGGCGGAACAAGTTGCGATTCGTATACGTCAACACAATTGTAAAACTGGTTGTGTCCATTTATCGATAGGAACGTCTATTTTAGAAACAAGACCAGGTTTTTCACACCAGATGAAAGTACCAGTCACGAATAATACCAAAGAATTACAAAATTACTGTCTCTATTTATTCAATAAGTATTATGAAGGACAAGAGGTTCGACACGTTGGCGTGACTTATAGCAAACTTTTTTATACAGATTCATTGCAGTTGGATTTATTCAGTGAACCACAAAAACAAATTGATAAAGAAAACTTAGACAAGATCATCGACCTAATCCGACAAAAATATGGCTTCACGTCCATTGTACATGCTTCATCATTATTAGATGGAGCACGAAGCATCAAACGAAGCAAGTTAGTCGGTGGGCATGCAGGTGGCAATGGAGGAATGATGGACGATGGAGTCTGAAGATCGAGGACGATTGAAATGGACGGGTTTTTATTTATCCGACCATACAGAAAAAATTGATCAAGCAAAGGCGCAAAGAGGCAATCATAATAGAGCAAAAGAACAAATGACACCTGAAGAAATTTCAGCGGTATTAAATATTGCTATAATCAAGAATCAACTTGTATCGATTCAAAAAGAAGAACGAGATATGGAGGGCAGTTATCCTGATGATATCGTTGGCAAAATTAGTGGGTGTGATGAACTAGGTATCTATATAGATAGACAAAAAGTCCACTATGATGAAATCAGAAACATTACTTTTTACGAAACAAAAAAATGGAGCCAACTATGAATCATATGATTTATAGTGTTAAAATTTTCTTGTAAACCATATAAACTCCGGGAAACAAAAAATACAATCGAAACAAAATGATTTCTTTTGATTTCCTACAGGCACAAAAACTATTATTCATGGAATGGATGTTATTAAGCTAAATAGCGAGATATTTGTTGTAGTGAGATATCAATTAGGGGACTATTATGTGATCTTAGTTGATCATAATACATCTCTACAGTTGTTAAAATAATGATAAGGGCAATGAGCTCTCTAGATAGACCTTAGAGAATGGGGACTCTAAGGCCTTCTTTAAAAGTTATAACGAAATTTCACCAAAATTTTAATAATAATCTTTGAAAAACTTGTTTGTTGCATGAAAAACATTGAACGACAATAAGTGATTGCTAAAAGGGTTCTATATTTGGTTCTTGAAGCTGACCACTTTTTATTCAATCGCTCAATTAGGAAACACTGACGTTACGTGATTTTTCTGCTGGGCATGTTTATTTGCAGCTGAAACAGCCGTACTTGCTAATAAATGCCAGGCACTATTATAGCCACAAGTATGACATTTCCAGTAATATCCCATCCCACGTTTGTTTGTATGAAATGTTTCAGCGGACACTCTTTCATTTGTTAAAACCGTCTCTTCATGAGAATGTCCTGATTCGTTTACAGCAGTATCTGCGAACTGGGGACTGCTCAAAAACACGCCTAAACTCAAAATACTTAGGGTTAACACAATTTTTCTTTTCATACAATCTTTACTTTCTTTTTTTGATAACGTTTGCAAAAAATGTTAAAACATACAAAGCGCATGTTTAAACCACATGACTATGAATCTCTATTCATTTTACTATACGCAACAAGTGTTAGTTGTTGCGTATCATGAAAAGTTGTTTTGGTTTCATAATCGTAATTCAATTGGTTGGGTGGTCTTAAAAGCACGAACGAAATACAGAATTTTACTATTTTTTTATTGAAAGTTAGAAGTGGCTAAAATCTCAACTGCTTAAACTAGCGATAAGAAAAAAAGGAGTAAAACGGGGAGAGTCCTTTTTTTCCTTCAATCTGAGTTTTCTTTTTCTTTTATCATATATGCAGATTGCTCAGGTTAATTCTAAAAAAAATCTTAAAATAACCATTTTTTTAGAGAATTTTCATTTTTGAAGAGCAAAATGTACAAAAATGAAGAGAGAAGTGATAAGAGTGACACATTTGAAAAAATTGTGCCAAAATCGATTGTTTATTGTATTGACCGCCAGCTTTTTCTTTTGGCTGAAAACCATTTTTGCCTATTATGTTGATTTTTCATTAGGAGTAGAAGGAAGTATCCAATATTTTATTTTGTGGATCAATCCAATTGCAACAACCCTGTTGTTTTTTGGATTAGCTTTATATGTAAAAAAAATAAAGCCTGCATTGTTTCTTCTTTTATTTATAGATATTTTAAATACGCTTTTGCTCTATTTAAATATTATTTTTTATCGAGAATTTACCGATTTTATTACAATAAAATCTGTTTTAGGTTTTTCAAAAGTTTCTCAAGGTTTATCTGGAAGCTCATTTTCATTAATGAAGCCACATGATGTTTTATATTGGTTAGATATTTTAGTATTTATTGGTTTACTGATTTGGTTGCTTGTGAAAAAGATTCCTATAAATAGCCCAGCGGTTTCTAAGCCCATTGCAATGGCGGTTTCTTGTCTAGCAGCACTCATTTTTTCAGGTAATTTAGCACTTAGTGAGGCAAACCGTCCGCAATTGTTGCAACGAACTTTTGACCGTTCTTATATTGTCAAATATCTTGGGATTGATGCGTATACGATCTATGATGCCATCAAAACAGGCATGACAAATAGTGTACGTGCCCATGCAAGTAGCAACGGAATTGATGACGTATTAGCTTATACGAAAAAGCACTATGCAACACCTAATCCTGAAACATTTGGACTAGCGAAAGGGAAAAATATTATCGTTCTTCATTTAGAAAGTTTTCAACAATTTCTAATTAACATGAAAGTAGATGGCCAAGAAGTTACGCCATTTTTGAATAGCATTTATAAAAATCAATCAACCATTAGTTTTGACAATTTTTTCCATGAAGTGGGTCAAGGTAAAACAAGTGACGCTGAGAATATGTTAGAAACAGGAACGTTTGGATTGCCACAAGGTTCATTGTTTACGGAACTTGGCTCTGATAATGTGTTTCAAGCGGCTCCTGCGATTCTTTCACAACAACAAGGATACACGAGTGCAGTGTTCCATGGGAATGTGGCCAGCTTTTGGAATCGAGATCACGTCTATAAAAATTTAGGTTACGATAATTTCTTTGATCGCTCTTATTTTAAGCGCACAGATGAGACATTAGGCTATGGTATTTTAGATAAAGATTTGTTTAGAGAATCGGCGCAATACCTCGAACATTTGCAACAACCATTCTATACCAAGTTCCTTTCTGTAACGAACCATACACCCTATTATACAGATGATAAGAATTTTGATTTTCCATCTTTAAATACAGGTAATAGTACTGTAGATGATTATGTTCGTACCGCTCATTATCTGGATCAATCATTGGAACAATTTTTTACGTATTTGAAAAAATCTGGCATTTATCAAAACTCAATGTTTGTCATTTATGGCGATCATTTTGGTATATCAAATACGGATAATAAAGACCTTGCTACAGCGCTAGGAAAGGATGCTGATACTTGGGATGCTTATGATAATGCACAATTACAAAGAGTTCCACTGATGTTTCATATTCCTGGATATACAAAAGGGGAGATTAAGCATACGTATGGTGGTGAAATTGATGTTTTACCTACGTTACTTCATTTAGTAGGAATTGATGATAAAAACTACATTTATTTTGGGACCGACCTGCTCTCTGATCAGCATGATCAGGTAGTCGCATTTAGAAACGGAAATTTTGTGACACCTGATTATACTGTTTTAAATGGCAAGACTTATAGTAATCAAACGGGGGAAATCATTGATCCAAAAACGGCCGGTATTCAAAAAGAAATAGAGAAAGAGCAAGAACAAGTAAAAAATGTTTTAAGCTTATCAGATAAATTAAACCAAGAAAATTTATTACGTTTTTATGTGCCAGAAGGATTCCAGACCATTGATCCTAAAAAATATAACTATAAAAATGAAGCAGAAAAAAATGAAGCAGAAAAAAATGAAGCGATTGAACAACAAAAAGGAAACAAGTCAACAAGTGTTTATTCTAGAAATGGGAATAAAACGACTACTAATCTTTATCCATCCGATGATCTGACAAAATAAGAATCATTGCCAAAAAACTTCTAAAAAGTTGAAACGAATGAACTTTTTAGAAGTTTTTTTGTATTACTCATAAATTTTTGTATTTTAGCGTATGTAATTAGTGAATGAAACAAATTTTTTACATCGAAACAGCAGAACGAAGAGAATAAAAAACGGCGATTCATGTAAAAAATGGTTAAATTCAATGAAGGTAAGAATAAAAATGAAAGGGAACAAAACAGGGTATTGAGAGAAAGAACATAAAAAAACACGATAAAAATAGTAGTTACAAGGAGGGAAAAGTTTGTCAAAAAAATTATCTATAAATGAACAATCATGTTCAAATAAATAGAATATACAATGTTCTTTTGTGGATTCATGGAGAAAAGGAAGAGAATAAAAAATGGTCACACGGTCGTTTTCACATGAATCATCTGCGAATATTGAAGAGTTCAGATAGTTTGAGCATCAATTTATGGATAGCACATTTTATAGTTTTGACAACGAAAAAATTATGTATGATGGCAAATTAATAAAACAACTTCGAATCAATCGAAAGTTGACTCAAACACAATTAGCAGCAGGTATTTGTTCAAAAACATCACTCGTGGCGATTGAAAACCATTCAGTCAAGAAAATTTCTTTTTTTACACTGAAAGCTTTCTTAGAGCGATTAAATATTTCTTTAGCGGAGTACGAATGGTTACGCAATCAAATCGAAGAGCCTAAAAAAGCAAAAAAAAGTCGGCATTTATTAAATAAAATAGAAGAAGAGAACTTTGATCCCTATAAAGAAATAGCCAATAACCGCAAGCAATTTAAAAAAACATCTGATTTATATTACCTCATACTCAATTTACAGATGTTTTGGAAAACCAGTGAGAAATTAGAATTACAACTTGAATTTTTACGCTACGAATGTCGTACGATTGAAGAATATTTTATGCAGGTAAGGGAATATGGCCGTTTTGAACTAGAAATCCTTTCTAGATATCCTTATATTTTTAGCGATTCATTTATTGATAACAATTATTTGAAAATCAAAAAAAGAATGCGTCAAATGTCAGATGCTTTCAAAGAAAAATATTTATTTACTTTTTTAATAAATTTAACGCTTTATTATATTGATAAAAAAAGGTTTAAAAAAGCTCGCAGTATTAATATGGACATGTACCGTAGTCTAGCACATAAAGAAAAATCAACGATCATTTATGAAACTCTGATGACTGAATATTACAAAAGGTTAATTGCCCAAGCTTTAGGAGAACCCATGCAGGAAGAGACGAATACATTGTTCACGGTGATCGAATATACATTAGGGAAAAAAGAGCGTAAAGTACTAGAAGAAAAGCTATTAGAAGTAGCAAAAGTAAAAGAATAAACCTAAAAACGTTAAATAAATACGCAAAAAAAGTAAGAAAGAAGAACAATTAAAGAACGAGTCATTTTTGTTCCACTAATCATGTTTCGTTTTATTTTGTTCTTCTTTTCTACTAAAAAAGGATTGAAATAGTCAGACAATTTTTTATGCCTATTCTTTAGATGAAAATACTCGTATCTTCAATCGGGTAGAAGAATCGGTTTTTTATTGTGGCATTTGTTGCAGGTATGAGATCAAGTAATCGACACAGATAAAGGATTCGTTGACACTAGCAAAAAAGTGTTAAGATTATTTAGAAAAACTCTCTTCTGTGAGTAAAGAGACAAATACATCAGCAGATTCTGTTTCAAGAATATCAAGTTTAAATGATGAACATTTAAAGAGCTGGGTGATTTACTTCATTTTTTTTCTTTTTAGAATCAACTATTGGAAAAAAACGTTGAATTTCATTAGTAGCAGCATCTCGTGAATCTGAAGCGTGAATAATATTTTCGGTTCCAGGCAGTGCGTGATCGCCACGAATGGTTCCAGGAGCTGCATCAACAGCTTTTGTGGCACCCACCATTTTACGAACGATGTCGATAACATCCTCTCCCGCTAAAACAAGATAGACAACAGGTCCTGAGGTCATATAATCAATCAGTTCATCAAAAAAACTACGACCGCTTAAATGATGATAGTGTTCTTGTGCTAATTCTTTTGACATGGTACCAAATTTCATCTCAGTAATGGCTAAGCCTTTTTCTTCGAATCGTTGGATAATACGTCCAACAAGATGTCGTCTGACGCCATCTGGCTTAATAATGACTAGCGTACGTTCCACATTAAACACCCCTATTCTTTTGTTATACTTTTATTATACTGGTGTCTAGTGAAACGTACAAACAAAAGTAAAAGATTAAAAAATGAAGGAACAGTTTTACTTTTTTTATTATGCGATTCGATTGTATTTGGCAGAATAATTATTTGTCACAATTGTTTGAAAAAAGTGAAAAATTAGTTTGACAAGCGCTTGATAAGTTGTTATATTTACGAAGGAAAACTAAATAGGATTTGTTAGGTGAGGCTCCTATACAAACATAGGCTACTGCCCAAAAACGTCGAGAGACGCCAATGGGTAGAACAGGAATTGTCGAGACAAGGCTTTTCATAAGGTAGCTAAAAGCAAGTTATTGCTTTTTACGTTGTACAGTGTCAAAACTCAACGATGAGATCAAAGAAGCTTTTTTAATGTGCTTTTTCGACCTTTCGCTGAACTTTGACGAAAGGTCTTTTTTGCCTTTACAAACCGAATGTTCCAAAAATGTAGGAGGTGGTTTTGTTGGGAAGTTAACGGTGATACGAAAAGCGAAAAAACGAAAAATCCATTACAAAATAAAGGAGATGAGAACAAATGGATGACAGTCCTGCGAAAAAAAGAATACGAGAGAAATTGCTGGTAGGAGCTATTATCTATCTTTTTTCAGCCCCTTTTATTACAGCTTTTTCTCCAGCAATCGAATAATGAAATGATTCCTAAGTAAAAATGGTTAATCTTTTTTACTAGGATAAAGGAGAGAAGTCAGATGGAAAAAAAGAGAGATACACAAAAAGTTTATGCTGCATTTGCAGGGAAAACGAAACAAGAATTATTGAACTTTCTTCATTCAACAGATAATGGTATGGAAGAAGAACAAATTAAAGAAGCAAGAGAAAAATACGGTGAAAATTCCATTTCTTATGGAAAGAAAACACCTTTTATTGTAGAAGTTTTAAAAGCTTATATTACACCTTTTACCCTTGTTTTAATTGCATTAGGTGTGATTTCATTTATTACAGAATATCTATTAGCAGCCCCAGAAGAAAAAGACCTTTTTGGTGCGATCATTATCTTTACGATGGTTATTGTCAGCGGAACAATGACGTTGATTCAATCCGTTCGTTCGAATCAAGCAGCGGAGAAATTAAAATCTTTAGTGAAAGTAACAGCAGCAGTTAAGCGTAATGGCAATTATACAGAAATTCCGATGGAAGAAATTGTTTGTGGAGACCTTGTTCGTTTATCGGCTGGGGACATGATTCCAGCAGACATGCGGTTGTTGACATCAAAAGATTTATTTATTTCTCAAGCCGCATTAACTGGTGAAAGCTATCCTGTTGAAAAACAAGCGATTGTCTATGAAGATGATTCTCTTAGTGAAACCAGTTATGAAAATCTAGCTTTTATGGGAAGCAATGTCATCAGCGGAAGTGCTGAAGGAATCATCGTATCGGTTGGAAATCAGACTTTATTTGGACATGTTGCTCAAACATTATCTGAAAAGCCAATTAAATCCAATTTTGAAATTGGTATCCACAAAACATCGATGTTGTTAATCAAATTTATGGCTCTGATGGCGCCAACAGTGATTGTTATCAACGGTTTCACTAAAGGTGATTGGTTAGAAGCGTTCTTATTTGGTCTATCCGTAGCAGTTGGGTTAACACCTGAAATGTTGCCAATGATCGTTACTACGAACTTAGTTAAAGGTGCGAGCGTGATGGCGAAAAAAGGCACGGTGATCAAAAACTTAAATGCAATCCAAAACTTTGGAGCAATTGATGTATTGTGTACAGACAAAACCGGTACACTGACGCAAGATAAAATTATTTTAGAATACCATATGGACTGTACAGGAAAAGAAGATGAGCGTGTGCTACGTCATGCTTATTTAAATAGTTACTATCAAACAGGCCTAAAAAATCTATTAGATGTAGCGATTATTGATGAAGCCAAACAATCTTTATCAACGGATAAAATCAATTACCGTAAAGTTGATGAAATTCCTTTTGATTTTGAACGTCGTCGTATGAGTGTCGTGGTCGAAGATACTGCTGGTAAAACGCAAATGATCACAAAAGGTGCAATCGAAGAAATGCTTAGCATCTCTAATTATATTGACATTGAAGGAACTGTCAGTCCTTTAACAAATGAAAGAAGAGAGTCAGTACTTGCAAAAGTAAGAGCTTTAAATGAAGATGGCCTGCGTGTAATTGGTGTGTCTCAAAAAACAAACCCAAGTGTCGTGGGTGAGTTTTCAGTAAAAGATGAATCAGACATGGTTCTTATTGGCTATCTTGCTTTCCTTGATCCACCAAAAGAAACAACAAAACAAGCGCTGAAAGCTTTGAAAGATCATGGTGTAGCTGTAAAAGTATTAACTGGTGATAATGAATTAGTGACGCGCTCGGTTTGTCGTCAAGTCGGCTTAGAAATCAATGAATTGATTACGGGAGAAAAAATTTCGGAAATGGATGATCGTGAACTAGCACAAGTTGCTGAAGATCATGAAGTATTTGTTAAATTAAATCCTCAGCAAAAAGCTCGTTTAACAACAGCTTTGCGACAAAATGGACATACGGTAGGCTTTTTAGGTGATGGAATCAATGATGCGCCAGCAATGAAAGTAGCAGATATTGGTATTTCTGTCGATACAGCAGTAGATATCGCCAAAGAATCTGCCGATGTCATTTTACTTGAAAAAGACTTAATGATTTTGGAAAGAGGGCTTTTATCTGGTCGTGAAACGTTCGGGAACATTATGAAATACATCAAAGCAACCGCAAGTTCAAACTTTGGAAATATGTTCTCCGTATTAGTTGCCAGTACCTTTTTACCATTTTTACCAATGTTGCCGCTCCAAATTTTATTCTTAAATTTGATTTATGATGTTTCTTGTATTTCACTTCCATGGGATAAAATGGATAACGAATACCTTGATGAACCTAAAAAGTGGGATGCATCAAGTATTGGAAAATTCATGGTTTACTTTGGACCAACAAGTTCAATTTTTGATATTACCACTTACCTATTGATGTATTTTGTGATTTGTCCAGCAGTAGTGGGAGGAAGCTACCATACACTAGATGCACAACAAAAGATCATGTTTATTGCTTTATTCCATGCTGGATGGTTTGTGGAATCTTTGTGGTCACAAACATTAGTCCTACATGCACTACGTACGCCAAAAATTCCATTTATTCAAAGTAATGCTACCTTTGCGATGTTTATCATTACAACCTTAGGTATTGCTGTCGGTTCAGTCTTGCCATTTACAGGTTTTGGTGCAGAATTAGGATTAATGCCATTACCAGGAGAGTACTGGATTTGGTTAGTTGTCACCATCCTAGCTTATTTAGCATTAGTAACCATGGTCAAAAACTTCTATGTTAGAAAATTTGGTGAATTATTGTAAGAACCATCAATAAGAATAGATAAAAATACAGATAGTGTTTAGTTCCTGCAAACCATGTAGATACGTTTCAACAGCGAATCACAATGCACTTCACGTTTTAAAATTCTAGCCAATAACCAAGTGAGCAATTGTGACGAGTACGCGCAGGAACACCAAGAAGAAATTTACAAAATTTGACAAGAAACACAACATCAAGCGTTTGTCCTTGATTGTTATTTACTTAGTGTTCTTCAAATTTTTGTGAATTTCTTCTTCTTTTTTAAGGAGTTCCTTTTTATCGCTGTTTATTCGGATATAGGCCTAAAGTAGAATAAAAATGTTCCTTCGTGTTTGTTATGTATTGACAAGGTATTTCATCAGTATGAAAGTATCTAAGAACGTACGATCTTTACTTATTTTTCATCATTGGATCCATCTTTTTATCAAGCATTCCCATACTATTTCTTTGTGAATTAACTTGAGCTGCTTGCTCTTTCACATTCTTACTAATTTCTGAAAAATGATGCCCCAATATTACTTCCACTTTTTTTCTAATTTCTGGAAGTCTACGTGTTAGTGTCGGTCCAGGGCATTCAGTCATTTCTGGAGTATTTCCTCTAGCAAATTGATGACCGATGATTTCCATTTTTATTCCATATCGTTTAGATATATCACCTATTAAGCGAACGAGTGCATCAATTGATTTATCACTTACTCCCCAGTTTGGTTCTTTAGAAATATTACATATTTCAATCCCTATAGAATCAGCATTGGCTTGTTTAGCGTGCCATGCACGTTTTTCTTCACCTACATAAGCTCTAATTTCTCCATTTGGTCCAATACCATAATGAGCTGAGGCTTCTCGTTCTCTCCATACTTCAGGAACTGCATCAAAATCAGTCATAGCCATATGATGGATAACAATAGTTTTTATTTTAGCACCACCGCGGTCATTCCATCTTGTTTCCCCTTCATTAAAAAATTTTTCGAACTGGTAAGGTGTTGCTAAGGGACTAATTACTGGTTTCATTCCACTACCTCCTAAAAAGATTTAATAAATTCAAATTGACTTTTGGCTTTGATGTTATATCACTTATCTGAATCAGAGCCAACAACTTTTCTATAATTGTCATTGATTTTATTTATTGTAGCAAAATAACAAAAAGTGTAAAGTTCAATTTTTACTTTTCTATATTTTGAAAAATAAGATACACAAATTGCTAGAGGCAAAGAAAATAGGTCGTTCAGATATCTATCAGTAGATCAATCACATGCTAGTGTCGCTTTTTTATCTATTGAGAGACTTTCTTTCATTCAGTTTTTTATACTTTAGTATTTTGATATGCATTCATGCACTTTACCAAAAAATATTTCACACTGTATGCAATTATCAATGAAACATGCTAAACTAATGATATTGTTTTCTGAAAGGAATAGTGAAAGAATGAAAGGTGCAATATTTGATTTAGACGGTCTATTAGTCGATACGGAAAAGACGTATCGTGATGGCTGGTTATGGGGATTTAAACAATATGACTTAGAAATACCTAAAGAAATCGTTGACGCTTGGGGTGGGAAAAACTGGAAGCAAAGCTTTGATATTTTAGTCCAAGCAGCAGGAAGTCCAGAAAAAGTGCAAGAAGTTCGAGCAAAACGAGAAGAATATTTTTATCAACAATTACACAGTGGCGCTATCCAATTAAAACCTTATGCCAAAGAAGTTTTAGTGGAATTAAAAAAACGAAAATTAAAAATTGGTTTGGCTACTACTACTGTTACGAAAAGAGCCACTGATATCTTGAAGCAATTCGAGTTGATACCCTATTTTGATACAATGACTTTTGGCGATGAAGTAGCGGAAAACAAACCATCGCCATGTCCTTACTTAACCGCATTAGAAAGAACCAAACTAACCGCTTTAGAAGCATTTGCAGTGGAAGATTCTCTCGTAGGGGCCACTTCTGCTTCACGAGCTGGAATGGGTGTTGTTTTGATTCCAGATACAAGTTTTGAACGAAACTATACCGCAAAAGAAAAAGAGCATTTGAACTTAATCGCTGAAGGAAAAGATTTACGAATTGTTATTGATTTACTTGATAAAACAACATTGGATGAATCGTAACAACATTTTTTAAAATTTCATGCTTGACTTTTAAAAGACGGTAAGGTAAATTGTTTTTAACAGCTAAATAGCAACATTCATTGATAAGGAAAGTAAACTTGAAAGACTTTTTAGAGAGACTCTGATTGGTGGAAAGAGTTAAGTGTGCAAAGTTGAAAATGGCCTTGGAGGATAATTTGTCGATACGTAGGCAAATTCGGTTTCGTTCAACCGTTAAAAAGAACCCCAATCTCTCTTAGTTGAGACGTTGGATAGAGGGAAGGAAACTTCCGAATAAAGGTGGTACCACGATTTATCGTCCTTTTACTAACATTTTTGTGTTGGTAAAAGGATTTTTTTTTAATATTTTTTGCAATGACGTAGTAAGTACAATTGGAAATCTTTTAACAGAGAGCTTCGAAAGCTGAGAAGAAGCAAAGAGGAACATTTGGAAAATGGCTACTGAGCATTTCACCCCAAGCAATTTGTAAGGCGGTGACGGTTGCGACCGATATCTTGCTAGAGTATGTTTGTACTTGAAGAGGAGTAACGTGTGAACGTTACTTAAAGATGAGGTGGTAACACGCAAAAAGGCGTCCTCAAGAAAGTGAGTGAATCATTTTCTTGAGGATGCCTTTTTTATTATAAAACAAGGAGGAGATTCAATGATTGAGTTGCAAAATATCAGTGTCCATTTTTATCAGAAAGAAAAGGTAATCCGCGCAGTAGAAGAAGTAAATTTATCGATTGCCAAAGGTGATATTTATGGCATTGTGGGATATTCTGGTGCAGGAAAAAGTACGTTGGTTCGTGTAATGAATTTCTTACAAAAACCAACAGAAGGTGAAGTCATCATTCATCAGACCAATCTAGGAAAACTATCACCAAAAGAATTGAGAAAAGAACGTAAATCCATTGGTATGATTTTTCAACATTTTAATCTGATGGAAAACCGTACGATTTTTGACAACGTCGATTTTTCCCTAAAGTATACAGGAAAATCGAAACAGGAACGTCGTCAAAAAGTAAATGAATTGCTGGAATTAGTAGGTCTGGAAGAAAAAACTTCGTCCTATCCTAGTCAATTATCTGGTGGGCAAAAACAACGGGTAGCAATTGCTCGAGCATTAGCCAATGAACCTAAAGTATTGCTGTGTGATGAGGCGACAAGTGCGCTAGATCCAAAAACAACTCAACAAATTTTAAAATTACTCAAAAAATTGAATCGGCAATTAGGGCTAACCATTGTTTTAATTACTCATGAAATGCAAGTAGTAAAAGAAATTTGTAATAAAGTGGCAGTGATGGAAAATGGCAGAATTATTGAAAATGGCAGTAGTGTCCAGATATTCAGTCATCCAAAAGAAGAATTAACAAAGGACTTTATACGTACGGCCACACATTTGGATCAGGCATTGGAAAAAATCCAAGAACATGAAGTATTTGCTGACCAACTGGCGAATAAATGGTTAATTGAATTAAGTTATGTCGGTACTCAAACAAATGAACCACTGATTGCTCAGTTATATAGCAAATACCAAGTAACAGCGAATATTCTTTACGGTAATGTCGAATGGTTGCAAGAAACGCCTCTTGGTAGTTTGATCGTGACTTTAGCTGGTGAAACGATTCAGAAACAAAAAGCATTAGATTATTTGAAACGCTTAGGCGTGAGAGTTAATATCTTGCAAAAACACGAATCACAAGATGCAATAAAACTAATTGAAGGAGGCGTTTAAGATGAATGTATGGATTGAAAAATATCTACCAAATGTTTATCTGATTCCAGATGAATTTATTGAAGCAACGAAGCAAACACTATATATGACATTTTGGTCAGCACTGATTGGCGGTGCATTAGGAATTATTTTAGGTGTTCTTTTAGTTGTCACTCGCCCAAAAGGATTATTAGAAAATCGTTTATTCTTTGAGTTTTTTGATAAATCCATCAATATTGTACGATCGATTCCATTTATTATTTTGCTTTCGTTATTAGCACTCACTACTCGTTTTCTTGTTGGAACGACGATTGGTGCAAAAGCTGCATTGGTTCCTTTAGTTTTTGGCATCGTGCCATTCTTTGCTCGTCAAATTGAAAATGCTCTGTTAGAAGTAGATCCTGGTGTGATAGAAGCTGCTGAATCCATGGGAACTAGTCCAATCGGCATTGTTTTTCGTGTTTATTTATTGGAAGGTCTGCCTGGGATCGTACGTGCTTCTGCTTTAACGATTATCAATGTGATTGGTTTAACTGCAATGGCAGGTGCTGTCGGTGCAGGAGGATTAGGTAATCTAGCTATTTCTAGAGGGTATAATCGTTTTCAAACAGATGTAACCATTGTCGCTACATTACTTATCTTGGCTTTAGTATTTCTAAGCCAGTTTGTCAGTAACTTGTTAATTAAAAAAATATCGCATTAATTGGAGGAGAAAAAATGAAAAAAGTGATTCGATTGACCGTAGTAGCATTAGTAGCAATTGTTTGGTTGGCAGGGTGCAGCCAAGGAAAAGCAGATACAAAATCAACTTCTAAAGAAACAACTGTTAAATTAGGTATTATTGGTGAAGACACAGATGTTTGGGATAACGTCAAAGCACGTCTAAAAAAAGAAAATATTGATTTAGAATATGTTAAATTTACTGATTACAATCAACCTAATGCAGCCTTGGCAGACGGTTCGATTGATTTAAATGCCTTTCAACATCAATTCTTTTTGGATAACTACAACAAAGAACATGGGACAGATTTAGTCTCAATTGGTAACACGGTTAATGCGCCATTAGGTATTTATTCTAATAAGATCAAAAAGATAAGTGAAGTAAAAGAGGGGGCAAAGGTTGCTATACCAAATGATGTAACAAACGGAGGACGTGCATTATTGCTTTTACAAACTGCCGGATTGATCAAAGTGGATCCAGCAAAAGGACAAACTCCGACTGTCTCTGATATTACAGAAAATAGTAAAAAACTAGCTATTTCAGAATTAGATGCCTCTCAAACAGCACGTGCGTTAAATGATGTGGATCTTTCTGTTATTAACAGTGGTGTGGCAGTCGATGCTGGTTTTACACCGACCAAAGATGCAATTTTCTTAGAACCAGTAGATGACAGTGCTCGCCCGTATGTCAATATTATTGTTGCTAGAAAAGAAGATGAAGACAATAGCACTTATAAAAAAATTGTCGATGCTTATCAAACAGAAGAAACAGCCAAAGTCATTGAAAAAACATCAAAAGGCTCAAGTGTTCCAGCATGGGAAACGTTTGGACGCAAATAAAAATACATGGAGGAATGAATTATGACAACATCAATCATTAAAAAGCAACAATCAAATTTATTAAAAGAAGCGATCCAAGAACGTTTATCAGAATATCAAGCACTTGCTTTAGATATTCATCAACATCCAGAAGTGAGCAACTATGAATTTTATTCATCAGAAGCGTTAGTTCGACAATTAGAAAAAGAAGGATTTGAAGTGAAAAAAGAAGTCGCTGGACATCGGACGGGATTTGCTGCTTCTTATCAATCGGCAAAACCTGGACCTGTGATTGCCTTTTTAGCCGAATTTGATGCATTGCCAGGAATCGGGCATGCTTGTGGTCATAATCTTTTTGGCACTTATTCAGTTTTAGCTGCAAGTATTATTAGAGAAAAAATTGCTGAAATTGGTGGTGAAATCAGAGTATATGGGACGCCAGGAGAAGAAGGCGGAGAAAATGGTTCGGCAAAAGGAAGCTTTGTTAGAGAAGGATTTTTTGCTGATGTGGATGCTGCATTATGTGTCCATCCGGCTTATCGTTACGGTAAAACAACAGAGTCATTGGCGAATGATCCCGTAGATATTAAATTTTATGGCGTTGCTTCTCATGCTGCAGCAGCTCCAGAAAAAGGAGTCAATGCTTTAGAAGCACTCATTCAAGTATTTAATGGAATCAATGCTTTACGATTACAGTTACCAAAAGACGTCAATATTCATGGAATTATTACAGACGGTGGTGTGGCAGCAAATGTTATTCCTGAATATGCAGCTGGACGATTTTATTTACGAGCAGGCAATCGTCAAACATTAAATGAAGTCTATCAAAAGGTTGAAAATATCGTAAAAGGAGCGGCGCTAAGTACAGGAACTAGTTATGAATTTGGTTTATTCCAAAATGCTGTAGATAATGTTATTTCTACACCGGCTTTTGATGAACTATTTTTTAGTCATGCAAAGGAGGCAGGGGTTCCAGAAAATGAAATCGACGTGGAACAAAAAACAAGTCTAGGTTCTTCTGATGTCGGGAACGTGAGCCAAGTGATTCCGACCATTCAACCAACTGTCTCAATTTCAGACGAGTATATTGCTGGTCATTCAGAGGAATTTAAAGCTGCTGCTAAAAGTGCAAAAGGACTGGCATCTATTGCGATTGCTACAGAATTATTAGCAGCAACAGCATTAGACCTTTTTGAACAACCTGAACTATTAACAAAAATTAAAGAAGAACATCAACGTCTGCTTGAACAAAGCCAATTAAAAGGTTCGACATTTTAAGAAAGACCATCTTTTTTATCGTAAAAGTAAAAAATAATCCCTTTTATATTGACAAAAAATAATCCAAACGTTAAACTTCATAAAAGTTAACTTTTCACACAGTAGCATTTTAGGTGTTTTGTTCAGAAAGTCGATGGTTGCTGCGAATCGATCAAGCCAAAATGTCGAATTACATGAAAAGAAAATAAAAATTAAATAGTGAAATCAAAGTGAAAAACAGATCTGTTTTTAATTAAGGTGGTACCGCGGAGTCATTCGTCCTTAGTTGAAAATAGGTCTTTTTGTTTAACTAGAGGGGGAAATGATCATGAATTGTGGCGGAGTTATCCGATATCTATCTTTTTTTAGAACTTTAATGAACTAAAAAAGGAGAATAAATATGGAGAAAAAAGGAAAACCTAGTTTTAAAGAAGCAGTATTCGTATTACTGCTCATTGTTTCAAGTATTGCAATAGGTGTGGTAGGGTTAAAACTATCACCAAATATTACAATTTTAGCAGCGATTGGGCTGATCATGCTTTACGCAGTAGTAAAAAATTACCCAACGGAATGGTTACATGAAGGGATTGTAAATGGTATAAAACCTGGGATTATTCCTATATTTATTTTTATCTTAGTAGGGGCATTAATTGCTGTGTGGATCCAAGCAGGAATTATCCCCACGCTGATGGTTGTTGGTTTCAAATTGATTAGTATCAAATGGTTTGTTCCGTCTGTTTTTGTCGTTTGTGCAATTGTGGGTAGTGCAGTAGGAAGTGCATTTACTGTCATGTCCACTATCGGAATCGCTTTTTTTGGTATTGGTACAACGCTAGGTTTAAATCCAGCTTTAGTAGTAGGAGCCATTGTTTCAGGAGCTGTTTTTGGTGATAAAATGTCACCTTTATCAGAATCAACTAACCTAGCAGCAGCGATCGTTGATGCGGACCTGTTCAAGCATATCAAACATATGATGTGGTCGACCCTTCCAGCCTTTGTCGTTTCTTTCTTTTTGTTCGCAGTGTTGGGACATACGAATCAAGGTGCTAGCTTAAGTGCCATTCAAGAAGTAACCGCCACACTGGAATTGAATTTTACCATTTCTGTCTGGTCATTTCTTCCACTTTTATTGATGCTATTATGTGCATGGAGAAAAGTACCCGCTATTCTAACGATCTTGTTAAATATCGCAGTGGCTGTTGGTATGATTTTTATCCAAAATTCTAAGACTTCTCTCAATGAATTGGCTCGTGTCATCGAATCTGGATTTGTGGCCCACACAGGAAACCAACAAATCGATTCATTACTTAGTCGTGGCGGAATTGAAAGCATGATGCCTACGGTTTCTTTGATTATTTTGACGCTTTCACTTGGCGGATTACTGATTGAATTTGGCTTGATTTCAACAGTGATGGATGTTGTTTCGAAAAAAATGACGAATACACCGAAATTAATTTTTACGACTTTACTGACAAGTATCGGCGTGAATTTATTTATTGGTGAACAGTTTTTATCTGTTATTTTACCGGGAAATGCTTTTAAAGAAACCTATAAAAAAGCTGGTTTTGATCCCACCGTTTTAGGAAGAACATTAGAAGACGGAGGAACAGTAATTAACTACTTGATACCTTGGGGAATTGCCGGCAGTTTTGTTGCTAGTACGTTTGGCATCCCTACATTAACATACCTGCCATTCGTTTTTTTCAGTTTGTTCTCGCCAGTTTTTTCAATGGTGAGTGCCTTTACTGGATTAGGGGTGTCAAAAGAAGAAAAGAACCAAAAACAAGGCCTCGAACTTCAACCAAATCAAGAATAAAAAGTTATGAAAAAAACGCTCAAAGCAGTTTGCTTTGAGCGTTTTTTATATAAAATTTATTATTTTATTTTTGTTCTTCAATCAATTTTTTCATTTGTTTAATCTCTTTTTCTTGTGCTTTAATAATTTCATTGGCTAATTTTTTGACCTCGGGATCTTGTAGATTTGCTCGTTTACTTGTTAAAATCGCAATAGAATGATGAGGAATCATCGCTTTCATCCAAGCAACGTCGCTCACAGTTGTTTGACTGCGTACCATGAATAATGAGCCAGAAAATACAAGGATGCTTATTCCTAGAATGATTTTGTTCAATGTTTTGTTTTCATACATCTTCCACATAAATAATAGCATAATAATCGCCATCACAGCTCCCATCATCAAAGCCATAAATACACGAGTACGACTAAAGAAAATGTGATCAATTGAGTAAACATTGAGATACATCATACCAAACATAATTATCGTAGAGACACCAATCATCAATAAAAATTTCCAATACTTTTTCATTAAAAAAACTCCTTTTATTTTTCTCCTCTCTTTATCTTCTCAGCTTATAAAAAAACAAGCAACTAAATTGTTTAAACAATTTAGTTGCTTGTTTTTCGTTGCAGGCTATTTTCAAATAGTTTCTAAATGAGTAAAACATCGTTGTTTAGGCAAAAATATCATTCTTTCTTCGATAGCTAAAGAAAATAATCAAGTAAAGTAAAGCAGTCAAAATAGTGACACCAATCGAATTGGTAAAGAAAATACCAATCATAATCAATCCTAAAACGACTAAAGCAAGAAAATTCAAGCTTTTCTCAAAAATAGAACCTTTCTTTAAAGCTAACATAAATGCTGCTGAACTAATCATCATCCAAATAACTAATACGGTATAAGAAAGTGAACCAGCTAGATAACCAAATAACTTATCTCCAACAAAGTAAGACAGCACTACGCCAAGATATAAGATGCTCGCACAAAATAAAACGGATCGCTGTGGGACATGGTGTTTATTTAAAACAGCTAATTTGTTTGCAACCCCTTTTTTGTCTTTTAAACGGAAGTATAAAAGACGAGAAGAAGCATAAACACCAGAATTAATAGAAGAAAACAACGCTAAAATAATCACAAAGTTCACAATATCTGCAGCAAACGGAATATTCATTTTTTCAAAAACCATGACAAATGGGCTAACGGATGAATGTGCCAGTGTATCCCAAGAAAAGATGACTAACAATAAAAACAACGGAATAATATAAAACGAAATGATTCGTCCCATGACGCCTCTGATTGCTTTAGGAATCGCTTTTTTAGGGTTGTCTGCTTCACTAACAGTGATAGCGATTAGTTCTGATCCACCATAAGAATAGATCACGACAAGTAAAGAATTGATAATCCCTTTCACACCGTGGGGAGCAAATCCGCCATTATCAGTGAGATGTTGAAGTGTTGGAAAGACACCGTTATCGAACATTTGATGTCCAACTAAGTACACACCAAAAATAATTAATAAAATAATTACACTAATTTTAGCAAATGCGAGCCAATATTCCGTTTCAGCAAATAATCGTACCGAATATAAATTAATCAGTGTAGTTAAAATTGCTAAAATTAATACAAATATCCAAGCTGGAATATTTGGGAACCATAGTTGTAAAAAGGAGGCAGCAGCAACTGCTTCGGCAATAATATTAATCGTCCATAATGAGTAATACACCCAATCAACAAAGTCAGCCGAATGTGCACCTAAAAAAGGACGGACAAGTCCAGATAAGCCATGCTGTGTATCCCCATCATCTAACACTAATTTTCCAAGACCATTCATTACAATAAATAAGACTACTCCACCGATCAAGAAGGCAACCAAGACAGCAGGCCCTGCAATGCCAATCGCTTCTCCACTTCCCTTAAATAGTCCAGCACCAATGGCACCACCGAGTGCAAGCATCGTAATATGTCTGGAACTTAGCTGTTTTTTTAGTTTAGTGTTTTCTGTTTTTTCCATAAATAACCTCTTTTCTCAGAATAAAATGTTCCATTACTCTATGTGACAAACAAAACATAAATAGATAAATTTAGAAAAATAACTTGCTCTATCATAGCAAATTATCTGACAATTTCAACAATTCTGGAAATAAAAATCGTTACTTTAATGAAAAAATCATAAAATTTTCATGGAATCCATATGTAAACGGAATATTTTTAGCCTCAAAAGAAACTCAAATATTCGAGCGTTTTATTCGCCTTTTCCTTAAAAAAGAAGATATGATAAAAAAAAGCTTATATTTTACTTTATCGCTGGGAATATTTAATGTATATAGGAAAGTGAGGAGATACGTATGGCAAAATTGCCTATTTTACTAGTTGCTAAAGATAAATCTTTGTATTTTTTTCCTACAATTAATACGTTTGATGTTATTTCAGGAAGAGATTTATTAGACCCTGTTTATTTCACTTTTTTTCATCCAAAATTAAAGGAATATGAATTGATTATTTTCTTAGACTACGGTTTTGAAATGGAAATGGCTATACGTGTTCGCTCTTATACAAAAGCAAAAATGGTTTTGTTTTTCTGGAATCATTTTAAAGAAGAACATTTTCAATTACTTAAACAAGCACAAAATAATTCTGCAATTGATGAAGTGTATCATTTTGATCGTCTGGAAGCCAAAGAACTGGGGATTCTTCATAATAGTTCTTTTTACTCTAAAAATATGAAGATGCCAGATGTAGAAATAACTTCTGATTTATTTTTTGGAGCGACTGATAATGGTCGTAAGGAACAAGCGGAAAGTTATAAAAAAAATTCGAACAACAAGGACTTAAAACAAATTATTTTATTTTGCCCTCACGTGGAAATGACCAACCAAATTATCTTTCCTATGCAGAATATTTAGAATTAACAGTACATTCGCGAGGGATTTTAGAATTGTTAAGAGCAGGACAAAGAGGAGTAACCTTGCGTACATTTGAATCCATCTACTTTGAGAAAAAACTTGTCACAAGCAATGAAGCAATTACGAGTTACCGTTTTTATAATCCAAAAAATATGTTTCTCCTACAAGAAAGAGAACTGGATGAATTATCTACATTTCTTCATACACCTTATCAAGCAGTAGAAAATGAGCTATTAGATTTTTTTGATGCAAGTCATTGGGCTCAAAGATTTTTAGAGATGGAAAAAGGGGTGTTTGAACGGTATGAATATTGTGGGGAAGAGTAAAAAATAGAAACGTTTGTTTTTTTATATTTATAAAATTACTTTTATTATATCAGATAATTGAGTGATTTTCTCATTAATTATTTCAGGAGTACAGGTAATAGTTGTTCACTATTCATCCTCAATAAATAGTAAAATAAACGCTGGTGGTTTGTATTGGTGAGTAAGAAAGCTTAAGCCGTGTGTAGTGAAATGAATAGCACACTTGAACGATCGAATGAGCCAAATAACCAAGAAATTTATTTGGTGGAGGAAAGATGGAAAAAATACAAATAAAAAAACTAATGCAAGTGATTTTAGGAACAAGCATGATTGCTTTAGCAGTAACGTTATTGGTCACAGCCCATAAAGGTGCAGATACAATCAGTGTCTTTTTACTCGGCATGTTAACGATTTTTGATATCCCTTTTTGGGTGGCTAGCTTGATTTTTAATGCCTGTGTGTTAGGAATTGTTGCTATTTTTGATCGGAAAGAATTAGGAGTTGGAAGCTTGATCAATGGATTTGGGCTTGGTTTGCTGATTGGTCTTTTAGAGCCTTGGTTGAACAAACTCTCAGTCAATATGGCAGGTTACTCCATTGTTGCAGTGATTTTGGCTCCTATTTTATTTGGTATAGGTGCGGGGTTATATGTTTCTTCGAATAAAGGCTCAGCAGCCTTGGAAGCGCTGACTCAATTGATTTTTAAATTTACAAGGATTAGTTTGAAATTTATTCGTATAGGGTTAGATGCCCTGATGGTAATTGTAGGTGTATTACTGGGTGCGCCAATTGGAATTGGAACTTTATTATGTGTGCTTGCAATTGGTCCCATATTTGAGATGACGATGAAAAGCTTAAATGGAAAATAGTAGATTCCTCTAAGGAAATAGTTCGTCTAAATCAATGAACAAACTTTATGTGAGTTAGTCATTAATGAAAGAAAAAATAGTTAACGTGCCTTTTTTCAGGCAGTTAGCTATTTTTTTGTTTTGGTTGATTGAACAAAATGAATCGGATTTTATGGATAGAAAAATCATCGTCTGTTTTTACTTGAAAAAAGAACGTTCAATGAGGAGTACCGAGAAAGATCATTTTTATTTTTTTTTAGAAAATGAATAGTGAAAGTAAAAAAACAAGATTAAAAAAGCGTTTTTCTAAAACAATAAAAAAAATTTATAAACAAAAAAGAAAACATACTAGGTAAAGTAAAGGTTTCTTAAAAAATTTAGTGTTTACAATGATTGTTTCTATTTTATGGTTTAACAAAAGAAAACGAAAAAAGAAAAGCAAAAATCAAGTATTGAAATTTCCTATACTCATAACTGTAGAAATGAGGTGAGAACAATTGAATAATTTATCTATTAATACAGGAGATACGGCGTTTATGATTTTATGTACGGCACTTGTTTGTTTGATGACCCCTGGATTGGCATTTTTCTATGGCGGTCTAGCCCGTAAAAATAATATCACAACAATGATGGCACAATCTTTTCTATCCGTAGGAATTACGACTTTGATGTGGATATTCGGTGGTTTTGGTTTAGCATTTGGTCGAGATATCGGTGGACTTATTGGTCATCCAACGGACTTTTTTTTTCATGAATCATGTGTCAAATGTTCCTAACTTATTGCATGGAGCAACGATTCCATTTTTAATTTTTTTCTTGTATCAACTAATGTTTATTGTCATCACGGTTCCATTGATGACTGGTGCATTTGCTGGGAGACTAAATTTAAAAGGATATGTATTGCTTTTGATTTTTTGGAATCTTCTTATCTATTTCCCTGTTTGTCATTGGATTTGGGGTGGCGGATTTTTAGCTCAATTAGGATTCCGTGATTTTGCTGGTGGAGCAGTTATCCATACCACTGCTGGATTTGGTTCTTTGGCATGTATTTTGACACTTGGACAAAGAAAGATCCCATCATCTGAGCGTAATGGACACAGTAGTCTGATGGCAGCCGCTATTGGCACAGGACTTCTTTGGTTTGGCTGGTTTGGGTTTAATTCTGGTGGGGCACTTCGAGCGGATTATCAAGCAGTCAATGCTTTTGGTTCGACTTTTATTGCATTAGCATTTGCCATGATCACTTGGTTGTTGGTAGCAAAAGTCAAAGGAAATGGGTTTGATTTTGTTGATGTACTGACAGGTTCTGTTGCAGGACTTGCAACGATCACACCTTGTGCGGGTTATATCCATCCAAAAAGTGCAATGGTCATTGGTATCATTGCGGGCATCGTTTGCCAATACGCTGTTGCTTTTCGGAAACAAAAAAATTGGGACGATGCGCTTGATGTATGGGGTGTGCATGGAATGGGTGGTTTTACTGGAACCATTCTCATCGGCATTTTTGCCACAAACGCCCATTTGATGTCAAATTCACAAAGTTGGTTCCTTTTAGGTGTTCAAGTTGTCGGCGTGTGCTTGGTTGCATTATATGCTTATGCTGTAACAGCAGGGATTTTAAAAGTCATCATGCACATGACGACCATCACTACAACAAAAGAAGAACAAGAAGAAGGATTAGACTTCACTTTCTTCGGAAAATAAAAATGAGTAGAAAAGAGGAAGCTTCATGCAAGAAAGCAAAGCGAAAATTCCTGCAAAAAAATTAACGTTTTTTGGCTTTTTAGCTATGACCATTTCAATGGTGGTTTCACTTTATGAATACCCAACATTTGCGACGTCAGGCTTTAGTTTAGTATTTTTCTTATTATTAGGTGGTTTATTATGGTTTATCCCAGTCGCATTATGTGCAGCTGAAATGGCCACTGTTAAAGGTTGGGAAAAAGGTGGCGTGTATACTTGGGTCAGCCGAACTTTAGGAAAAAGATTTGGTTTTGCTGCTATCTTTTTTCAATGGTTTGAAATTACAGTCGGTTATTTAACGATGCTGTATTTTCTGACAGGTGCGTTGTCTTATGCCACAGGAATTTCTGCGATACAAAACAATAAGTTTTTAAAGTTAGCGATTCTTTTAATTATTTTTTGGGCCATTTTGATTTCCCAATTAAGAGGAACCAAATATACTTCATTGATTGCTCGCGTCGGTTTTATTGCTGGGATTTTGCTACCAGCTTTGGTGTTATTCGCTTTAGGGATACATTACGTAGCTTCAGGTGCACCATTATAAACGACTTTATCAATGAAAACACTCATTCCAGATTTTTCAAAATTACCCACATTAGTTGTTTTCGTTTCATTTATTTTAGCTTATATGGGTGTCGAAACGTCTGCTAGTCATGCCAATGAAATGGAGAATCCTAAAAAAAATTACCCATTAGCAATGTTTGTCTTAGTCATTTTAGCGATCATTTTGGATACATTTGGCGGATTGACTGTAGCCACGACTGTTCCTCAACATGGATTGTCACTAAACACTGGTGTCATTCAATCACTTGAGTTCTTATTACGTCACATTGATCCTAGTCTTGCATGGATTGCGAAAATCCTAGCTATTTTAGTTTGTTTAGGTGTCATTGGAGAAATTGCTTCTTGGGTTACTTCACCTTCAAAAGCGCTACATGTTGCGGCAGAAGAAGGGTTATTGCCAGAACATTTCGCTAAAGAAAATGCTTATGGAGTGCCAGCAAATTTAATGATTGCTAACGGGATCGTGGCTTCAATTTGGGCGACTGTCTTTACACTAAGTGGCGGTGGCAATAATTTATCATTTCTTGCCGCAATGTCATTAACAGTGGTCATTTATTTAATGTTGTATTTTATGTTTTTCATTGGATATCTAAAATTAGTTTATCAAGATGACCAATTAGAAAGAGCTTACCAAGTTCCTGGTGGAAAAGTTGTCAAAACGATTATTGCATGTTTAGGTTTATTAACCTCACTTTTTGCGTTTTGTATTTCATTTGTTCCACCTTCAAGTATTGCTTCAGGGCAACACGGTATTTACGAAACAATTTTGATTATTTCTTATCTTGTGGTTGCTGTTATACCTTTTACGATTTATGCATGCCGTCATAAATTTCAGCATGTAACGAATAAAAATTGAAAGCTGGTTAATAAAATGGATGTCAAAGAATTAGAACAATTGATTGGGAAAAATTTTCACTATTATCAAACAGGACATGTAGCTGATTATATCCCTGCCTTAGCACAAGTCAATCCAGAGCAATTAGGAATGGCGATTTATGACTTGAAAAGCAAACAATTAATTGAAGCTGGAGATTCGCAAGTACGTTTTGCCATCGAAAGTATGTCAAAAGTACCAGTTTTGCTGTTAGCCATTCAAGACAATGGAATCGATAAAGTCTTTCAAACCGTTAATACGGAACCAACAGGATTTGCTTTTAATTCCATTATGAATATGGAAATAAATCATCGTCCTCATCCAATGAATCCATTTGTCAATGCAGGTGCTATTGCAACAACTTCATTGATTGCCGGAAAAAATCCAGAAGAAAAATTTGAACGAATTTTGAGTTTTATGAAAGAAATTTGTGATGATCCTGGTATCACATTGAATGAAGAAATCTATCATTCTGAATCTAAAACTGGTGATATTAATCGTTCTTTAGCTTACTATATGAAAGGAAATCAAATGATCAACGGAGATGTTTCAGAAATATTAGCTGTTTATTTTAAACAATGTTCCGTCAATGTGACAGCAAAAGGTATAGCTAAATTAGGAGCCGTTTTAGCCAACAAAGGTATAGCTCCATGGAATGATAAACGGATCATTACAGAAGAAAGTGCGACAATTGTTAAATCGATAATGACAACTGCCGGGCTGTATGATGAATCAGGAGAATTTTCTGTTCACGTTGGTGTACCAGCAAAAAGCGGTGTTGGTGGTGGATTGATGGTAGCAGTACCTAATCGTTATGGTATGGGTGTGTTTGGTCCAGCCTTAGATCCTTTTGGTAACAGTGCAGCCGGAATCCAATTATTAAAAGATGTCGTTGAAAAACTTGATGTTGATATCTTTGAATAAGGTTGTGACAGAGTCTTTTAATGTTAGATAAGTGATAAAAGTAGCGGTTAGTTTTGGACAAAGAAGAAATGATTTTTTGAAATAATTCCCCATATTTTAGAAAATCATAGTTTCTTGTCGCAAATGCTATGCACGATATCTACTCAACTTGAAGTTAGCAAAACCAGCTAACTTCTTGTTTTTTTATTTTGTTTTTGTAAGCGTTGTTTTCATAAGGAAATAAAAAAAATCTATTTGAAATAATATGCTTAAATAGAGCTATAGAAAAATTTAGAGGAGCGAAAAAAGGCATGTTAGAAAATTACATTGAGCGGAATATTTCTAGAAAAGTATACCTTTGTGAGCAGTTATTTGAATTTCAAGAAATAGATATTGAAGACTCTGCAAAAATGTTAGGTGTAACGATGCCTACAGTGTTACACGATCTTGAAAGTATTACGGCGTGTTTAGAATATTGTATAGAGAAATATGAACGAGAAAAACACATTTGTAGAATCATATTTAAACCTGGTATTGAATTATCAGAATTAACACAATTCTTGTATGGACAATCGTATTTTTTAAAGTTTTTAAGTTATTATTTTAAAGGACAATTTACTAGCACAGAATTATCGGATCTAGAGTTTATCTCTTTAAGCAAAGTGTATACAATCAAAAAAACAGTGCTAGATTTTTTTAAAGCAAATTCATATTTGAGAAACAAACAGATTCTTATTCCTGAATTTGACGTACGTAATCTGTTACTTGCTTTAGTAAGATATATCAATTGGGAAGGTTATGAGAATAAAAGTCAAAACATAGCAAAAGCTTGTGACGAATTAATTGATTTTATCGAAACACATTTTTTTAAACGCAGATATTCCGAAGAAGAAAAGACATTGATCAGACGAGGAATTGAAATTGCGATAGGAAGAAAGGACCATCCTATTTATTTTAGTGAAGAAGATAAAAAAATTGCAGCAACAAAACCTTTGTTTCATATAATAAGTCAAGCTTTAGCACAACAAGAAGATGTCTACTATATTTTTTCTTTATTTAATACACGTAATTATACAAATGAAAATATGGAATTATTGAGAAAAGATTTTGAAGTGGTTTATACTAGTTTTATTGAACAAACCCCATGCTTTGATGAATTAAGCAAAAAGATTGTCAAAAAAATTGGAAAAAAATGTGAAAATGATTTTATTTTAAAAAAATCATTTTTACAATTTATTCGTACGACGTGGGCCGATGGACAAGTATTTCTTCCCGAACGCATCTATTTATTAACAGCAGCAGAAAAAGAACTTTATAAAAGCCTCTTAGAAATTTTAAGACTTTGGCAAGAAGAATATGCACTAACTATCAGATGGAACCATAATTTAATTCGAAAATTTGTCAAAAGTATCTTCTTAACCATGAGTGTTCAAGATGAGGATCAACCTACTGAAATTTTTATCGTCGCACCAAGTGTCGTCAAGCAGGTTTTTTATCGGGAACTAATTATATCTGAGATAAATGAAAGTACTGAACTAAATCCAATGATTTATCATTCTTTGAAAGAATTACCAGATGAATGCTTATACTTTACGAAAAGAATCATTTTATGTGATATTGCCGTTTACCAACGTGGATTTGATACCGAAAATACCCAGATTATTCCGGTCTCTTTAAATCATAAATATTTACACTTAGGCAAACGGGTAACATCAAGTCCTAAAATGAATGATTAACTGAAAATATTAGATGGTTTAAAAAACGTGAATGGTCATCATTGATGTTTTTTAGACCATTTTTACGTAGATATTCAGTTGATTGAAAATAAAATATTTATTAGTACAAGATAAAAAGCGAGTAAAGGTGGGGAGAATTATTTCCTGTTTTTATTCAATGAAACGATTTTTACAGCTTATTTTAGTTGTAAAAAAACAAGAAACATGTCTTACTAGAATAAAAAGTGAGAATGAGGGGGAGAGAAGATGAATATATTAGCGGCCATTGATTCATTCAAGCAAAGTGCGACATCATTTGAATTAAATCAAGCGGTATTAAATGGTTGGACGTTAAAAAATGGACAGAAAATTAATTGCCCAATTGCAGATGGCGGCGAAGGAACAGCAGATGCAATTTATCATGCATTAGGTGGAAAATGGCGCGAAGTTGAAGGTGTTGATTTACTTTTTCGTAAAAGAAGTTGCAAATATTTACTCACGACATATGAGGAAAAACAGATCGCGGTGATTGAATCAGCAAGTGTTATCGGTCTTGATCTTTTAAAGCAACCCACAGATCAAACGATTCGATCTGCTTCGAGTTTTGGTTTAGGAGAGTTATTAAAGGATGCGCTATCACAAGGAGTAAATCAAATTATTGTGACACTTGGCGGGAGTGGTTGTTCTGATGGAGGATTAGGTGTTTTGCAATCACTAGGTGCAAAACTGGAAGGGTATACAGAAGGTAACCCATTACTTACAACGAAAAAAATCGAATTAGGTCAAAGCAAGGAAAAGTTTAAAAAAGTGCAACTACTGGTGGCAACAGATGTCATGAATCCTTACAGCAACGAGCAAGGAGCGGCCTATATCTATGGCAAGCAAAAAGGTGGAACAAAAAAAATATTAGACTTTCTTGACGAGCGAGCAAACGAAGTCGCCAAACAAATGAAACAAGAGGTTGGAGTAGACTTAAATGAAATTCCTGGAAGTGGAGCTGCGGGTGGGATCGGTGGTGCATTAACGCTTGTAGGTGGAAAAATAACTTCTGGTTTTTTATTAGTGGCAAAACTTATAGGTTTAGAAAAGGCAATTAAGCAATCAGACCTTGTGATCACAGGGGAGGGTCGCATTGATCAGCAAACGATCAATGGAAAAGTCCCTTATGGTGTTGCTCGGCTTGCACAAAAATATCAAAAAAAAGTGATCGCTTTATGCGGTAGTCGAGAAAAAAATTTAGGTGCCTTAGAAGAAGTACTACCGAGCGTCTTTAGCATTCAATTAGGACCTATTGAATTGAAAGAAGCACTGAAGCGTGAAGAAACACTTGAAAAAGTAACGCTTATGGCACGTAATATCAGTTATTTATTTGAAAATAATGATTCTTAGTTGACAGTTCAAAAAAAGTTGTGTTAACCTATTGGCAAATAAAACGAAGTGAGGGATCTTTCCATTGAAAAACTAAGTCAATTATTGGAAGCTGCATAAAAGCTATTTCTATAAACAAGGGAATAGTGTGCAGATTTTCAGAATTGGCAAGTTTTCAATGACAGGGTCTCTTTTGTATCCTTTCTTTGGTGACCAGTTCTGAAAATAGGACTGGTCTTTTTTATAGGAGGATGACAGATGTCTAAAATAGAAATAAAAAACTTAACTTTTGGGTTTGAAAATCAAGTACTGCCATTGTTTGATCAAGCGACGTTAAATTTTGATACAAAGTGGAAATTAGGTTTGATTGGACGAAATGGCCGAGGAAAAACAACGTTATTGAACATTTTACAAAATAAATTACCCTATCAAGGTCAGGTCATTCATCAACAAATATTCAGTTATTTTCCGCAAACAATACGAGAAAAAGAACGACTGACTTATGATGTATTGACTACACTAACAAATGTAGAACTGTGGAAAATTGAAAGAGAGCTACAATTGATGGAAACTGATCCAGAAATTCTCTGGCGTCCTTACAATACATTGTCAGGTGGGGAAAAAACAAAAGTATTGTTGTCTTTGTTATTTACCGATGAGCAACATTTTCCATTGATTGATGAACCAACCAATCATTTAGATATAAGAGGAAGAAAACAAGTAGCGAATTACTTGAAGAAAAAAAAGCAAGGATTTATTGTAGTGAGTCATGATCGAGGGTTTATAGATGAAGTGGTGGATCATGTGTTAGTAATTGAAAAGAGTCAGTTAGAACTTTATCATGGGAATTTTTCCATTTACGAAGAGCAAAAACGATTAAAAAATGAATTTGAACTAGCACAAAATGAAAAAATCAAAAAAGAAGTGATGCGCTTAAAGAAAACAGCCGCAGAAAAAGCAGAATGGTCTCATTCTCGTGAAGGGGATAAAACGAAAAGAAAAGTAGGATTTATTGATACAGAAAATCGCAGAGTGAATCGGGGAGCAATAGGTGCTGATGCTGCTCGCACGATGAAACGGTCAAAAGCAATTGTTCATCGAATGGAAACACAAATTGAAGAAAAAGAAAAACTATTAAAGGATATTGAGTCAATCGACCCCTTGATTATGAACGTTAAAAAAACACATCATAAACGCTTACTGTCAGTTGAAAATTTGCAATTGGGGTATGATGATATGCTTTTTTCTCCGATCAGTTTTTCGATTGAACAAGAGCAATGTGTTGCCTTAATGGGTCCTAATGGTATAGGAAAGTCTTCTATTCTACAATATCTTCTAGGTGAATTTACTGGTCTGGTAGAAGGAGAGATAGTTAAATCAACACAATTAACAATTAGTTATGTCCGTCAAAATTACGAAGATAATCGAGGAACATTAGCTGAATTTGCAGAAAAAAATCAAGTCAGTTACCCGCTCTTTTTAAATAATTTACGTAAACTTGGGATGGAAAGGGACGTATTTCATAATCGGATTGAGCAGATGAGTATGGGGCAAAGAAAAAAAGTAGAACTAGCGAAATCACTTTCTCAAGAAGCAGAACTGTATGTCTGGGATGAACCGTTGAACTATTTAGATGTATTCAATCAGGCTCAATTAGAGCATTTGATTTCAACCTGTAAACCAGCGATGTTGGTTGTTGATCATGACCAAGCTTTTTTAGAAAAAATAGCCAACCAAATAATTTCTTTGAAATAAAAAAACAGTTTGTTAATAAGGAACGCACGACTTGTTTTGTTGTGTGTGTTACAATCGAGCCAGATGAAATAAAGGAGCGTTATGAAATGTTATATGTAACTAGACATGGGGAAACAACTTGGAATGCGTCAGGTTTTGTCTGTGGAAGGGCAGATGTTCCTTTAACAGAAAAAGGGCAAAAACAAGCGGAAATATTAGCTGAGAAAGTAGCGCAATTAGAAATAACTGTAACAAAAATTATTCATTCGCCATTACAACGTGCGAAGGTTACAGCTCAAGCAGTTGCTGATAAACTACAACTACCAATGGAAATGGACGAACGTTTAGTTGAAATGGATTTTGGAGAGTATGACGGTATGCCAAGTCATGAAACGGTTTTTCAAGAAGCACGTCAAGAATTTGCCATTCGTTTTCCAAATGGTGAGTCGGTACTAGATGTCTACGCGCGCGTTGTGCCACTAATTGAAGAATGCCTTGCAGATAAAGAAAATATCTATTTACTTGTCTGTCATAATGCATTGATCCGTATTATGAATGCTTACTTCCATCCGATGCCTAATGCCACTTTCTTTGACTTTTTCGTAGATAATACGGAATTAGTTGTATTTGATTCTTTGAATGATTCGCTTTCAATAAAACGCTAAATTATTTTTTGACTGCGGTAAAAAAGTATTGAAAAAATGAGGACAAAAACAGTTAAGTCTCAATAAATAAGCCAGAATTCACGAAAATTGTTTTTTCAAATTTTTGAGAATTCTGGCTTATTTTTCGAAATAGTTCTTTTTTTATCGTTTAAAAAAGAGGTGGTGAACATCATGTTCTGATTCAAGAATTAAAAATGAAAAATTGAAAATAGTTCCATATGTTTTTCCTCTGTTTGGGCTTATTGTCGCATGAAAAAGCCTTTGAACATAAGATAAAAGGGATTTTTACTTTTGTCCTAAATACTTTTTTTTGAAATGCAGAAAGGAGATAGTAAAAAGGATGTTTTTCTGTTTTTTGGGAGGAAATGGGAAGCGTCCTGTTATTTCGTTTACTTAGAAACTAAAATATCTAAAGAAATAAAATTTAAATATTTTAAATAAACTATTGAAATTTCATTTCTTAAAGGGTATACTCTGAACATGGAAATGAAGACGGATACATAAGGGGGAGAAAGATGTTTGGTTTTTCAGTCTTTATGAATGATGAATTAACCGAGGCAAAGAAAACTTATATTCAGAAGATGGCAAAAAATGGATTTACCGGTATGTTCACTTCAATGCATATTCCGGAAGACGATCATTCTTCCTATAAAAAACGATTAAGAGAGCTAGGGGAATGTGCGAAAAAAAATCAACTCGAATTAATGGTTGATATTTCTGGAGATGCGTTAAATCGTGCGGGCTTTTCGCTTGAAGATTTGGAACCACTAAAAAAAATTGGGGTCACAGGGTTACGCATGGATTACCATATTCCAATCAAACAAATGGCGAAATGGTCACATCAGATGAAAATCAGTTTAAATGCTAGCACGATTACTGAACAAGATGTTATGGCTCTTAAAGCAGAAAATGCAGATTTTTCTAAATTGGAAGCATGGCATAACTATTACCCACGACCTGAAACCGGACTTGATAGAAGTTGGTATAAAGAAAAAAATGTTTGGTTGAAAAAACAGGGGTTTACGATTCAAGGCTTCGTTGCTGGAGATGAAGACTTAAGAGGACCATTATATCAAGGTTTACCAACATTAGAAATTCACAGAAATGTTCATCCACTAGCGGCGGCACTTGATTTGTCTTCTTGTGGAACGGATCTTATTTATATTGGTGATGGAGGGCTTTCAGAGAAAGTACAACAACAATTTTTTATGTACCGAAAAGAACAGACCATTTTATTACATGCAAAAGTAATTGATCCCCAATTTTATGAATACGTTTTAGGTACGCATACGAATCGACAAGATGAAGCAAGAGATGTCATACGTAGTGCGAATGCACGTTTTAGAAAAATTCCTCAAGTGCCTCCACGGAATACCAAAGAACGGAAAAAAGGGACGGTGACCTTAGACAATGAGCGATATCTTCGCTACATGGGAGAAATTCAAATCACCAAAAAAGACTTACCGTCAAATGAAAAAGTAAATCGTGTCGCACAAGTGAGTCAAAAGGATTTGCCCCTACTTGAACAAATTCGAGCAGGTGTAAATTTTAAAATAATTGAAAAAGAAGGAAAAGAAAATGGAACAAATTAACTTAGAAAATTTAACAACTGAAAGAAGAAATCAACAAACATTTGGCTTAGATGAAATGAGCCTTACCCAAGCCATCCATTTAATGAATCAAGAAGATCAAAAAGTAGCTGAAGCAGTTTCAAAAGAGCTTGAAAGTATTGAGCCTGTTATTAAAAGTACGATCGATTCCTTTCAAAAAGGTGGTCGTTTGATTTATATGGGTGCTGGAACAAGTGGTCGTCTAGGTGTGTTAGATGCAGCTGAATGTGTTCCAACATTTGGTGTAGAACAAGACATGGTTATTGGGTTAATTGCTGGTGGCGAAGAAGCAATGACAGTTGCCGTAGAAGGTGCAGAAGATTCTCTGGAATTAGGTACAGAAGATTTAGTAAAATTAGGGCTGACTGAAAAAGATATGGTCATAGGGATTGCGGCAAGTGGTCGGACACCTTACGTAATTGGTGGTCTTGATTATGCACGTACAATTGGGGCAACGACAGCTACGATCTCTTGTAATAAGGATGCAGAGATCAGTAAACACGCTGATTTTCCTATTGAAGTAGATGCTGGACCTGAGTTTTTAACTGGTTCAACTCGTTTAAAATCTGGTACTGCTCAAAAATTAATTTTAAACATGATTTCAACGATTAGTATGATTGGAATTGGTAAAGTCTTCAACAATTTGATGGTAGACGTGAAACCAACGAATGAAAAACTTATTGAACGCTCAAAACGAATCATCATGCAAGCAACAGATGTTGACTATCAAACTGCTGAAAAATATTTTAATGAAGCTGATAAAAATGTAAAATTGGCCATTGTCATGATCTTAACTGATAGTGATAAGGAAACGGCAAAAGAGAAATTAGTAGTAGCAAATGGATTTGTAAAAGGAACCTTATAAGGGGGAAGACATATGGCTAAAAATGAATTAACTTTAGAAGAACTTGCAACGCAAATTTATGCTAGTGTAGGTGGGATGGACAATGTTGAAAGCATTGTCCATTGCATGACACGTGTACGAATGAAGATTATCAATGATGCTCTTGTCGACGTTTCAAAATTGAAAGCGATACCTGGCGTATTAGGTGTGGTTGAAGATGAACAGCTTCAAGTCATTATCGGACCTGGAAAAGTAAATAAAGTGGCTCAAACGATGGTAGCTCAAGCTGGCGTTAAACTAGGAGAAAAAATTTCTTCTGGAAATACTATGCGCACGGACTCTGCTTCTTCTGGGAAAGACTTAGTGAATGAGCGTGCACAGGCGATGAAAGCAGCTCAAAAATCCAAACAAAAACCATCTAAAATGAAATCCATTTTGAAAGATATTTCAAATATTTTTGTTCCGATGATACCAGCATTTGTTGGTACCGGTATTGTTGCAGGGATTGCTGCTGTATTAGCAAACTTGGTGACAGCTGGGACATTAGATGGAGCAAGTTGGCAACAATATATTGACATTATGAACATTTTGAAAAATGGCATGTTCAGTTACTTGGTGATCTATACGGGTATTAATGCTGCTCAAGTTTTTGGTGCGACACCTACATTAGGTGGGGTAATTGGTGCGGTGGTTATGTTGACAGGGATGAACCCTGAAGCGCCACTTAAAAATTTATTTACTGGAGAAGCACTTGCTGCTGGTCAAGGTGGAATTTTAGGTGTCATCTTTGCTGTTTGGTTATTATCAATTGTAGAGAAAAAACTGCATTAAATCATTCCAGATTCTATCGATATTATTGTGACACCAACGTTATCACTTATCGCAATTGGGTTAATAGAAATTTTCTTCATTATGCCGTTTGCTGGATTTATTTCTGATGGTATGGTTGGGGGAATCAACTGGGTGTTAGGTGTTGGTGGTGCTTTCTCAGGATTTGTATTAGGCACACTCTTCTTGCCGATGGTGATGTTTGGGTTACACCAAATTTTAACGCCGATCCATGTCCAAATGATTGATGAAACAGGAAAAACGTTGTTACTACCTATTTTGGCGATGGCTGGTGCCGGACAAGTTGGAGCAGCATTAGCATTGTGGGTTCGTTGTAAAAAAGATAAAGAATTGACCGAAATGATCAAAGGTGCATTACCTGTAGGAATCTTAGGAATCGGTGAACCATTGATCTACGGTGTGACACTGCCATTAGGACGTCCGTTTATTACCGCTTGTATCGGTGGTGGTATTGGTGGGGCTGTTGTTGGGATGATCGGAAATGTAGGTGCTATTGCGATCGGGCCTTCTGGTGCTGCTTTGATCCCATTGATCTCAGATGGAAAATGGTTAGGATATGTCTTAGGGTTACTCACTGCTTATGCAGGTGGTTTCCTAGCAACTTTCTTCTTTGGTATTCCTAAAGAACAATTAGCTAAAGAAGAATTGGCTGAAGAAACAGCAACTGAAATGACATCAATGACGGAAAATACAGGAGCAGTCAGCACAAGTGAAATTTCATTAGCTGCTGTAGCTGATGGGGTAGTTAAGTCCCTTGAAAAGGCAAGTGATCCCGTATTTGCCCAAAAAATGATGGGAGAAGGTTACTTTGTTGAACCAATCAATGGTCAGATCTATTCACCAGTAAGTGGAACGATCAGTTCAGTGTTTCCTACTAAACATGCAATTGGCATCACTACCTCTAATGGTTTAGAAGTGTTACTGCATATGGGGATCAATACAGTTGATCTTGGTGGTGCACCATTTGAGGTAAAGGTATCAGAAGGTCAGTTGGTGACACCTGATACACTTGTTGCTCAAGTCGATTTAAAAGCGATCAAAGCTGCAGGTAAAGAAACTTCGATGATGGTTTTAATTACCAATATGGAAAAAGTGAAAAATTTCGTTTTAGAAAAAACTGGTGAGACAAAAGCCAAAGCGAAGGTTATGGTTGTTGAAGCGACAAAAAATTGAACGAAAGTAAAAACATATAAAGAATAGAGGAAACTCGAGCCTGAGACAAACTGCTGTCTCAGGCTCTTTTCTACCATTAATAAGAGGGAAAAATAATTGTAAGAGAAACAGTTCGATTCATGCAAGATGAAAAATTGATGGTAAACAGTATTCGAGTATGTAAAGGCTCAATTGGAGAAAACAGGAGAAATACATGAAGACAAAGTGTCTGGAATAGGAAAATAAGCCTGATTTTGATGATATGTAAAAAAAGAAAAAGCAGGCTTATTTTATTTTTGATAGATGAGTGTCCCAGAGGTCACCTTTTTATTTAGCAACAAGTAATAAATGGTTTTTCAAACTATCTAGTTCATTTTCTTTCTCTTTTCCAATCGTGAATTTTTCTTTGTCTATAGTTACCTTATTTACTTGGGAAATCTGAATATCTTGTACAATATCATTATTTTTATAAAATTTTATTTGATAGTTGAATCTTTTTTGCTTTGATGTCAGTTTCATATCATAACGTTGAGCATTTTTATCAGATTTATCAAACAGAACATTAAGGTTTCCTATTAATGTTTTTAAAAAATTGGGATCTGTAGCTTTCCAATTTTTTTCTTTTCCTTCGTCATCTTTAACAAGAATAACTACTTTATCGACTTTTTCTAAAGAAACCACAGGATTACTCTTTTGCTTGCAAGCACCTAATAATAATAAATAAAACATTGAAAATAACACAATAAATAATTCTCTTTTTTTTATATTTTTTCGATCCTTGTTTTAAAATTAATATTAAAAATATTGTAAAAATAGCTTAAAAATAATTTTAACTATTCTTTTTTCTATTATACTTTTTTATTTTCTTTTTGTTAAGTTAACGTTTACAATGTGCTTGAGTATACTCGGAAAACTTAATAAATGGAGGTTTAAAATGAAAGTAAAAAATATTGTTTCTTCAATTTTAGTGAGTATGTCTCTTTTGGGCTGTCTATCTTTAAGTGTTTTGATAACAAACGATGTCAATGCTAATGGGATGAAAAAAACGGAAAAATTATCGAATGAAATTAGCTTGGAATCTGATAATATAACTGTTTCTATAGAAATGTCAAGAGATGAAATGATTCAATCAATCTCCAATGAATTAGGTATTTCAAAGGAACAAGCTGAACAAACTATTTCTAATGGAAATGAACGATTAAAACTTCAAGTAAATAACGAGCGTTTTGTCTTAGTAAGGGCTGCTTGGCAAGATCACCAAATAAATCACAGTATTGAAGGAGGAACAGCTTACTTCTATTGTAAAATAACCGCAAGTGGTGGATTTAGAGCAATTAAAGAAATAGTATATGCCGGATTTAATCATCCAAAATATGGATTTTCAGGAACATTACAGTATGGGCTTCCTGATCCAAACCGTATTCATTATACATTGAATGGAGCTTTATATAATCATGCTACAACAAGTGTTTCAGGTGGTGGAAGTGTAGGTTTAAATGGAGTGGGTTCTGTTAATATGAATTCAACAGTAACTAGTAATTTTGTTAAAAATGTATTTGTAACTAAAGATGTGAGATTTTAAAATAGGAAGCTAGTTTTTTTAAAGTCTTTCATGGATGTCAGGAAACTCGTTATTCTTGAGCATGGGCTTCAAATGCGTCAATAGCTCGCTTTTCAATGTTTCTAGTAACGGCTAATAGACTTGACAAAACGAATGAAGTCTTTGACGATTGCTTTCAGACATAAGTCCTTGAGGCTAGGTCACCAAATTCTTTGAGCGTCATTGAGGTCACCTATTTTTAAAGAAATTCATGGAAAGATTCTAAAAACTAAAAAGAAAAAATAGAGAGGAAACTTAGTTGGTAAGTTTCCTCTCTGATCTATGTTTTGATCGAATTTTTTAGAAATTATTGGTTAGCTGTTTCGACTAATTTTTGATACACTCGCTCAACATCTGCAGGTGTACCTCTTAATTCATAGTCAGCAAGAAAAGGAAAACCAAATTGTTTTGCATATTGTTTTGCAGTTAAGCAGTATTGATGGTTGAAATTTTTATTGCCACTGCCTACAACGCCAAGACAAAGAGTATGATTGTCTTCATATTCAAGATACTCACGCATGGTTTCCGTTAAAATTTCAGTATCGCCGTTATCTAGTCCGTTTCCTCCGTCTAAATAAGTGGGTACAAAAGTGAAGAAAGGTTCACTTTCTTTTTCAAAGTCACTATTTTCGTGAATTTCTTTTAATGTCACTTCTGGTAAATGTAAATTTTCTTTGTGTTGCTGTTCTGCATATTCAGAAATTTTTTTGGCAAAAGCTCGGGTATTTCCAGAAATTGATATATATAAAATGTTCATCACCTTTCCTCCAATCCTTAGACACTAGTATAGCATTTTTTTGATCGTTTTGGGTAAAGAGTCCATTTAAATGAATATGCAAATTTTTTGTATAATTAGAAAAAAATAGGTACAATTATATTTCTATTAGAATTTTTATGAATAAAGTAAAACAAGAAAAGTTTTGTTATACTTTTGGTAAAAGCGGTTTATTTTGGAGGATGCTTAAATGGATACAGAGCAACAGAGCAAAGGAATAGGGTTGATTCCACTAGCGGCCATGGTTATTGGGTCAGCGATTGGAGGTGGCGTATTTGGTATTATGACGGACATCTCCGGATCGGCTGGCGGCCCAGCTATTTTTAGTTGGATACTTGTCGGAACGGCCATGTTGATGCTCTCGTTATCAATCAATAATATCAATAAAAAACGTCCAGAATTGAAAGGCGGGATTTTTAGCTATGCAGAAGCTGGCTTTGGTCGGTTTGCTGGATTTATCAGCGGTTGGGGGTATTGGCTCACTTGTTGGTTAGGAAATGTGGCATTTGCTACGCTATTAATGAGTGCTTTAGGGTACTTTTTTCCTGTTTTTGATGGGGGACAAAATGTTGCCTCAATTATTATGAGTACTTTATTTTTATGGGGATACGCTTGGCTAGTCAATCGTGGTGTTGAAAACGCAAGTTATGTCAATGCCATTGTGACGATTTGTAAGCTGGTACCTTTGTTTCTATTTATTGTTGTTGCGATTAGTACTTTTTCACTTCAACAATTTATAAATAATTTTTCTAGCGACATTATATTGAACACAAATGGTCAGCCAGTGCCGTTTTCTAGTCAGGTATTAAGCTGTATTATGGTTATGCTATGGGTGTTTGTCGGTATTGAAGGGGCTTCTGTTGTTGGTTCACGGGCCAAGAAGAAATCCGATGTCGGAAAGGCAACCATACTTGGTATTTTTGGGTTAATTATTATCTATGTATTGGTTTCTATGTTGCCTAATGGAACAATGACGATGCCAGAATTACAAGGAATCAAAACACAACCAGCGATGGGATATGTATTTGAAATGATGGTTGGTAAGTGGGGGGCAGTTCTAATCAATGGCGGTTTGATTGTCTCATTAGTAGGTGTCTGGCTGTCATGGACGATCTTACCGATTGAAACCATGAGAAATATGGCAGACGATGGTTTGTTACCTAAACGATGGGGAAAAGTAAATAAACATGGGGCGCCAACATTTGCGATTGTTTTAACAACAATTTGTACGAATATCTTTTTACTTTCTTTATTATTCACAGATAGTGCGTATAATTTTGCTTATACACTTGGGACAGCAGCAATTTTCTTTACTTGGCTGTTTTTAGGCTTGTATCAAATGAAACTTTCTTATCAAAGAAAAGAATGGATTCAATTTTTTGTCGGATTTTTGGCGAGTGCCTTCCAAGTATGGGCGATGTTGGTTGTGGCATTTAATCAAGTCATGCTAGTTTTGGTCTTATTCTTACCAGGTATTGTCTTTTATTTAATGGCGAGGAAAGAACAAAATAAACCAGTGCCACATGTTTATTTAGATAAAATTTTACTCTATGCTGTGACAATTGTAGGATTAACGGCATTGATTTTATTTGCGACTGGAATCTTAAGCATTTAAAAAGACGGTTGCTAAATATAAATAATGGATAAAAAAGAGCCAAACAAAAACTATTGGTTGAAGTTGAAACATTCAATAGTAGAAAAGTTTGTTTGGCTCTTTTTTTATTTACGTCATATAAATGCAAACCCAGTCATGCTCATGATAAGGAAACCAAGAATAAAAACCTCTCTGGCTACGAATTATTTTTATTTCAATAAAACAACGGAAAGAAACGTTTGGAGTGTTGATTTATCGTTAAGCGAAAAAACTATGATAACCGGATCAACAGTTCTGATTCCTATCTAAATGGCGTAAGATAAATTTCTAGAAAAAATATTTAATTACGTTGGATGAAAAATAAAAACGGACAATTATTCTGACAGTTGTACAAATAGAATGATTTATTTTAACAAATAAAACTAAAATATAAAGTGAAATTTCATCGTAGAAATTTAGCGAATAGAAAAAATTTACCACTTATTCTAAAAAAATGCAAAAAATTAGTAGAATCGTCTTATATTAAAATAACAGAAATAAATTTATTTTTTTGTTTGTAACACTCTTTTTCTAAAAAAATAAACACATTTTTTTAATCAATAATGGCTGATAATTCGTTTTTTTAGAAAATAAGAGACAAAAAATAAGAGAGCTGAAAGATTTTTTTAAAATAAACATATATTTGACAGACACTCAATTTTTTATTTTTATTTTAAATTAACAGAATTTAAAAAAAATAGAAAGAAGAAATTGGATTTAAGCTATATTTTCATTGGATTTTGATTTATAATAAAAAAATATCTTGTAATTTTTAGGGAGGAAACCAAATGGAAAATTATCTTAGTCTTTTAGGTGTATTGATCGTAATTATCGGTTTTGCACTAAAATTAGACTCTATTTTGATTGTCATGGTAGCGCTTGTGGTTACTGCCTTAACAGGCGGTTTAGGCATTGTTGGCATGCTTGAAACTTTAGGAACAAGTTTTGTGAATAATCGAGGAATGGCTATTTTTATTATCATTATGCTTGCAACAGGAACATTGGAACGTAACGGGTTAAAAGAATCAGCTGCTTCTCTTATCAAACGCTTTAAGAAAGTATCAGCTGGGATGATTATTGACATCTATGGCGTCTTTCGTATGATTTTTGCTGCTTTCAATGTTAGTTTTGGTGGAGTAGCAGGCTTTGTACGACCAATTATCATGCCAATGGCTTTAGGAACGATCGAATCAAAAGGATTAGAAATTGATCCACAACATGAAGAAGAATTAAAAGGTATGTCTTCAGCAATGGAAAATATTTGTTGGTTCTTCGGACAAGTTTTATTCGTAGGTGGAGCAGGAGCGTTACTTGTTCAATCAACGTTGAAAGATCTTGGCTATGAAGTAACGTTAGGACAACTTGCTTTGGTAGAAGTTCCAGTAGCACTTATTGCGCTGATTGTTTCAAGTATTTACTTCTATTTGAAAGAAAAGAAAATAGCCAAGAAATATTACTCAGGAAAGGAGCAATAACATGAGCTTTTTTACAAATCCTGAAATTTTATTAGGAGATAAATTATTAGAAATATTATATATCATCATGGGGTTAGTCCTTATTTATACTGGCATTAGAAATATCAATGATAAAACGAATCCCCATCGTTATGGCTCGGCCTTCTTTTGGACGGTTTTAGGTATAGTTATTGCTGGGGGGCGTTGGATGCCACCAATTGCTAGTGGTATTTTGATTTTTGCTATGACAATTCCAGCTATTGCGAAAAAAGTAAGTAAAGGTGAAAGTCGCTTGCCTTCAAAACAATATATGGAAAAAATGTCTGATAAATTGGGCATGAAGATTTTCATTCCGGCTTTAAGTATTGGTGTATTTGCTATTTTATTCGCATTGTTTACCAAGTTAGGTGCATTAGTTGGAGTGGGTGTTGGTGTATTTGCAGCGATGATTATCTTAATGGTCTTTTCACGAGACAATCGTCCAACGACTTTCCTTGATGACGCAGCAGACATGTTAGGAACAGTTGGTCCTTTAAGTATGTTACCAATGCTTTTAGCTTCATTAGGAGCGGTATTTACTAGTGCAGGTGTAGGAAACGTGATTTCTAATGCTGTCGGTCAAATCGTGCCAGAAGGTAACGTAAATATTGGTATTATTATTTATGCATTAGGGATGGTCATTTTCACAGTAATTATGGGAAATGCTTTCGCAGCTATTACAGTGATGACTGTCGGTATTGGTGCGCCATTTGTATTTAGTCATGGTGCTAACCCAGCATTAGTAGGGATGGTTGCCTTAACATGTGGTTTTTGTGGAACGTTATTAACGCCAATGGCTGCGAATTTCAATGTAGTACCTGTAGCCATGTTAGAAATGAAAGATAAGTATGGTGTTATCAAGAATCAATTATTTATTGCAATTTTTATGCTTGTATTCCAGATCGTGTATATGATTTTATTTAAGTAAGAGATAACTTTATAATAGTAGTTAATTCATTTTTGATAATAATGGAGGAATGTAAGATGAAAGTACTAGTAACTGGCTTTGATCCTTTTGGTGGAGATAAAGTAAATCCAGCTTATGAAGCAGTAAAAAAAATGCCTAATGAAATTGCAGGTGCACAAGTTATTAAAGTAGAAGTCCCAACAGTTTTTGCTAAAAGTAGTCAAGTTGTTAAAGAAGCGATTGAAGAACATCAACCGGAAATCGTCATCTGTGTTGGACAAGCAGGTGGTCGTTCAGCTGTTTCTTTTGAACGCGTGGCCATCAACTTAGCTGAAGCTAGAATTGAAGATAATGAAGGAAATCAACCTTTTGATGCAGCATTAGAACCAGAAGGACCGGCAGCTTATTTCACTTCATTACCAATTAAAGCTATGACAAAAAATGTGCATGATCATGGCTTACCAGCTTATATTTCTTACACAGCAGGTACATTTGTCTGCAATGACATTATGTATCGCTTGCTTCACTTGATTGAAACAAAATTCCCTACGATTCGTGGTGGGTTCATCCACGTACCATTTTCACCAGATCAAGTAATCGATCGCCCAGTTGGCACACCATCTATGTCATTGGATGATATTGCTGCTTCTTTAACCTATGCAGTAGAAGCGGCTGTAACAAACGAACAAGATATTTCAGGTAATGCAGGCACGACTCACTAATTTTAAAATGTTGAAAAAGAGATCAACTGTATCGACTGGTAGAATCTTACCAGTCGATTCTTTTTGGAGAGGAACGATGAACGATGAATGATTGGCAAAGGGTATTTGAAGAGTGGTTTCCTAAAGAAATCAATAAACTCTACCCTATTAAAATTTCTAAACAATATACAAGTAGCCAGCGCTGGGAAATTTATGAAAAGCTAACAAAAAAACAACGCCAATTAGTCGATCGCCATCGTCGCTACTTAATCAATTCTCAATTCATCGAAGAAAATTATCTAGCTGCGACTGATTGGTTTTTTTCTGATTTTAAAATCAATCCTTTTTTTCGAACGAAACGCAGACAACAAAAATTATATTGTGATTGCGGGCGTGAGTTAAAAGTACAATATATCGTTCAATCACCAACCACTGGGAAAAAACTTCATTTAGGAATCAATCATTTTGCCGAGCACTTGCATGTCAGTCCCAAAATAGCTACATCAATCAATGAAGGAATGACAAAAGTTGATCTAGCATTAGACGAGTTGCTCTGGCTCAAGCAACAAAACATTGATTTTCCTGAAAAATTATGGCAAGAGTATTGCTTCATGCTATACCAAAATCGAAAGTTAAAAGACCCTTATTTTCCTGATGAAAAACTAACGAAAAGGGTAGTGGAATTTCGAGAAGCTAGTATGCCTATCTATGTGGCGGACTATCAAGCTCTGATAAGTGAGATTCATTGCATCGAACAAAAATTAAAAGGACAGACAAAAACGATTCGTGGGAAAAAAGAACTATTTGAAGATTTTTCAGAAGAACTGATCAAAGATGTCGAGACGTTTTTAAACAACTACCATATTTACTTACGTAAAGATTGGTCAGCAATTGGTATTGAAGGTGGCGAACAGCCATCTTTTGCTTTTTTTGAAACTTTTATTCAAATTTTACGAGCAACAAAACGACAACAAAATGAAGAACAACGATTAAAAATGGAACAATATGCACAGAGTCAACGGTTTATCCAAGTAAAAGTTTGTCTTTTTATTTGGCAACAGTATTGCCGTTATGGTTTTACAGAAGGCTTTTTTGATAGTATTCCTAGAGTCATTAGAAATGGATTTTTAAAAAGTTTGAGAAAAGAAAGACAAGCAAATAAAAAGATAGAAAAACATCAAAAAGTGGTAACGGATGATTTATGGGAGCAAATTGCTATTGATTTAAAAAATCAGAAAGTATCAAATATTATAGAAGAGTTATCCGCCAATCATTATTCATTAACGAAAGAGCAACAATATGCTTTATTGTATTTTCAACAATTAGAACATTTTTTACAAAACGAAAAACCAGAAACAAAGGAATTATTAAAAAGATTGTTGTGAAAGAGTGCTACCTGCAAATGAAAAAATATTTGCAGATGAACTAATTTTCAAAATGTTCTTAGTCTTTCTATTTAAAATAGTATATGTTACTATATTTTTACTTGTTTTCTTGAAATAAGAAACCTTTACATTGCAATAATAAAAAAATGGGGAACCAATCCAATAGTTATGGAATGTTGTCCATTTTTTTATATATAAAAATAAAAAATAGCGCTATTATATAAAAGGTTAAACTATTATTATAAAAATAAGTATATAAAAAAGGAGCGCACCCATGAATCTATCTATCGTCCACCATGTAGCAATTATTGTCTCAGATTATCAAAAATCTCGGGAATTTTATGTTGATAAATTAGGATTTGAAGTAATTCGTGAAAATTATCGAAAAGAACGAGGAGATTATAAATTAGATCTAAAGCTAGGGCAGGCAGAACTAGAAATCTTTGGAATAGCAAACTCACCAAAGCGTCCAAGTTATCCTGAAGCATGTGGACTCAGACATCTTGCGTTTAAAGTGGAAAAAATTGAAACGGTCATTGATGAACTTCATTCAAAAGGGATTGAAACGGAACCTGTCAGAGTGGACACTTTCACTGGTAAAAAAATGACGTTTTTCTTTGATCCGGATGGGTTACCTTTAGAATTGCATGAATAAGTAACAAAATTGTCACCTTTTCTTTCTTTCATTCGATTTTTAAACGAAAAAAATCTTGTTATGCTTGAAAAAAAGTAGAGGGGGGAATGGATAAAAATGAAAAAAATTTTTTTGGGAATAGCTATTCTTGTATTATTGGGATTAACTGCCATTTTGGGATTACTGGATGCTACATTTTGTTACGATGATATCAGTGAACAGGAATATCAAATTTCATTGAAAAAAGCTGGAACAATCTTTAAAGACGCAACAAATCAAACAGAAGTCCAGACGATCCAATTTAGCCCACAAGAGCACATAGAATCGCCCACAAATAATACTTTTGAATATTTGTTTATAGGAGCTGATAAGGAAGTTGCTATTAATCCGACGACAGGTAAAACAACGATTCATTCACTTAAACAAAGAGAATATAAAAACAAGCCAACATTTAACGTTGGGCAAATAAGCCTGATAAAACTTCCTCAAATAGCGATGAAAGAAGCAATAAAGCAGTGTGGTCAAAAGAATGTAAAGGCAAAAAGTTGGAGTCTGTTAACAAAAAAAGGTAAACTGTACTATGAAATTAAGCTATCAGAGGACAAGGAAACTCATACCCTGCTGATTGATGCCTAGATGATCAATAGTTATTGTTTTTCTTTTTTTCAATAGAAGAGTAAGCTAGATGTGTAAAAAAGAAAGGAAGGCGTTTGAGATGGAAAAGATGATATGTCCTAATTGTGGGAAAAAATTTTCTTATGAAGAAGTAAATAATGTAGTTGAACATGCAGATAAAGAAATGCCAATTGTTTGTCCTTATTGTAGATCAGAGGCAGCTCGGATTGTTACGCATGGTTATTTTGTTACACAAAAAATCGAAGATTATTTAAAATAACACTTCTTTATTTTTTAATGCTAAAAGGGAGAGACAGAAATGATACGTTTTGCAAAAAAAGAGGATGCTGGTGAAATTGCGCCTCTTATTGTGGTTATTTTAAATGACATGGAATTACCATTTTTACAAAAATATGGAAAAGAAAAAACAATTGAAATTTTAGAAGAGGCCATTACCGATCCTGATTATCGTTACAGCTATAAGAGAGGATTAGTGGAAGAAATTGATGGGAAAATAGCTGGGGTAGCATTTGGCTATACAGATGAAGAAGAAGCAATGATTGATCAACCCTTAAAAGCGATTTTAAAAAAGCATGGAATTGTGGAAACAGAACAGTTGTTTATTGATCAAGAAACATTTCCAGAGGAATGGTATTTAGATTCTATCTCAGTCTCAAAAGAATTTAGAGGACAAGGGATTGGTTCTCAGTTACTTTCAGCTTTACCAAAATTAGCAGAAAAAAAAGGCCGAAATATCATTGGTCTGAGTGTGGATGAAAAAAATCCTAAAGCTAAGAAGCTATACGAACGTCATGGGTTTAAAGTTGTAGGGAAAAGAAAGATTAGCAATCATACTTATGACCATATGCAAAAAAACATTTAATTTATTTTTTTGAATAAACTTATTATTTTTTAATAAATATATTTAAATGATTATGATTGTTATCTAGTTAGCCATTTGAGTGAAAAACATGGATTTTCACTCTTTTTTTATCCTCTTTATGTCGGTAAAATTCTTATTTTATTAAATGGTATTTGTTATAATTTATTTTTTTATGAAAAATATTTTCACTCATTTTCTATTATTTTATAATGACACCGATTTTTATTCGTATTAAAATGAGCCCTATCGCTCGCCACTGTATTTTGTTTTGAGTAAAGAAAGGACATGTAAAATGTTAAAAAGTAGAATGGGAAAAATAGTTGCTACTGGTATATTGTTTTTGAATCTATTTGCTTCTACACCTGTAATAGCAGAAACTTACACACCTCAGGATCCTGGTAGTATTTAAGATGATTTAACTGGAGATTATGGGATACTAGGGATTGCTTCTCAATTTCATGTCTTTTCAAAAGGAAAGACGACAGTAAATGCACATACAGATGGAAATATTGCAACAAAAGAGTTAGATGCAAAAAATAATTTTGGGACAGATGTTATTAGTGGAGATCTTCAATTAGAAATCAATTATGTTCAAATGACCGATTCATTGATTGGTTCATCTTTTGTTTCAGGAGATAATAATCGGATCAATAAATTTGTTGTCGGTTCCTCTATTTCTACAGGAATTGAAAATGATCGTGCTGTCGTAAATGGTTCAAGAGTGGATCATTTATCTGCCTCAGAACTTTATCAAGATCGCCCAGGTAATGTCTATATTGATTTTGAAGCAGAATTTGCTAAATTAGAGGCGGCTTCAGGCACTTTGATGGCTCTTAATCCAGCAAAAACTTATACATCGAATGATTTTCCTGATATGAACAATCGAACGATCGATGTGACTGGAATGGGAGAATCAAACTTTGTTTCGATAAATGTCGATGCTTCAGTATTAGAAATGAATACACCGCTTAATATTTTAAATCCAGAAAATAAAGTACTCGTGATAAATGTAGTGAATGCGCCCGCTGATTTTGCGATTCAATCACAAATTCACTACAATGATCGAACAAACCATGAAACAGAAGATTTTTCCGATGCGAATATTTCTTGGAATTTTGAAAATTCGTTAACTAACTTAGCGGTTAATGCACCATTTCAAGGAACGATCATTGCTCCAAAAGCAGATGTGACAGCTAATCAAAATATGGATGGTACAATTATCGGGAAAAATGTTACGTTAAATGCAGCGACTAATCGTTGGGATCCCAATGAAATTTTTCCAATAGATGATCCTGATCATTCGGACACAAGTACAAGTGAAAGTAGCACAGACACCACAATAAGTGAAAGTAGTACGGACACAAGTACAAGTGAAAGTAGTACAGACACAAGTACAAGTGAAAGTAGCACGGACACAAGTACAAGTGAAAGCAGTACTGATACCAACACAAGTGAAAGCAGTACGGACACCACAACAAGTGAAAGCAGTACAGATACAGACACGAGTGACAGAAATAATACGGATACTACAACAAGTGAAAGTAGTACGGACACAAGTACAAGTGAAAGTAGCAC